>NZ_CP054140.1:1146250-1472500 GCF_016446285.1 Desulfobulbus oligotrophicus
GCACGGATATTCACCATGTGCCCAACAAACGACGCGGCGGTATTGTGCTCGGTTCCACCATTGCCCCTATTTTTTACGCCACTGCACGCGATGCCGGTGTGCTGGCAATTGCCTGCGATGTGACCGACCTGCAAACCGGTGAGGAATGCACGCTCAATCTTCGGCAGTGGACGTTGACAGACCAGAATGGTCGATCAGTCCGCATGGACGAACCACCGGTCACTCTGCTTGATGAGTACCGTGCCGGTGGCCGACTCAACCTGATTATCGGCCGTAACCTTACCCGCATGGCCTGCGAAGCACTGCAGCGGCCTTATCCGTCGGTCTTCAAGGAGGTTGTGAATCCGGAGCCTGCAGAAGATCAGGCCTATACCCTTGCCCAGAAAATGGTGGGGCGTGCATGCGGTCTGCCGGGAGTGCTGCCCGGTACGGTTTGTCAGCCGCAGATAACCACGGTGGGTTCTCAGGACACCACCGGCCCCATGACGATGCAGGAGATCGAAGAGTTGGCCTGCCTCCGTTTCAAAACCGATCTGTTCATGCAGTCCTTCTGCCATACAGCCGCCTATCCCAAGACTTCGGATCTCGGTCGCTGGGACAGTATGGCTGAAACCACCATCAAGTGCGGCGGTCTTGCCCTGCGTCCCGGAGACGGTGTTATCCACTCCTGGTTAAACCGGATGCTGATTCCGGATACGGTTGGCACCGGGGGCGATTCTCACACCCGTTTTCCCCTGGGGATCTCATTTCCGGCAGGATCCGGGCTTGTGGCCTTTGCCGCGGCTCTGGGATTCATGCCCCTGGAAATGCCGCCGTCAGTGCTGGTTCGTTTTCACGGGCAACGCCGGCCGGGCATTACAGTTCGGGACATGGTCAATGCCATTCCGTACACAGCCCTGCAGAAGGGACTGTTGACGGTGGCCAAAAAAGAGAAGAAAAATATCTTTGCCGGGGTCATTCTGGAGATCGAGGGCATTGAAGATTTCAGTGTTGAAGAGGCTTTTGAGCTGAGTGACGCCTCTGCAGAACGCAGTGCGGCAGCCTGTACTGTAGCCTTGTCGTTATCCAGGGTGGAAAGCAATATCAGGGACAACATCGGCCTGCTGCTGCAGTTGATCGATGAGGGCTATCAGGACAGGGAGGCGCTGGTACGACGGATTGCCGCCCTGGAGGCATGGCTGGCTGCCCCATCTCTTTTGTGCAGAGATGAGAAGGCCCGGTACAAGGCAGTTCTTGATATTGATCTGAATACGGTGGTTGAACCCCTTCTGGCCTGCCCAAACGATCCGGACGACATCCGTCCGCTGAGTTCGGTGGCAGGCACTGCCATTGATGAGGCCTTTATCGGTTCGTGCATGACGCACCTTGGTCATCTGCGTGTTGCGGCGCATTTATTGAAGGATGAACCCTATGCACAAAGTCGTCTGTGGATCGCTCCGGCAACCCGTATGGATCGGGATGTGATCCGCAACGAAGGCGGGCTGAGCGTTTTTGCACAGATAGGCGGGCGTGTCGAGATTCCCGGTTGCAGTCTGTGCATGGGCAATCAGGCCCGGGTTCAGCCCGGAGCTGTGGTGATGTCCACCTCAACCCGTAATTTTGACAATCGACTCGGTGACGGTGCCCGGGTGTTTCTCGGGTCAGCCGAGGTGACCGCAATCAGTGCCCTGTTGGGCAGATTACCGACCGTGGCGGAATACCATGCGTTTTTAGCAAGAAAACAGGTGGCCGGCGGACAGTAGGTTTTGCAGAGTTTTTATTTACCCCAGGCTTGCTGAATCGTGTTCTACCCAGGTGTAACGCCGTTATCTGGCCGGCTTAATGGTTGACTTCCAATGGCTTTACTGATACCAATTCCTGTTTAAAAATGGCATCGTCGGTTGTCTCTCATGCTTTTTACAACGAAGGAGAAGAAGATGAAAAGACTGTTGTATCTTGTTACAGGCCTGTTTTTTGTACTGGTGACCGGTTCTCAAGCCGCAGATACTGTCAAAATCGGTCTCATGGGTCCACTAACCGGTGCCTGGGCCGGTGAAGGCCAGGAGATGAAACAGGTTGTCGGTCTGCTGGCTGAAGAGTTGAATCAGCAGGGCGGAGTGAACGGCAAGAAAGTTGAAATTCTCAACGAGGATGATGCCGGTGACCCCCGCCAAGCCTCCCTTGCTGCCAACCGGCTTGCTACACAGGGTATCATCGCAGTGATTGGAACCTATGGTTCGGCCATCACCGAGGCCACGCAAAATATTTACGATGAGGCCGGTGTTATTCAGGTGGCCAACGGTTCCACTGCTATCCGGTTATCTGAAAAAGGTCTTGCCAACTTCTTTCGTACCTGTCCGCGAGACGATGAACAGGGCAAGGTAGCTACCGCCACTATCCGTCAACTCGGGCACAAGAAGGTGGCCATCATCCATGACAGTACCTCGTATGCCAAGGGACTGGCCGAAGAGACGCAGGCTAATCTTAAGAACGAAAATATCCCGGTTGTCTTCTTTGAAGCTCTCACCCCCGGTGAGCGTGATTACAACACCATACTGACCAAGATGAAGGCGGCAGATCCCGACTTTGTCTTCTTCACCGGTTATTATCCTGAAGCCGGTCTGTTACTACGTCAGAAAAAAGAGATGGGCTGGGGAGTTCCCTTTATGGGTGGTGATGCGGTCAACAATCCTGAGCTGGTCAAGATTGCTGGTACTGCCGCTGCGGAAGGATTCTTGTTTCTTACGCCGCCATTGCCAAAAGATCTGGATACTCCTGCCGCTCGTTCTTTTGTTGCCTCCTTTGAGAAGAAATTTGGCAACGCACCCAAATCCATCTATCCTGTCCTTGCCGGAGACGGTTTCAGGGTGATCATTGAGGCCATCAAGGGTACTGACTCGACCGATCCTGCCAAGATCTCCGCCTACCTGAAGCAGTCGCTCAAGGATTTCCCGGGCCTGACCGGTACGATCTCGTTCAACGACAAGGGTGATCGTGTAGGCGAGGTGTATCGGGTGTACAAGGTGGACAGTCAGGGCGCTTTCATCCTGCAGCCTTAATCGTCAATCCCTTTCCATGCCGGGACGGCACTGTCCCGGCATACTGTTTAAGAGCCGATGGAGCAATTTTTTCAGCAACTGACCAATGGTCTGGCCGTAGGTGGCATCTATGCGCTTATTGCGCTGGGATATACCATGGTTTACGGTGTGCTGAGACTGATCAACTTTGCCCACGGCGATCTGTTTACCATCGGCGCCTATCTGGGGTTGACCCTGCTCACCTCCCTTGCCCTGACCGATTATCTCAGCGGTTTTCTCGGAGTCGGCCTGCTGGCATTGATGGTCATGGGGTTGGTGAGCATCATCGGTATTCTGTTGGAGCGCATCGCCTACCGCCCCCTGCGTGAATCACATCGTCTGTCTGCGGTGGTATCGGCGCTGGGTGCATCGATCTTCTTCCAGAACGCAATCATGCTCATCTACGGCGCCAAGTACTACGTCTATCCGCAAGATCTGTTGCCCAACACGCCGATACTTATCCTGGGCATGCCTATTCCGCTCATGCGCATCCTTATCCTGCTCTCCTCGATTCTGATGATGGTCGCCCTGTACCTGTTCGTTCAGAAAACACGTATCGGTACGGCCATTCGTGCGACGGCCATTGATCAGGATGCCGCCCGCCTGATGGGTATTGATGTCAATCGGGTGATCATGATTGTCTTTTGCATCGGGCCGGCTCTGGGCGGTGCTGCCGGTATGATGGTGGGGATCTATTATGGGCAGATCAACTTCACCATGGGCTGGATTTATGGTCTCAAGGCCTTCACAGCGGCCATTCTCGGTGGAATCGGGAACATTCCGGGTGCCATGCTGGGCGGCCTGCTCCTCGGCGTGATCGAGTCGCTGAGCTCAGCGTACATCTCCATGGCCTGGAAGGATGCGATCGCCTTTTTCGTCCTGATTCTCATCCTCATTGTCCGTCCCACCGGGTTGCTCGGTGAACGAGTGGCGGAAAAGATATGAAAGTCCCCGGCTCTGTCCCTGTTGTTCTTTTTTCCGCCCTCATTCTGGCCGCACCGCTGGTTCTTGACCATTACTGGCTGGATGTGCTCAACAGCATCGGCCTGTATACGATCCTCGGCCTGAGTCTGAACATCATTCTCGGGCATGCAGGGATGTTCAACATGGGACATGCCGCCTTTTACGCCATAGGTGCCTACACCACCGCTATTCTCAATACGCAGTACGGTGTGCCCGTGCTGTGGACATTACCGCTGAGCGGCTTGGCGGCAGCGCTGTTTGCCGTGATTGTGGCGCGGCCGATCATCCATCTGCGCGGTGATTATCTGCTCATCGTTACCATTGGAATGGTGGAGATTGTGCGTATTGCCCTGATCAATGACGTGTTCGGCATTACCGGTGGTGCAAACGGGATCTTCGGTATCAGCAGACCGGAGCTGTTCGGCTTCAAGCTCAGGCAGCCTCAGCATTTCTACTATTTCATCTGGCTGTTTGTCGGAATAACTGTTGTTCTTTTCACTCTGCTGGAAAATTCTCGTTTTGGCCGGGCCCTGAACTATCTTCGTGAAGATGATGTTGCCGCTGAGGGCAGCGGTATCAACACTGCTGCCTATAAGTTGGCGGCCTTTGCCCTGGGCGCCGGCTGGGCCGGTATGGCCGGAACGATCTTTGCCTCGAAGATGACAATTATCTCCCCTGAATCGTTCAGCTTCTGGGAGTCGGTTCTTCTGTTCATGATCGTCATTCTCGGTGGTGCGGGGAATATCGCCGGTGTGATTCTCGGCGCTTTTCTGGTGATCGGTCTGCCTGAGGTGTTCCGGGATCTCTCCACGGCCCGTATGCTGTTTTACGGACTCGCGATGATGTTCATGATGATCTATCGCACCCAGGGTATCCTGCCGCCTCAACCACGGGTGTACCGTCTGGACAGGGTGGGGGAAAATCCGTGAATCTGCTTGTCCTTGATCGCATCACCAGGCGTTTTGGTGGTCTGACGGCGGTGAACAACGTGTCGTTCACCGTTGCCGAGGGACAGGTCGTTGGCCTGATCGGGCCGAACGGCGCTGGTAAGACCACGGTTTTTAACCTCATCACCGGGAACTATCGACCGGATGAGGGATCGGTTATCCTGGAGGAGAGATTTCTTAACGGTCTGGCACCGCATCGTATTGTCCAGTTGGGCATTGCCCGTACTTTTCAGACCATTCGGCTGTTCCAGAATATGTCGGTTATTGAGAACGTCCTTGCAGGCTGCCACTGCCGGATGCGTACCGGTATTTTCGGTTCTCTGTTGCATACTCCGGGCCAGCGGCGGGAAGAGAGAGAGCAGTTGAACAGAGCCCTGGCCGAACTGGCATTTGTCGGCCTGCAGGAGAGCGGGCAGCAGCTGGCAAAAAACCTGTCCTACGGGAACCAGCGTCTTCTGGAGATTGCACGGGCCCTGGCCACTTCACCGAAGTTGCTCATCCTTGATGAGCCGGCCGGCGGGATGAACGAACAGGAGACGCAGCAGCTCATCGCGCTGATTGTCCGTCTGCGTGCCCGGGGCCTGACAATTCTTCTTATTGAGCATGATATGAAACTGGTGATGAAGGCCTGTGATCGACTGGTTGTCATTGAGTATGGAAGCAAGATTGCTGAAGGTACACCCGAAGAGATCCAGCGTGACCCACGGGTCATTGCTGCGTATCTGGGCACTGATAACGATGACAGTAAAGACTGATGCTGCTTGATATACGCGATCTGCACGTCCGGTATGGCAACGTAGAGGTTCTGCATCAAATAAGCCTGCATGTTGCTGCCGGTGAAATCGTCACTCTTTTGGGCGCCAACGGTGCCGGTAAATCCACCACTCTGCTCAGTATCAGCGGCCTTGTGAGGCCATCCGGCGGTGAGATTATTTTTGATGGGCGTGCTTTACACGAGCTTCCTGCACACCAGATCGTGCATGCAGGTATCAGTCAGGCACCCGAAGGACGGCGTGTGTTCGGGACCCTGACGGTTGAGGAGAACATCAATCTTGGAGCGTTTATTACTCGCGACAAGGAGAAAATAGCGCAGACCCGGGAGTGGATCTACGATCTCTTCCCGCGGCTTGCTGAAAGACAGAAGCAACTGGCAGGGACCCTCAGTGGAGGGGAGCAGCAGATGCTGGCCATCGGCCGAGCCTTGATGAGTAATCCCAAGCTGCTGCTGCTGGATGAGCCAAGTCTTGGACTGGCACCGCTTCTCGTGCGGGCTATTTTTGACACCATCAGGACAATCAATGCTGCCGGTGTCACCGTCGTGCTGGTGGAACAGAATGCCAAGGCAGCCCTGCATCTCGCCCATCGCGGTTATGTCCTTGAGGTCGGCCGGATTATCCTGCACGGTGAGGCGCAGGATCTGCTGTCAAATCCTCAGGTTCGCAAGGCGTACCTGGGCGGAGCCTGAGTTGTTTGCTGTGAGTGTCTTGCAGATGTGTAATCGGTTGCATGTTTGCGCAATGTGCAGAAGGTGGCCTGTTATCAGCAGGTTTTGTGAACCATCTTTTCCTCAGTCGTGCGGCCCGTGAGTCCGCCCAGAGTGCTGATCTGTAATGGCAGCGGTATTCTTTGAAGCAACCGGGAGATGCTAGCAGTATGTTGTTTTTTACCAGTTCGGTTCACATGCAGTTGCGCAGATTTTTGCTCTTTTCCATGGCCCTTGCCGTCCTGCTGCTGGAAACCGCCCATGCCTCCGGTTTTCGTATAGCCAACCAATCTCTTGGTGCCGTGGGAATATCCGGAGCTCAGGTGGCATCAACACGCGGTGCTGATGCAAGCTACTATAACCCGGCCAACATGAGTTTTATCCCGGATCAGTGGCAGCTGGAGACCTCCCTGACCCTCTTGCACTTACCGAAGATCACCTACACAGACACTCGCTTTAGCACGTTGAACGGTACTTCTGATGGCGAGTTGTTCTACCTGCCCCTTGTGCATGTTGTAACGGAAACATTTGACAGACTGCGTTTCGGTTTTTCACTGACATATCCCTATGGGTTGTCCAAACAGTGGGACCAGATGTACCCCCAGACATTTGCCAAAGAGTTTTCTCTGCTCACTGTTGAGGCAAACCCGACCTTTGCCGTTGCCCTCACCGACTGGTTGAGTGTTGGCGGTGGGGTGCGGTTTGTGCATGGACGGGGGCAGGTTAAAAATGAGGTTGCAGGAGGAGGGCTTCCCTTTGGTATGGAGCGATCTTCAAAGGGAACAGATACAGCCTTGGGATACAACCTTGCCCTGTCCGTCCGTCCGGTCAGTGAATGGACCATGGCGGCAACATACCGATCCAGGATAGCATTGAATCTGGACGGAGCGACGGAGATGACAACCTCTGCCGGTATGGTTGCGCCGTACTCAGGAAGGGGCGATGTGGCAATCAACCTGCCGGCAGTCTTCAGCCTTGCCACAGCCTATACCTGGGACAGCCTGACCGTGGAGGTCGGGTGGGAGAGAACATTCTGGTCCTCGTTTGATGACCTTTATTTTTTGTTTCACCCGGCTGTGACAGGTACACCCTATGCTGTTTTTGATGGTGTTCTGCAGAAAGACTGGGATGATGCAGACGCCTATCGTCTGGGGTTGACTTATGCATGGAATGAGCGGTGGACAACCACGCTTGGAGTCTCTTACGAGCGCACGCCTGTCCCTTCCGCCACCCTGGGTTTTGAACTGCCGGATGCCGATGCACTGGTCTATTCCGCTGGTATCCGTTTCCGTCCCTCACCCCGGTTCGAATATGGGGTATCGTATATGTATTATCGGACCAGGGCAAGATCCATTGATGCGGTTACCGACGGCAATCTTTCCGACATCTCCGGCAGGTTCACCGACGGCGGGGCGCACGCCCTGACCTTCGGAATGATCACCACCTTCTGATCAGCTGAGTCAACTTATTTTTTCTGGAAGATACGCCACGGAATGAGCATGGGCACCTCTTTGCAGTATGCTTGATACGCTGCTCCATGCTTGAGGTGTAACTTGCGTTCTTCAAGAAAAGTACCGATCAGCACATAGCCTGTCAGGATGACGCGAATCAGCAGGCCCAGGTCGGTCAGGCCGGGAACACCCCATAACAGGGCCATGGCACCGCTGTACCAGGGGTGCCGGACATGCTGTAGCACGCCGGTTTTTAAAAAGGACGGCGGCTGACCTGTTCGGCCGGCTCGTGCGTCGTACCATTGACGAAGACCCAGAAAGGTCTGCAGGTCATAGGCCTTGGCCCCACTGATGAACAGCATACCCGCATAGACGAGCAGCACCACCTGCACACCTGTTCCCCATGGCGGAAGCGGTATGCGATGCTGGGGCAGTGAGGCTGTGCACCCGAACAGAAGGAGCAGGCTGACGGTGGCAAAGCAGACATAGCCCAGGCGATAAAAACCCTGCCACATGCCGCCTTTTTCAGCAATCCACTGTTGAGCCCGCACGGTTATCAGCAGGCTGTGTACCGCGCACCATACCAGCCATAGCAGACATACCTTTATTGCTGTCATAGGATCTTTGCTGCCATTTTTTTTCGCTTCCACCGGAACTTCCAACAGGTGGCAAGTCAGGGTATCGTCCCGGTAACTTTCGTATCTGTCTGTCGGCTGAGTCGTGTCAGACATCCATTTGCTTCAAAACCAGCCCTATCTTTATCCTGTTATCACCGACAGGTCCACACCGACTTTGGACTTTGCATGTGGAAATTTTTCGAGGTCAAATTATCCGATGTTTCACAGTCTGCTCCCCGTTTTCCTGGCTCAACCAGGTCTCATTACAGATAGTTGCTGTTCTCCTCTGTTCTTTGCATATCTGTTTGTAACGCTTTTTCAAAAGAAAAAAGCTCCAGAAAAGAATGACTTTCTCCTTAAGCTCCTGACTGGAGGTGGATTTATTTGCCCTGGCAGGTGTCTCCGGGTTGTGATGGTTCTTTTTGTTGCGGAGCTAGACCAGGACTTCCAGCTCTGCAGTTGAAAGCTGCTCATCTCTATCCAGGTGATGGGTGATTCTCCCCTGAGAACAGATCATGATCGTGTGTCCGACGCGGCGCGCCTGAGTCAGACTGTGGGAAACCATGACAATGGTATACTGCTCCGCCAAAGTGGTCAGTAAATCCTCAATGTAGCGACTGGCGTGCACATCCAGAGAAGCTGTGGGTTCATCAAGTAAAAGAATGTCCGGGCGCAAGGCCAGGGCCCGGGCCAGACACAGGCGTTGCTGCTGGCCGCCGGAAAGTCGCTGGGCCGGTTTATGCAGGCCGTCGCGGACTTCTGCCCACAGGCCCACGAGCTGCAAGGCCTGATAGACCCGCTCCTGAATCTCTGTTTTGGCAGCTTGACTCACCAGAGTTAAAGGCAGGGCTATGTTTTTGTACACACTGACAGGAAAGATATTGGGCGTTTGGAAGAGCATGCCCACGCGCTGGCGCAGGCTGGTCAGTTTGAGTGGTGCAGGTTGGGGGATGCCTGTGTTTTTCCTGTCATCCTGGGGATACACAGCAAGGTGTTCCTGCCCTGTATTGAGAAAAATCTGTCCCCTGGTGACACAGCCTGCAAACTCTTCATTGAGTCTGTTGATGGTGCGCAGCAAAGTGGTTTTGCCGGACCCGGACCTCCCAATGAGCACGCTGATGTTGTGACGTTGAAAAGCAGCGGTAATTTCCTGAAGAACCTGGTGTCCAAAAAAATAGACCGATACCTTATCCATACTTATTGCAGTACTGATGGTCTTTCTCCTTGCCAGAAAAGTTTATGCCCCACTTCCAGTAGCTTGGCCAGGGCGACCATGGCTGTGGCCAGGAAAAGTAAGAGCAGGGCAGCACCAAAGGCCAGGTTGAGTTCTTCCTGACTCTGATAATGGGCCATGGTGTAGTAGATGGTAAAGGGCAGGGCTTCGAACTTGGCCCACAAACTGGAGGGCAGCCCGGCATTGGCCACAGCTCCTGTGAGCATGATCACAGCGGTGTCTTCAGCACAACGCCCCATGGCCAGAATAGACCCACTGACAATGCCCCGCACTGCCATGGGTACAGCAAGACAGAAAATGATTTGATTTTTGGACAGGCCAAGGCTGGTGGCGGCTAATTTTATGGAGGAGGGTACAGCTTCCAGGGCTTCTCTGGTATTGACCACCAAAACCGGGGTGACCAGAAGACTCAAACAGCCTGCAGCCAGGAACAGGCAGGTGTTGGCCTCAGGGAAGAAGGCCCGCCGCAGAAATAAAATAAGGGTAAAGCCAAAGAGTCCCATGACAATGGATGGCGCTCCAGCCAGAAGATCAATGGCGGTGTTTACTCGTTTTTTCCACAGGGGAGTGGCATATTCAGCCAGAAAAATTCCACAACCAATACCGGGTAAAAGCACCAGACCCATGGTGACGGTCATGAGGCAGAGGGTGCCCATGAAAGCCGGCCAGATCCCTTCCCATACCGGTGCTTTCCCCATTATGGCGTCCATGGGCGCTGTGTCACCAAAGAATAGTTCTGTTCCCCAGGTGGGCAGGCCCTTCAAGAGGAGGAAAAAAAATAACGTACCAACACATCCCAGTACCAGAGCTGCTGACAGGCCCATGCTTGAGCGAAAAACATGAAAGATAAGAGGTCGTTTCATCGATGAAAATTTAGAGAAATGCTGATCAGAGTAAATGTGCCTACTCGTACCCTAAAACCCAACATACGAGGATGACTCTATAAGGTTGTTGTCATTTTTGTGACCCGCGTGAGTGGAATCACAGGGTTCAGGCCAGGATTTAATCAGCATCTTCTTTCGTATTTTAAGATTAACTTGTAACCAGTGCCCTGGAGATAAGGCTGACCAGGGCACTGATGCCTAAAAGAAGCGCACCAGCCATAAATAAAGAGGAATAGGCTGCCCCGCCCACCTCATTGGCTGTGACCAGGGCCATGTGCGCACTTAAGGTGCGTAAACTCTGGCCAAGGTCCATGGGTACCTGAGGCGCGTTACCGGCAAGCATCAGAGGAATCAAGGTGTCACCCACAGCCCGGCCAAAACCCAGCAGCCCTGCGGCCAGGAAGGTCTTTTTTGTATGCGGAAAGACAAAGAACCAGAGCAGATCCAACCTGTCCAGGCCCATGGCCAGGCCCTGGGGACACAGATCGTCCAGTTTGGGTTTAAGACCGGAGTTCAGGACCAAAACCATGGTCGGTAGAATCAATAATACCAGCACGAAAGTGGCGGTCAGCCAGCTTAAGCCGCTGCCTCCAAAGCTAAAACGTACCAGGGGCGTTAAAAGTAATACACCCGCAAAGGCATAAACCACGGTGGGGATGGCGGTCATGAAACGGATAACCATGTGGATCAGCCTTGCGCTCAGTCGCCTTGGGGCAGTGAGCAGCAGAGAACATAAAGAGATGGCCAGGGGCAGTGCCAAGAGAAGAGCACTGACGGACAGAATCATTGAACCCATGAGCATGGGCAGAATGCCGAATTGTCCCTGGTAGGGATTCCACTGCCAGGTGAAAATACTCCGATGGCCCTGATCGAAAAGAGCAGGGCCGGCAAAGATAAAAATCATGACCAAGAGCAGGAAAATGCTGCTGATAACCAGGCCGGCGGCAAGATGGACATAGGTTTTGGCCCAGAAAAAGCTCTCGGTCTTTTGGGAGCTGGTCATGGTCAGTCTTTGCTCTTGGGAATATACCCTGCAGCAGCAATAAAGCCCTGGCCGTCTTTAGAGTAGATATAGTCAATAAACAGGCGCACCAGACCTTGAGGCTCACCCTTGGTGTTCATGTATAAAAGACGGGTAATGATATAACTGCCGTTCTGGGCATTTTCCTGGGTCGGCTGCATACCGTCAACAGGCAGGGCCTTGATACTGGAGTCCAGGTGACCAATACCCACGTAACCGATGGCGTTTTTATCCTGGGCAATCATGGTCTTCATGGCGCCATTGGAGTTGGAGACATTACTGTTGGTGCTGGGGACGGCTTTATTCAGGCCGCGTTCTTCAAAGGTTTCCCGGGTGCCGCTGCCGTCTTCACGGACATACAGGGTAATGGGTGCATCAGGTCCGCCCAGGTCCTGCCAGCGGGTGATTTCACCGGTAAAGATTTTGATGAGTTGTTCCTGGGTCAGACCACTAACGGGGTTTGCAGGGTGGATGGCCACGGCTACCCCGTCAATGGCAAAGGGAAAGCTCTGCAGACCGTATTTTTCAATTTCCGACTCCTTTAAGGCGCGCCCGGTGTTACCGATGTCCACCAGGCCTTCACCCACTTGCTGGACACCGACTCCAGAGCCGCCACCAGTGACGGTAATGCGTATGTCGGGCTCAGCACTCATGATGCTGCGTGCCGCAGCCTTCATGACCGGAATATGTGCTGTGCCGCCGGCAATATTGACAGTTCCTTTTTGGCCCTGGAAATCTTTTAAAGTGGTTGCCGGGGCTGTGCCCATGGTCAGGCAGCAGAAGAGCAGGCTCAGGCTCAGGATGTGAAGACGGTTCATTTTTTTCTCCTTGGTTTGGGGTTGAGACAAGAAAACAGCCTTAAAACAAAAAATCTCGCTGGTCATGGCGAGATCTTGCTGTGGATGTCTGCCGTGTCTCCACGGAGAATTTGAGGCTTATTTGATACAGGAGAAGGCCCTTTCCGTAGAAACAAGTGAGACAACCTGCCCCACAGCACTATTTCTACGTCAGGTAAAACCGGTCACAAAAAAGATAGGCAACAGAGGACACTTCCCTGACCTTGCATCAGGCAGGCGGTGGCAAAAAAACTTTGTCGTATCAGTGAAATCGTTGTTCATGAAGTTGTCCATGGTGTTGAGTCCTTCTATCTTGCTTGGAAATAATTTTTTGTCAAGTAAAGCTGGACAGCATTTTAAGGGCGGCCTGTTTCTTCTTGTGGAGGTTTTTTCAGTTGTCGTGTTCCGGGATAGTCAGGCAGGAGCCACAGCCAGGATTGATGCCCTTGCATCCTGATGGGAAAGCAGAGTTTCATTGGTCAGGAAGGCAGCGGGCAGGTCGGTTGTTTTGCCCATTTTGCAGTACAGGCAAGACCAGGAAATCCTGCCATGATGTCAGGGATGTTTTAGTTGTTACCTGTTGATCTTGGTCCCTGAATAGGTGAAGGCGTTCTTGTTCATTTTGATAAAGGTCCCCTTGTCAATGCCTATGGTGTTGCCGCATTGACACCAGACCTTTCCCGTGCGCTCATCCAGGTGCCAGATCTTTTCTATGCGATCACGATGACACCGTAACACCTCTCCGGGACCGATTTTGCGGTAGCGCCAAAGTTTACGCCGACAATCCGCGCATCGAATAACCAGCATTATGCAGGCACGCTTTCCATGGCTGCCCAGCGTGGTTCATGCAAAGGCAGGATATGGTCAGCCAGGGTTTTGGCCCGCACCAGGGTTGCATAGGCCTCATAACTGTTGACATGGGTGCCCGGGGGAATGACCTCCATTTCCATGGCCGTCACAGCCTTGGGCGGGTAGAGATTTTCAAGAATGGTGCAGAACCCGCAGATCAACACGCTTCCTTGGCTCGTTTCCACACGGATGGACATGCCGCCTTCTGTATGCGCCGGTGTATGGATCATAGTGATGCCGGGCTGGATTTCCGTATCTTCAGACAGGGCGATAATCTGGCCATTCTCCTCCACCTCCTCAATATAATCGACCAGATAGCGAAAATCCAAAGGATGGGGATCATGGATGCGCTCCAGTTCTTTCTTGTGAACATATATTTTGGCATGAATGCATTTGTAGTCGTTTTCACAGTGGTCGTTGTGCAGATGGGTGTGCAGGACGATGTCTATATCTTCCGGAGTGAGCCCAAACTTGGCCAGTCCATCCTCAAAGGTGTAGATCCTGCCGCCGATGGCCTGTTCCCGCGCTTCAGAAACAACCGGATGCATTTCTCCGGTATCCACCAGAATATTCGCATCACCGCCGGCAATATACCAACTGTAGAGAGGAATGGTGCAGGGTTTACCGTAGTCATGCTGATAGGTCATCATGCCTTTATCAACAATTTTGGTTCCCATGACAATGGGATGAATGATGTACATGGAGCCTCCTTTGCCTGAGTGGAACACATGAAGGACGGTTGTGTACAAGATGCTGGCCTGTATCTGCACCAGCATAACGCGGTCGCGTGCCAAAATCCAGCCCGTGATCACAGTTTTTCTCAGGATTTTGTGCCCAGCATAACCCTTGTCATTGCCGTGAGCTGCACGCACTGTCAGCTGATAGTGTTGTGGAACAGGCTGGCCAGTGGGATTCATTCACCCCTGGTACGTCGGTACTGCATTCGTCTGGTGAGCCTTTAAGGACGGGCTAAAAAGAGATTGCCGTCTTCCTGCTGATCAAGTTGGTGCAGGGGATGAAAAAAGCCATCGAATACCCCATGGGCAGCCCCTGAATGGACAGCCATGGGGTCGTTGGTATGTGGAGGCCGTAGACTTCCTTCTGAGAATTCATCTGAAGAAAACACGACGCTTTGGTGAAATCAAGGTGGAGAGGTGTACAGGGTTTATCCTAAAATACAAGTCTGAGGATTTCTGGAAAACATGATCTGTTCAACTTTTGCATAGGATTTATCTCGCAGATCCACAAGTGTGTGTCCTTTGTCCAGGAGAGCGTCCCGGGCCATCAACACCTCAAGGGCTGCAGGTTCGTCAAGAACGTAGATCATTTCTCCGCCGGCGGCAGCGTACTGCTGGCTGTAGCTTAACGGAACGTCACAGGTAACGCTGTCGAGTAGCGACCTGGCTATTGGTGAGGTTTTTCGAGGGCCATTGGCCAGGAGGAGAACTGTCTTAGCTTTAAAGACAAACTCAGTGCTCATTGAAATGGCATAATGAGGGCTGGCTGACTCAGAGGCAAAGCTTCCATCGGTCACGGCATTTTTGATGGTATCGTCATCGAGTTTAACCAGTATGACCGGAGAGCTGTCAAAGGGGATGCCGCTTTCATGAAAAGCCACATGGCCAAGTCCGCCCACTCCGATAACTTGCAGATCTATTCCTCCGGCCTCTTCTATTGTACGGACATAGGCATCTAAGACGTTCTGTTTGATCTCACGCAACAACCCTGCTGCATCGGTATTGATTTCAATGGCCTGTCCACGGCTGTTACCGCGCATTGTATAGTATTCCGGATGAGCTATGAGTTCTTTTTCCAGTTGGGCCTGTTCGATTAACGAACCGTAGGGCACATAGGTCTCAATAAATTTCTGCTGCAGCAGTCCAAACAGCTCTGAGATCATAAAATAACTGTAGGACTTACTGTGCAAAGCTCTTTGCTGGGCGTTTTCACCGGGTAAACCAACGTACTCATCCAGATTAAAACTTCGTACCCGCTCGGCATCAAGGCGTTTGCTGTTGAAAGCTTTTGCCAGGTGCTTGTACAAGCCGGTGGGTGAATTGCCGGTGGCTAACCCCAGGTTTATGGTTTTTGCATTTGTCTGCATATGTCTGATTTTGAGCTCAGCAACTTGAGCGGCAACCTGGCTCATCTGATCAAAATCTTTTGTGATATAAATAGTCAGCGGCATAGGGTATCTCTTTGAGAAATGATCGTCAAAACGACAGAGTCTGTTCACCTAATATTACATTATTTTCGTCAATTAACGTCAAGAATTTTATCGTCATTTGTCCAGAAAGGGTAATACATCCATGCGCTGCCATGAAAGCGGTCTCCGGCTTATCTATAAACATTATTCCCCCTTTGTCAGTGCTGCAGCCTGCCCGGGCAATCAAAGTCGAGTATGCTCTCAGAAGAGCATCTTTTCCGTCTTTATGGCAGAAGATATTTTTACGCTGTCGCACTATACAGACATCGAGTAAAGGCTGGGTCCATCAACCTTGGCAACAGTTGTTCCCATACAGAGAGACCGTCTGTCTCTTCACCACATTTTTCTTAACAATGTGCTGATTTCAGAGTTCTTTCTTTGATTATGTTGTTTTTTGTCGAGGGGTTATTAAAGTGGATTTTTTTGCGTCTCACTGAATCGATGAATTCCTGGTGTGTTGAAGGTTTTTAATCATATTGATGGTCGTGGTGTTCAGGTCAATGGAAGTGACGGGTACTGCTTTTTCGTCAAAAATAGACATGGTGCAGTTGTGAAAGGTCCGTCATCTTATTATAAAGAAGGCCGTGATAATTCCCTGGAAAAGGAAGACCGGGATACCCGGCGCAGAACCCGTTAATTCGCAACAAGGAGGCGGATACATGTCAATTATTACAGATGTTATCGACAAGGTTAAACGAGTGGATCCAGGTGAACCGGAATTTCATCAGGCTGTGACCGAGGTTTTGGAAACCCTGGAACCAACTGCTGAACGGCATCCGGAGTTTGTTAAAGCCAATATCTATGAAAGAATTGTCGAACCGGAACGCACGATTATGTTCCGTGTCCCCTGGATGGATGATAAGGGGCAGATCTTTGTCAACCGTGGCTTTCGCGTCCAGTTTAATAACGCTATCGGGCCGTTTAAAGGGGGCATTCGATTTCATCCGTCGGTCAATCTTTCCATCATCAAGTTTCTTGGTTTTGAGCAGATTTTTAAAAATGCTCTGACAACACTCCCCATGGGGGGTGGAAAAGGTGGTTCGGACTTTGATCCCAAGGGAAGATCGGACAGTGAGATCATGCGTTTTTGCCAGTCATTTATGGCAGAGATGTTTCGGCATATAGGACCGGAGACGGATGTGCCGGCCGGAGATATCGGTGTCGGCAGCCGTGAGGTCGGTTATATGTTTGGTTATTACAAGAAGATTCGCAATGACCACACCGGGGTTTTTACAGGCAAGGGGTTGGAGTACGGCGGCAGTTTGATACGACCGGAATCCACCGGCTACGGTGCTGTTTACTTTGCTGCTGAAATGCTGGCCACCCGCGGGCTTGATCTCAAAGGCAAGGTGTTTGCCGTGAGCGGTGCCGGTAACGTTGCCCAGTATGCCATTGAAAAGATCAATCAAATGGGGGGCCGGGTTATCTCAATTTGTGACTCGAGCGCAACGGTTATTGATGAGCAGGGCATAGATGCTGACAGGTTACTGTATCTGCAGGAGTTGAAGAACGTTCGCCGTGGTCGGGTAAGTGAGTACGCGAGCACATACAGTAACAATGTTACCTGTATAGAGGGCAAAAACGTCTGGGATGTGATTCGGGATCAGGGCATTAAGGTGGATGTTGCTATGCCGTGTGCAACCCAGAACGAAATTAACGGCGAGCATGCCCGGGCCCTGGTGCAGAACGGTTGCTTCTGTGTCACCGAAGGCGCAAATATGCCGTCTACTCCTGATGCAGTCCGCATCTATCGGGAAAACAATCTGCTGTACGGCCCAAGCAAGGCGGCCAATGCCGGTGGTGTGTCCACCTCCGGCCTGGAGATGAGCCAAAACAGCTTGAAGCTTTCCTGGAGTCGTGAGGAGGTGGATAACCGTCTGCTGCTGATTATGAAAAGTATTCATAGATCCTGTCTTGATGCTGCTGAAGCGTATGGTCGGACAGGTGACTATGTGATGGGAGCGAATATAGCCGGGTTCACCAAGGTGGCGAAGGCTATGCTGGCCTATGGTGTTGTTTAATTGAGAAGTGATCAGTGGGAGGGAACAGTACTGTATCCGATCCCAGAAAGAGAGTCGGGCTCCGTCAGGCCGGAGATGAAAGAGCATGATTGTTGTATATGCCCTGCTGGGACCCGGCTCTCTTTTTATTTTCAAATGACATCAAAAGACCGGTGAAAGATCTGTTTTGCAGCCTGTCTCTGCAGTTATCTTTTCCCTGTCCGGTCTGTAGATCCTTAACGTGCAGTACTGTGTGATTTACTGTGTGTCTCAGCAGTATTAATCAGAAAATCCCAGCGGATTGCCTGTTGATCATCACTTTATTTTCTGCAAGTATTTTTCCTGCAAAGACAGGATGGTCTGTATGGCATTGTTGATTCTGAAGCCGTATTTTATAGGCGAGCGGATGATTGCTGTCGATTTCAAAAAATACCCGTCCTTTTACCCTGACTGGAGAACGATCCTGCTATGGAACTCGATGGAAAGCGGATACTGATCATCAAGCAAAGTTCCTTAGGGGATATCATCCATACATTACCTCTGGTGCATGCTGTTCGCCGACAGTATCCTTTGGTGTGTATCGGGTGGATCGTTGAACAGGGGTTTGCTGCCTTGCTGGAAAGAGACGATGCCGTGGATGTTGTTCACCCCATCCATATTCCATCAACCAGTGATCCTGGTGCAGGTAACACTGCCTATTGGCGAGCTTTTGCAGCTACTGTGAGCACGTTGCAGCGGTTGCGGCAACAGTTTAAGGCATCGCCATATGACCTTATTCTTGATCTTCATGCCTCATTTCGCAGCGGGTTGCTTGGTCTGGTCAATCCCGGAGGTCTTCGCATCGGTTTTAAGGACGCAAAGGAGGGAAATACCTGGTTTCAACACCGGCTGGTCAATAACGCTGCCGGATATCAGCACGCTGTTGATAAGAATTTACTTTTTTGTGAACAACTTGGCTGTGCGGTTGCAGCCGAGGACTTTTATCTGTGTACAGACCCGGATGACCAGGCAAAGGTTGCTTCTTTTTTAAAAGAAGAGGGGATTCTGCCGCATGACCGCATCGTCTATGTGAATGCTACTGCCCGCTGGCAGTCAAAGTTCTGGTTCGTTTCACGGTGGAGTGAACTCTGTGACAGGCTCCTTGCCGCTGGAGTCAGACCTGTTTTGGGTGGCAGTAGAGCTGATCTTGCATATCTGACGGAAATTGTCGAGAGTATGTCTGGAAAAAAGGCTGTGATAGCGGCCGGCCGGTTGAGTCTCCCGGAGTCAATAGCCCTTATGAAACGTGCTGATGTGTATGTGGGACTGGATACAGGCCCTATGCATGTTGCCGCCATGGTGGGTACACCGGTGGTCGCTCTGTTCGGCCCTACCCATCCGGAAAGGGTTGGTCCTTATGGTGTCCGGCATGTGGTGATGCGGGCCGAACACCTGGACTGTCTCTGCTGTCGCAAGCGTTCATGCGATCACCAGCGTTGTATGGAGGAGATTACAACTGATAGCGTGTTTGCGCAGGTTATGAATTTTATTGAATCAGAGGGGCTTACGAGACCCGCTTAAGCGGTGGGGAGGCAGGAGGCGTTGCTTTGATGTGCAGCTCGTAGAATTTTGCATACTTATAAAAGGTGCTCTCAAAATTATACAGAGCAATGATAAACCCCGGCCATCCGTCGAGGATCCCACGTTTGAGGAAGTAGGTGTGAAAAAATGACCAGAGTCCATGTGTCAGGGCTGTCCAGACTGAGCAGGGACGCCGGTTGTTTAGAACAAGTTTGTCAGCCCCTAATGTCGAGTACTTGTTGGCCTTATGCATTAACTCATCAAGACGTTTAAAAGGCATCTGCCAGATGGCATGGCGGAAGTAGCCCACAGGTCTTTGTGTGTTGATGGTGAACTCCTCATGGACCGGATCGTCCTCTCTGAAAACAAGAGTTCCTTTTTTAAACAGCTGGGGCTGCCGATAGTCGGGGTAAAAACCGGAATAGCGAATCCAGCGTCCCATGAAATAGTTTTTACGGGGAACATAGTAGGCATCGGCCTGCGGATTGCTGAGACAGGCTAAAATCTCATCTCTTGCTTCCGGAGTACACCGTTCATCTGCGTCCAGAGAAAATATCCAATCGTGTGTACAGGCTGCCATGGCCCGGTTTCTGAGGTCGCCAAAACTCTTGAACGGGATCTGCACTACTTTGGCGCCCAGTTCTTCAGCCAGTGCAGCGGTGTTATCCTGGCTGTTCGAATCAGCAACAATGATCTCATCTGCCCAGAGAACAGAGTTGATGGCATCCCGGATTTTGTCAGCTTCGTTAAAGGCAATGATGTAGACGGAAATTTTGTTCATGCCTGACGTATTACCTGTGGGGGACGAACTTTAGTGGCACTGGCCAATTGGACCACGATGCGGTCGGTTTTGTGCAGACGCCCGACCAGTGTACGAAAGAGATGCCTTGAGACGTCCGGGTATTTTTCAATGAGTTCCGAGAGTTTGTCTCCCGGATATCGTTTGATGGTGCAGCGGCCGACAGATATGATGGATGCTGAACGCGGTTCCTCTAAAATGGCGGCCATCTCCCCGAAGTACTCTCCGGGTTCAGTGATCTCCGCTATCTTCTTTCCGGACCGAAGGACAGCTACTTTACCGCGGATCAACTTGAAAAAATCTTTATCCTTGTTGCCTTCCTGGATAATAATATCACCATCCTCATATTCTTCGACATCAGGATTGACAAGATAAGCAGGGAGGCTGTCCTCATGGGCAACCGTGCGTCTGAGTACCTCTTCAAAACTGGTGATTCCTTCACGGGCCTTCTGTAAGGCGGCCTCGCGCAGAGTAAACATACCTTCCTGGATAGCTACTTTCCGCAACTGCTCTTCAGACACTTCCGCTTGAATAGCCTCAGCCACAGCCTCGGTAACTTCCATCAGCTCAAAGAAACCGACCCGACCCCGATACCCCATACCATTGCATTCCGGGCAACCTTTGGCTTTGTACAGTTTAAGCTCATCGAGCTCACTCTCTTTAAAACCCGCATTAAGGAGTGTCCGCTGGTCGTACTCTGCCGGTGTTTTGCACTGCTGACACAGGCGCCTGCCCAAACGCTGGGAGAGGACCATTGTCAGCGAGGAGGCGAGGATATAAGAAGGGATGCCGATGTCCACCATACGACTGACAGTGGCCGGAGAATCGTTCGTATGCAGTGTGGAGAAGACCAGGTGCCCGGTCATGGCGGCCTTCATCGCAATTTCAGCGGTCTCTATATCCCGGATCTCGCCGACCATGATAATGTCCGGGTCCTGGCGAAGAAAAGCCTTAAGCGCTGCGGCAAAGGTCATACCGACTTCAGGGTTGACGTTGACCTGGTTAATACCCTTGAAGTTGAATTCAACCGGATCTTCAGCCGTCAGGATCTTGATATCTTCGGTGTTCAGCGAGTTGAGTGCGGAATATAAGGTCACAGTTTTTCCGGATCCGGTGGGGCCGGTGACCAGCAACAGCCCCTGTGGCCGGTTGAGACAGCGTCTGAGAGCAGCAAAGGTGTCCTTGGTGAACCCGAGTTTGGTGAGGTCGACATTGAGTGAGTTTTTGTCAAGAATACGAAGGACAATACCTTCACCGTGGAGCAGCGGAAGGGTGGAGACTCGGAAATCCACAGCCCGGTTTCGGCCCAGTCTGATTTTGATGCGGCCGTCCTGAGGAACACGACGTTCGGTGATATTAAGCCCGGCCAGAATTTTCATGCGGGCTGCCATGGCATTTTTGATGGTCAACGGCAGGTTCATCGATTTAAACAATGAGCCATCTTTACGATAACGAACCTGCATTATCTTTTCAAATGGTTCGATGTGGATGTCACTTACCCCTTCCTGAACAGCTTTGACCAGAATGCCGTTGACCAGTTTTATGATCGGAGCATCTGAGGCCGAGAACTGCTCGTACGCTCCTTCTTCCTGGCCGTCACTTTCGATTTCAAAATCATCGGCAGCATCGGCCACCAGGGCACCGAAATCGTCAATTTCAGTAACGGATTCTTCTTCGACTTCTCCTTCAAATTTGAAGAATGACTGATACTCTTCTTCGTTGATGCGGTAGTGTTTTTTATAGGCATCTATGATGTCCTTGGCAGTGGAAACACAGATGGAGAGATTTTTCTGGACGATATCCTGGAGCTGCTCCACTTCAACGGTATCTGTGGGCTCCACCATGGTTACCTGCAGGGTGTCGCCGGAGATCCGTAAAGGAAAAGCCATGAACTGTTTGGCGGTTTCATACGGAATCAGCTGTAGAACTTCTTTGCTTGGTACCTCCTTTTCCAGCACAACCAACGTGTAGTTATGCATCCGGCTCAAGAAGTTGGCAATGGTATCCTGCTCAATGACGCCGCTTTCAAGCAGGATGCGGCTTAACCGCTTTTTGGTTTTTTTCTGGGTAACCTTGGCTTCTTCAAACTGGGTTGAGGTGATGTAACCGGCCTTGCTCAGCAACTCACCGATTTTCAGTTTTCCCGCGCCGGACTGGTCTTTGACGGTCTTTTTCATCGACCCTCTCTGGGTGCCGGTAGTTTGTTGTTCTGGTTTAGATGCCATTGTTGCCGTGGTGTTATTCTAAGGGTCGATAAAAGTTATTTTCAAGTATTGTACAATAAACACGGATGCTGGTCAAAAAAGAACGGTATGGTTTCCATGAAGCATCAGCCGACCGGAATCGGTCTGCCCATGCCTTGATTGATCAACGCATACCTGGCCGGGAGTCCACACAACTCTCGGCAGATTATCAGGAGTAATGATTAAAAAATCATTGGATAGCGACGTTCCAATTCCTTTGCCAGGGGCATCATTACCTCTCGCATTGATGGTTCGGCTGCGGCTGAGGTGCGCAGGGAGAGTATATGCTGCCATTCAAGAAGATTGGCATAGGCAATGATCTCAGTTTTGCAGGAATTGGGCAGAACTGTTCGGGCCGCCTGCGGGGAAGAAGTTGTTAACAGGTGGAAGTATTGCTTCTCCATTGCCTGCATAGCCTGCTCCCATACCGAGAACTCTTCACTACCCTCTTCAAAGAATACAGGTTTGATAAAGGTGATCTCGTTGCCGAATTTGTCAGCCGAATATCGACAGTACCGTTGACTCTCCTGCAGGAAACTGCAGGGGCGGTGACGAACGAGTTCATGGGTGACTGCCCGGTTAACAACGAACTTAACCGCCAGATACCGGTGTTTTGCACACACAGGTGCGCTGAGCTGCTCCACCTGCTGTACGTCCATTTTGTCAACAAGGATACGGGAAGGGGTGGAATCCGGTGCCTGAAGGGGGAGCCCTTCAAAAAAATATGGGTGTTTCCGGGCAAGGAAACCGGCAATTGCCTGTGCAATGGCGTCTCCAGTGTGCAACTGAAGCATCTCACGGAAGGCGCGGATAGATCCGGTAATGAGTAATGTGGAGTTACTCAGCCGGTCTGCCTGCAGGAATTTGGGTTGGAGAAAAAAGAAATCTTTGATGGGGGCATCGGTCGGGCAGGTGACGATGACCGTGACAACACCCATTTCCAGGACGGAGTTGTGCCCGTTTTCCACCATTTTTCTCACAAAGGGAATGGCAGAGTCGCTGCTTATCCGATCTTCACTTTTGTAGCAGATCCGACCACAGTACTCTATACGAACCGGCAATGACTGTCGGTCAAGCTCATCAAGGATTGTGAAGCTTGGCTTTATTGTACGCATGAAATTTTATGATGATATGG
Source organism: Desulfobulbus oligotrophicus (assembly GCF_016446285.1). Taxonomy (NCBI): domain Bacteria; kingdom Pseudomonadati; phylum Thermodesulfobacteriota; class Desulfobulbia; order Desulfobulbales; family Desulfobulbaceae; genus Desulfobulbus; species Desulfobulbus oligotrophicus. The sequence continues at coordinate 1,169,535 of NZ_CP054140.1, forward strand.
GGACGACGAAGCATATGATACCGGGTCTGATGTTCTTGCAAATGGTAGCATCTTATTCATCTTCCCAGAAGGGGGAGAGCTCTCGCAACTTAGCAATAATTGAAGGCATGGTGGCAAGCACGAAATCGACCTCTTCCTCAGTGTTGTATACAGACAGGCTGAAACGAATGGAACCATGGGCGGCCGTGAATGGTACACCCATTGCCCGCAGTACATGCGATGGCTCCAGGGAACCGGAGGTGCAGGCAGATCCGGAGGATGCACAGATGTTATACTGATTCATATGCAGCAGTATGGCCTCTCCCTCGACATATTCAAAACTGATGTTCGTCGTGTTGGGCAGACGTTCCTCAGGGTGGCCGTTGAGCAAAGATTTCGGAATTGAGCGGAGTAAACCCTGTTCGAGCCTGTCACGAAGCATCTTTACCCGGGTGTTTTCTGCCCCCATGTTCTCTGCAGCCAGGGTGCAGGCTTTACCAAGCCCAATGATGGAGGCAACATTTTCAGTGCCGCCACGTCTGCCGAACTCCTGGTGACCACCGTTCATGAAGGGGATGAAAGGCGTTCCCTTGCGAACATACAACACGCCAATCCCTTTGGGAGCATGCAGTTTATGTCCTGACAGGGAGAGGAAGTTGATGTTTGTCTCTTTCAGGTTGATCGGCATCTTACCAACGGCTTGCACTGCGTCAGTATGGAAAAGAATATCACGTTCTTTGGCGATATCAGCCATTTCTTCGACAGGAAAGAGGACCCCTGTTTCATTGTTGGCCCACATGACGCTGACAATGGCGGTGTCGTCGGTGAGGCTGTCTCTGAACTGTCGAACATCGATGGTGCCGTCACTGGCAACAGGAAGTCGGGTTATATGGTATTTACGGCCGGTGAAAATTTCCAGGTTGTCGCATAGGGTTTTCACCGCAGGGTGCTCAACCCTGGTGGTCACAATATGATTTTTTTCGGGATACGTCTGCAGGGCGGAGAGAATGGCGGTGGAGTCACTTTCAGTTCCACAGCTGGTGAACACAATCTCTTCAGGAGCCGCACCAAGCAGGTCGGCAATTTCCCGGCGGGCCTGTTTGATCGCCAGACCGACCTGGCCGCCAAAAGTGTGCATGGAAGAGGGGTTGCCATAGTAGTCGGTTAAGTAGGGCATCATGGCATCAACCACCTCGGGTGCTATTCGGGTGGTTGCATTGTTATCCATATAGATAACTTTATCAGGGGAAGCAGACATTACCTATCCTCCTCAACAACGAGACTTTCAAGAACCTGTTCGCGTAATTTTTTCTCAATATACTCTTTTAAGGTGGTCCGTGATGAGTAGCAGTTTGCGCAGGCCCCCCGTAGTGAAACCGTGACAAAGTCACCGTCCACATCAATAAGTTCAATGTCGCCGCCGTCTTTTTTTAAAGTCGGTTTAACTTCGCGCTCGATAACCTCTTCGATCTTTTTTATTTTTTCTAAGGTCGTCATGCGCTTGCGTCGTTTTTTGTCTGCCGGCTTATCACTGATGCCCTCCACGGTCTCGGCAAGAAGCTCTTTCAGTTTCCCTACACACTTGCCACATCCACCTCCGGCCTTGGTGAAGTTAGTGATCTCTTCGACCGAAGTCAGTGCGTTTTCCTTGATCGCACGGATGACCTCCAGGTCGGTTACTCCGAAACATTCACAGACGACTTCTCCCTGGGCCATCGGCAAGGTAATGCCGGTATAATCGGCAATTGCGGCTTCCAGTGCCTCACGTCCCATGACCGAACAGTGCATTTTCTCTTTTGGTAAACCACCCAGGGCTTTGGCGATATCGTCGTTGGTCAGCTTCTTGGCATCTTCCAGTTTCATCCCCTTCAGCATTTCTGTGAGTACGGAGGATGAGGCAATCGCTGAAGCGCAGCCGAACGTTTTGAATTTGGCGTCGGTGATAACCTGATTTTCATCAACCTTGATGGTCAGTCGAAGGGCATCACCGCAGGCAATGGAACCGACATTGCCCACACCGTCAGCATTTTCAATTTCACCAACGTTTTTCGGATTGATGAAATGTTCCTGGACCTTGTCTGTATATTCCCACATAGTAGTTCTCAGCGAAGATGGTTGGTAATGAAAAGCTATGGTCTGGTCGCATGCAACGCAGACAAATTCAATTCTTTACATTAGGGCAGGAGGCCGATTTCGGCAAGCATCGATTTTGCAGTTTTTACGAGTAACGCGGTCTCGTCGCTGGTTCGGCCCTCCACATAAAAACGAACTTTTGGTTCGGTACCGGAGGGGCGGATCATAATCCAGGAGCCATCTTCAAATATCATCTTGCGGCCGTCAATATCAATGACCGAGGCAATGGTTCTGCTTTGTTCACCAACTGTAACCTTGCTGCCCGGACTGTACCTGCTGAGCTGATTGAGAGCCTGGAGCAGGCTGTCGCCCTGCAACGAGACAACAACAGCATCACGATCAGGGTAATAGTGACCGAACTGTTCTTCAATTGCAGCAAGGTAGGAGCCGAGCGGTTTTTTCAGGGTAAGTATCATATCTATAGCGAGAATAAGACCGATGAAAGCGTCTTTTTCCGGTGTATGGCCGATTATGGAGATACCATCGGACTCTTCGAAATAGACCAGTGCCTTGTTGATCACCGGTTTAAACTCCTTGAACCCGACTCTCGGCTCAAAAACCTTCTCACCCAGCTGAGCGGCAATCCCATTGGCAAGATTGCTGGAGGCCACTGTTTTGGCAACCATCCCCCGTTTACCCTTTACCTCGTGGAGGAAATGATAGGCCATCGCACCGAATTGATTCATGGAAATTTCAATGGTGCCGTCAGTGAAGCGGATGCGGTCGCCGTCCGGATCAATAACTGCTCCGATTTTAAGGGGTTCCGGGCGCGCAACCAGTGCAGCAAGCGCAGGTTGCATGTTGGCTGACGACGGTTCCGGGGCAATACCGCCAAAGGTCGGGTCCGCGGTTTTACGAAGCAGGATAAGCCGCTCGTCGGGCGGGTTGTTGAGCAGCCTCTGCAGGTATAAACGAGATGCCCCGTGGACAGCATCAATGCAGACAACGACCTGATCGTTGGCTGCAAGTTCTTTGAGCAGCCGATCGTATTCGATGCCATGTTGGGTACTTCCGGCGCGGATGAGCTGCTGCCAGCTCTCCAAAGCATCTTCCATGATAATTTTTGATGATGCCTCAACCGGTTGCAGCAGATCAAGTTCCGCCGGGATCATTGGGATCTGATCCAGCTGGATATACTGTCGGGCGAGGTTGGTGATGGTGTCTGTGAGAATGGGGGCTGCCGGGCCGGCATCAGCCGCATTATATTTAAATCCGCCATACTCCAGCGGATTGTGGCTGGGGGTGAGGTTGATGGAAAAAGCAGCCTTATGGATGAGTACAGAGGCGGAAAGTGCCCCTGTTGTTGCCTCGCCTGCATAGTAGATCTGTACACCATTGGCCTGAAGAACGTTGACGGCAGCACGGGCCAGCAGGGAACCGCCGAAGCGGTTGTCAAAACCGATCACACAGCCACGGGCCTGCACTTCCTTAAAGTCGGCCACTCCCAGCGCTGTACGGAGTTCTTCACTGTCTTGAGCGTTCTGATACATCCCCAGGATTGCGGCAGTCACCACCGCCACGGTGTGGACACTGAGATCTTTGCCCAGGGTTCCACGCCATCCTGAGGTCCCAAAAGAGATGGCTTTAGTGGGTGGGGCGGTATTGTGGAGGATCTCGTCTTCGACCAGCTGATATATCTGGTCGATGGCCTGCTGCCATTTTTGACGTTCGGCTGTACCTTCGGCTGCATTCCGCCCTGCGACCAATGCCTTGATTGCATCGAAGTAGCGACTTTCCTGATGATTTCCTGAGACAATATGCTGCTGACGTAGGGAGGCGATCGCAAGTTCAACCGTCATGGCGGCTCCAGGTATAAGGTATTCTCTCCGTTCAAAAAAACAGTAGTGAGAAGACAGTATAGCCTTAGGAATAAATATTGGCAAGAAATGCTCATTCGTACGGTCTTTCAGCACTGATGAGCGGGTGGAACAGGGATGTTTCAGTTGACCCTCAGCCGGAATTTATTTAGTATTTCGCTGTTCAGCATTCAACTTGTCGGTTACTGGAAAAATATTGGCAAAACTGACCGATGTAGCCGTGGTTTTCTTTTAAGAGAGGAGTTCACGATGGACAGCACACATGAAACAGCACTGATTCTCTGGTTTGATGAAATTGGTATCGAAGACGTGCCAAAGGTTGGCGGGAAGAACGCCTCTCTGGGGGAAATGCATCAGAAGCTGACCTCAAAGGGTGTTGCTGTCCCCAACGGCTATGCCATTACCGCCTATGCCTACCGCTATCTTCTCAAAGAAGCCGGTGTTGAAGCGGCTATTCGGGAAACTCTTGCAGATCTTGATACCCATGATCTGTACAATCTGCAGGAAAGAGGGGCCAAGGTGAGGGCGATCATCCGCAATGCCGAATTTCCGGAGGATCTGCGGGAAGCCGTTATCAACGCCTACCGTCAAATGGAAGAGGAGTATGGGCCCGACGTTGATGTAGCGGTCAGATCTTCAGCCACAGCGGAAGACCTGCCGGATGCCTCTTTTGCCGGGCAACAGGATACCTACCTGAATATCCGTGGTCCGGAAGCACTGATAGACGCCTGTAAGCGTTGTTTTGCCTCACTGTTTACCGATCGGGCCATCTCCTATCGCCACGACAGGGGGTTTGGGCAGTTTGATGTCTATCTGTCTATTGTTGTCCAGAAAATGGTTCGCTCTGATTCTGCCTGCTCAGGCGTCATGTTTTCCATTGATACTGAATCCGGTTTCGAGAATGCCGTATTCCTGACCGGTGCCTGGGGCCTGGGGGAAAATGTTGTGCAGGGTGCAGTGAATCCCGATGAGTTTTATATCTTTAAACCAACGCTGCATCAGGGGAAACGCCCCATTGTCGGCAAGCGCGTCGGGACAAAAGAGATCAAGATGATCTACAACACCGATGCCGATGCCGAAGAACCGGTCAAAAACGTTGATACTACTGAGCAGGAGCGAAACTCCTACATCCTCAGTGACGATGAGATTCTTGAGCTGGCCCGTTGGGCCTGCATCATTGAAGATCATTATAACCGGCCGATGGACATCGAGTGGGCCAAGGATGGGGATGGTGTTCAGGTGGGGACAGGGAAGCTGTTCGTTGTTCAGGCCAGGCCGGAGACAGTCCACTCCCAGGCCAGCAAGCGGACCATGGAAACGTATATTCTTAAAGAGAAAGGGACGTTGCTGGCCAGTGGACAGGCGGTTGGTGCTAAAATTGGACAGGGAGTTACCCGTATTCTGCATGATGTCAGTCAGATCCATGATTTCAGGGCAGGGGAGGTCCTGGTCACCGACATGACCGACCCGGATTGGGAACCGATTATGAAAACCGCCGGCGCAATCGTTACCAACCGGGGTGGCCGAACCTGCCATGCCGCCATTATTTCCCGTGAACTGGGTATTCCCTGTGTTATCGGCACGGAAAATGGCACCTCAAAGATAAAAGATGGTCAACAGGTGACGGTTTCCTGTGCTGAGGGAGAAACGGGTCACATCTATGAGGGACTGCTTGAGTTTGTGCTGGAAACCCTGGATCTTGATAATATTCCCGCCACGCGAACAAAGGTGATGATGAATGTCGGTTTGCCTGAAAAAGCGTTTACCGAGGGGCAGTTGCCAAACGAGGGAGTCGGTTTGGCACGGGAAGAGTTCATTATCAACTCACACATCGGTATCCATCCGCTGGCCCTGATCAACTACGAAAAACTGTGTGAACAGGCTGAACATGATGATGAAATCCTCGACATTGTCGAAGCAATTGACGAGCGCACGAGTGCGTATGTCGGTGATAAGCGTCAGTATTTCATCGATAAACTGGCGGAAGGCGTGGGGAGAATCGGGGCAGGATTCTATCCGAAGGATGTGATTGTCCGTCTGTCTGATTTTAAATCCAACGAATATGCCAACCTGATCGGCGGCCATCTCTATGAACCGGAAGAATCCAACCCCATGATCGGTTGGCGTGGTGCTTCACGATACTATGATCCCCGCTATCGGGCTGCTTTTGATCTTGAATGCGAGGCTTTGCTCAAAGTGCGCAATGACATGGGATTAACCAATGTCAAGCTGATGGTACCGTTCTGCCGAACTCCGGAGGAGGGGCGCAAGGTTATTGACGTCATGCGGGAAAACGGATTGGTACAGGGGGAAAACGGACTGGAGGTCTACGTGATGTGTGAAATCCCGTCCAACGTCATTGCCGCAGATGCGTTTTGCGATGTCTTTGATGGTTTTTCCATCGGTTCCAACGATCTTACTCAGTTGACCCTTGGTCTGGACCGTGACTCCGACCTGGTGGCCCACATCTACAATGAGCGGAATGAAGCGGTTAAGACGCTCATTAAGATGGTGATTACCACTGCCAAGAAACGGGGTCGGAAAATCGGCATATGCGGGCAGGCGCCTTCAGATTTTCCGGACTTTGCAACGTTTCTGGTGGAGGAGGGTATCGACTCGATCAGTCTGGTTTCCGACACGGTGGTGAAGACGAGATTGGCCATTGCTGCGAAAGAACGGGAGCTGGGCATTACGCCATAACAGAGGCCTGCAGGTTCTTGCAGACATCTTCACGAAAAGAAGACCGACACGGTGGATCAGCCATGGCGGTCTTCTTTGTCGTCCTGTCCTCTCAGTGGTTTAGCCTCGTCAATGAGCATAATCGGAATGTTGTCGCGGATTTCATACACGAGCCGGCAGGCACGACAGACAATACTGTTCCCCTCGATATTTAATTCGACCATTCCTTTACATTGCGGACAGGCAAGGATTTCCAAGAGCTCCTGTTTGATCATGATCAGTCTCCAGTATTTTGCATGAGAGTTAAAAGTCTCAAGGATAAGTCAACGGATAGTAATGGTGCGCTGATTTGTATCACTATGCTCTGTACGATTCAACGAAGATCGGTTTTTAATTGCCGATTCCATACCGTATTGTTCTCTGTCCATTATAGTCGCTACTGCCTGTTTGTTCACTGACGCAATCGTTATCCAGTTCTCATGCAGTACAACCTGAGTCAGGATGATGTATCAGTCTGGTTGAATCGATACCGATTAATGGTTATTTTTAAAGCTTGTGCCGCGGCCTGTTAATCGACAGGAAAGCACTGTAATGGCCTTGACGTATACTGCCCGGCAAGAGGGATGAACGTGTCTGTATCGCCGGTTTGAGCGGTTGGTGAATTGGGAGGATGTTTTGTTTGTAACTGGCTGCCCGGAGGGGGTGTTTTTGACCAAAATAGATCCGGTTGTGGGGAATTGTGTTTTTGTTAATTTTCAATGTGGTATACAGTTACACCGTTAAAGAACAGCAGGCCCGAATCGTGCCAATGAGGGCGTGGTCATGTTGAAAGTACACACCCAGGTGAAGTGGTGGTGTCTTATTCTTGGGTGCCTTTACAGCACTGTTGCTGTGGCGGTCACCGGTCTTGATACCTCCTTTGGGGTCAACGGCCGGCTCGCCATTGAACTGGGTCACAAGAATAATGGGTATGCGGTACTGGTGCAACCGGATGGGAAAATTGTAATGGCAGGTTCCTCCGGCAAAAGCGGTGATCTGAATTTTTCTCTTCTTCGCTTTCATCCCGACGGTTCCCTTGACCCATCCTTTGATGGAGACGGCTCGGTCCTGACGTCACTTTCCGATGGTGATGATGAGGCCCTGGCCCTTGCTTTGCTGGATGATGGTCGTATCATTGCTGCCGGTTACAGCTATAACGGCAAGGACCGCGATTTTGCAATAATCTGTTACCGTCAGGATGGTTCTCTGGACAGAAGTTTCGGCGACAGAGGTGTGGTGTTGACTGCGATCGGTAACGGCAATGAGGAAATTACCGCGGTGGTCGTGGGTGAATCAAACACTATTACTGTGGCAGGTTCAACCGAAGGAACAGTGGGCAGGATTGTGGCGGTTGCACGCTATTTTATTAATGGAGAATTAGACAGAAGTTTTGGTGAGCATGGTATCAGTTTAATCGGTGTCGGCGAAGACGCCTCTGCTGAAGGTGTGCTTCAACGGAGTGACGGAAGCCTGGTTGTTTCCGGTTCGACATTGCAGCAGCAAAAATCTTCTTTCCTGTTGGTAGGGCTGGATAGATACGGTACTTTAGATCCGGGTTTCGGGCATAACGGTGTGACTGTGGCTCCGGAACATTTTGATCCAAGTGAAGGGTACGGCCTGGCCTTCGATGACAAGGGGAGGATCTATGTGGCCGGAGCGGTCGGTTCACCCGACAATCGTGACAGTGCGCTGTTCCGATTCACACCCCAGGGAGAGCCGGACACCTCCTTTGGTGAACAGGGTGCGGTGATCACCGGAATGAGCAGTGAAGACGATGTCTTGTACAGTGTAAGTGTCAGCAAGCACGAGGTGGCAGCGGGCGGGTTCACCACCGATGCCGGTACACGGCAGATGCTTCTTCTTTCATACCCGCTGGAAACAGAGATTGTTGCCGAGACAAAACAGCAGCCTGTTTTTCGTATTGTCTCTCAGGACAATGCCGATGACACATCGGTACAGGAGTCATCCTACAAGAGCAAGACCCGTTTACTCATCAGGCAGCTGCAGATGTGGAACAACAGGCTTCGGATTCATGACCTCCAGATTTCCGACTCAATCACCTCTCCTTCCGCCCTTGTGCCGGCAGTGAAAAGGGCTCGCCATGGTACGATTTTATCTTCTGTTGAAAATCGACCTCTTTATTTCCGGTGTACAGATGGTACAATGGCCCTGAGACTGTCAGGGTATGTACAACAGATCAGTCATTTCCTTCTTCCCCAGGCTATGGCCGCACCAGGCATGCAATCAAATCCTTCAGAACGGGAGACATTTGCCGCTCCGAAAGTTTTTTCCACTTCGTTTAGTGAGGGAGAGTCTGTTGGTTTTGCAGTCGTTTCAGACCGAGATGGCAATATCCTTGTCGTTGGTACGGCGGAAGGAGTTGAAGCAAGCTCTATGGTTGCCACCCGTTTTTCCGCAGAAGAACTCGTTGATCGTATTACCGATACTCCGGGGCGGCGCCACAGGGGGATCATAACGACCATGCCCACGAAGATTACGCAGACTTCCATTACCAGCGGCGGCGAGATCGATGCGGAATTTGAAAAAGATGTTGTTGGCCGTGGTCTTGTTTTCAGTCTACATTCCGGGCCGGTGCATCCGGAGATAGCCTTTGAGGACGATCTCCCGGCGTCCATGTTGCCGGCCGCTGCTTTTGCTGCTCAGGATTCTGGTGACCAGGTCAGGAATAAGGCGGTATCAGCGGGTCAGGATCTTTCTGTGCCGTTCACCAAAGGAGGACATGTCGAGAGTGGTGAGGGAACAGGGACTTTTGTCGTTCAGATCGACCATCTTCTGCCGGGGTCTCTTTATTACCTTCGCTCCTATGCCCGTACTGTCGGTGGTGATGTGTATTATGGAAACCAGCTTGCTGTCAGAACAGCGGATGCCTGCTTTATCGCCACGGCCTCCTTTGGTGGCTTTCTGCACCCGGCCGTTGGTATTTTGAGAGAATTCCGTGACCGCGTTCTCTATCAATACAGTCCGGGACGATGGCTGATTGAAGTATACTATTCCTTTTCGCAACCAGTGGCAGAGGTTATCGCTGAGCACACATCTCTTCGCTGGACGGCTCAGGTGCTTTTGCTCCCCCTTGTCGGATTTTCGTGGCTGGCTCTTAAAGTCGGCCTTGCTGCTGCTGTCTGTTCTCTTTTGGCCATCGCCGTAGCGGTGCACTGGTTGTTCAGCCGTGTTCGGCACGGTGTACAGGGCTCTTTATGACGGCATTGGTGGAAGAGGAAAGAGAGATCATCTGTTGAACCTTAAGAGGATTGTATGCGACAACAAAAGGAAGAATCGTATAAAATATCAGATTGTCGGGGTTTTACTCTTATAGAGCTGATGGTGGTCATGGTTATTCTCGGTATTCTTGCCGGCCTCATTGTGCCACGGATCATGGATCGACCCGAAGAGGCTCGCCGAACAAAGGCGGAAATCCAGATACAGTCGATTGAACAGGCACTGAAGCTGTATAAACTCGACAATGGGCAATATCCGACCACAGAGCAGGGGCTGCTGGCTCTGGTACAGCCTCCCGCGACCGGCACTCTTGCTAAGAAATGGCGTACAGGCGGTTATCTTGAAAAGGGTAAGGTGCCCAAAGACCCCTGGGACAATGAATTTGTCTATATCTCTCCTGGTGTGCACGGTGATTATGATCTCAGCTCCTACGGTGCCGATAATCAGCCCAGTGGTGAAGGAAAAGATGCGGACATTAACAGCTGGGAGCTGTAAAAGTACAGCCAGGGTTTGGTCTTAGCCCGGATATGCAGTCGTCACACCTGAAAACCAACGGGTTTACCCTGGTTGAGCTGATCGTGGTCATGTCTCTCATCGCGGTGATGGCCGCTTTTGCCGTACCACAGGTTGCCGGTTTTTTGTTTGCTGATCAACTGAAAGGGAGTGTTCGCAAGCTGGTCGGATTGATTCATCGAACCTCGCAACTTGCGCAACAGCAACAGGTTCCTTATGTACTGGTCTATCATCAGAAGGAGCGGACTTTTACCGCGCTTCCGGAAAAAATCGACCCAGACAGTCTGGTTGAGCAAAAAAACAATCAGCTGCAACTCGGTGACGCAGTGGATGTTCGTGATTTCTGGTCCTGGTACGGAGGAACGCAGCAACCCGATACCTATGCTATCCGTTTCACCGAAGCCGGTTATGTTGAACCCACGATTATCCATGTCAACAAAGACGATGATGCAGCATTTTCAGTTATTCTTTCACCTTTTTCAGGGAAGGTTCAGGTCATAAGTGGCCATGTACAGCCGGACAATACACTGCTGTTTCAATAGAACAGCCCGGCAGCGGTGTGATCGGGGCACAGCCGGGTTTACCCTGCTTGAAGTCATGATCGCTGTGGCACTTATTGCCATTGCCCTTGTTACTCTGATCGGGGTCCAGGCACAGAGTGTGGCCATTGCCAGTGGCTCCCGGTTTGATACTATGGCTTCCCTGCTGGCCCAATGGAAGTTGACAGACGTGCATGTCCATGATTTTGAGGGGCTGCAGAGTTCCAGCGGTGATTTTGGTGAACTGTATCCGCAGTTTTCCTGGAAAATACAGGTGGAGGAGACAAGGGGGGCAGAGATCGGACTCCAGGGAACAGGCGGAATGCTCAAGACGGTTGATGTGACGGTGTTACATGATCAGGACCGATCACAGGCTTTGACAGTCCGGACGGTTGTCTGCAAAAAGGCGGCCATTGATCGATGAAGGGAGATCGCGGTTTTACCCTGCTGGAGGTTCTGCTGGCGACCACCGTACTTGGAGTGGTCATGGCCATGTTAACCCTTTCCCTGTCGGCAACGTTTCGTACCGTTGAGACAACAGAGGAACAGGAGGCAATCTTCTCCCAGGCGCAGGCGGCCCTGCGTTTGATAAGTGAAGATCTTACCGCCGCTGTTGTTGTACAGGATCTTCCTTTTACCGGAGGGAGCAGTGCAGACCACACGCAATCGGGCATACAGGTAACTTTTCCGTCTCAATCGCACCTGGTGTTGAATCCGAAGAAACAACGTCCCGCTCTGGCGGTAATTCGCTATCAGGTAGTGGAAGAGGATGAGGATAAGCGGCGATTGAAGCTGCTGCGTTCAGACACCCCTGTTTTACCCGGTATTTCGTGGCAGGAGGGCATGGACAGTGCTGAAGATCCCGGGTCGGCTTTTCTGGTTGTTGAAGGGCTGCGTGCAGTTGAATGGAAGTACTTTGATCAGCAGGGACAGGAGTTTGACAGCTGGCAACAGGATCGGGATATCGGTGCAACAGACAACGAAACGACTTTACCGGCTGCGGTACAGTGTACGCTTGAGTTCTGGGTTGATGCCGACAAAGAGCTCTCCCAGCCGTTCACAACTCGCGTTCTGATCCCCACAGAGGTTGAAGATGAGCAGCAGCCGCAGCATCACTGACCAACGGGGGATGGCTTTGGTGTTGACGTTGTTGACGATCAGCTTTTTAGTTGCTGTTACCTTGCAACTGATGGCAACTGTTGATCGGCAGTCTGCCGCTGCTGCCACCCAGCGGGAGATGGTTCGGCTTGACGGCATGGTCCTTGCCGGGCTCAGTCTTGCCCGCGGGGCATTGACTGCTGATCTGAAGGAGAATGAGCATGAGTCTCCCCATGATCTTTGGGCGCAGTTCCACGAGGATAAGCTGAAAGCTGTTTCTGAGGAGGTGGCATTAGCCGTTAAAGTGACCGATCTTGGCGGTCGCCTGCAGGTGCATGCGCTGGGAGATCCTGTCAAAGAGGCATACCGTCAGATTTGGCTGCGGCTGTTATTGTCCGGTAGATTTGCCATCAGTGATCAGGACGAGGCCGAAGCTTTACTTGATGCTATTGGTGACTGGGTTGATGAAGACGATGATGAACGACCATCCGGTGCGGAAGAGAGTTATTATCAGGGGCTTCAGCCACCCTATTCGTGTCGCAATGGGGCTGTACCGGCTGTCGAGGAGCTGCTGCTTGTTAAAGGCATGACCACTGAGCTCCTGTACGGTGATGCTGAATATGAGGGGTTGGCTGAATATATCAGTATAGTGGGTGATGATGGCAGGATACACCTTAATACGGCCCCGGCCCCGGTTCTGCAGGCCATGTCCGACGATATGACGCCTGCGCTGGCACAGGAACTGATAGATTTTCGGGAAGATCCGCAGAATGCGGAGCTGTTGACAACAGTGGACTGGTACCGTCAGGTCAGCGGACTTCCGGCATCCATTGATATTGAACAGGATCTGCTGGCCGTGGTGGGGAAGTATTTTGAAATTAAAGTCAGAGCAACGTACCATCAGTTTACTCGACATGGAACCGGCATTCTTTTGCGGGACAATGAGCAGAAACAGACGCTGTTGCAATGGAAACAGGAATGAACAGCATAGCGAACCAAACAGTTGCGGTCGAGAGATAGTCTGAAATGTATTCACTGGGCATTGACATAGGCGATAGTGACGTCACAGGTGTAGTCCTGGAACAGCAACGTAAAACCGTGGTGCTGAAGGCCTGTGCCACCCTGCCGCTGCAGGATGTCAATGATCCGGCAGAGCAGATCGAGCTGTTATGCCGACAGCTTGACTGGCGCGAAGGAGTTGTTGTCTGCGGTTTGCCGCTTTCGTTGTTCAGTATTCGAAACATAACCCTGCCGTTTACGGACTCAAAAAGGATTGCCCAGATTCTTCCGTTTGAGCTGGAAGAGCAACTTCCGGCTCCGATAGATACCTTACTTACCGAGTTCGTTGTCAGTCGAAGAGAGAAAACCGGCAATATGGTTGTCGCTTTTGCGTTGGAGCAGCACCTGCTGGAGAACCTGCTGACACGGACCGGTAGCAGTGTAGACCCCGATATTATCGTGCCCTCCATGGTTTCTCTGGCTGTGCTGCTGACCCGGCTTGAAAAAACATGGTCTGATTTTCTCCTGATCCACACTGATCAGCAATCCTGCTCCCTGGTGTTTGTTCTGGATGGACAGGCCCAGCTGTACCGCTCTCTCGCCTACCCCGAACAGCTGGCTGCTCATTTGTCCGGTCACGACAACGGTAATGACCTCCCGGTATCTGACGTTGCTGTGGCCAGAGAGCATATCAGACACCTCTGTCGCTTAATTGAGCAAAGTCTGCAGTACTTTCAGATTGAGCAGAAGGAAAATCGTCACCCCAAACGTATCATTCTGTCCGGTCCTCTGGCCGGCGTAGAGTGTGTTCGTGAAGAGATGGCGTCTGTGTTCTCTTTGCCGGTTGAATCGCTTGCTCTCATGACAGACACAGCTCTCTTCTGTGGGGAAGGGACAGGTGCGCAGCAGGAGGAACAGCAGTACGGCTGCGCCCTTGCCCTTGCCATGCAGGGATTTAAACGGCCGGAGATCAATTTTCGTAAAGAACGGTTTGCCAAGAAACGCAATATTTTTAAAACTCGAAGACAGCTGCAGGGTGCTCTCGTAACAACGGTGCTGTTGCTCGTCGGTGCGTTAGGGTTTCTGTGGTACGACTACCATACCTTACAGCAGCGTAATCAGGCGCTGGGCGATGAGATGACCGCTATCTTTCAGCAGACGTTTGCGGGTGTACCGGTGGTGCGGGATCCGTTTGCCGAGATGCAGGCCCGTGTCAAATCTGCAACCGGTCCAGCATCACCATCGTCCCCGCTGCTTCACAATGACAGGCGGGTTCTCGGGCTGCTGACAGATATTTCCAGACGTATTCCAAGCTCTGTTCACCTTCGGGTCAACCGTCTGACCATTGATCAGGAGACCGTGGTGATTAAAGGGACGACCGACACCTTCAATGCGGTGGAAACCATGAAGAGTGTGCTGGCCGGATCACCGCACTTCAAGTCGGTTCAGATCGTGTCGGCAGCAGCTGACAAGGCTGACAAACATGGCGGCATCCGTTTTGAGATGCAATTACTGCTAGAGGACGTATGAAGCTGCAACAGTTAAGTCGGCGTGAACAGCTTGCGGTATATATCGCTGGAGGAGCGCTTGTCCTCTTTGTTGTTGTGCAGTTTTTGATCTTTCCACTGATCGACGGGCGGTCAACCTTACAGAAAAGACTGCAGACTCGTGAAATGGCCATTGTAGAGATGCGAGAGCTGCAGCAACGCTACCAGCGGATCAACCGACATTCCGGTTCCCTCTCCACCCTGCTGGAGCAGCGTGAACCCGGCTTCAGTCTGTTTTCCTTTGTTGAACAAAAAGCTACGGACAGTGGAGTAAAAGAACTGATTACGTACATGAAACCAACAGAGTCGATGGAGGACAAGCAGTTTAAACAGAGCCAGGTTGAAATGCGGTTGCAGGGTGTCAGCCTTGGTAAACTCGTTGAGTTTCTTGAACAGGTTGAAGCGCCGAAACAACTGGTCGGTATCAGCAAGGTTGCAATCCAGGAAAATGGCAAAGAGCTGGGGACACTTGATGTGACCCTGCACCTGATGAGCGTGGATCAGGCAGATGGGCCGTCAGCACGTGAATGAGGGGCGGGCGGGCCTGTGGTGAACAGAATCCGTCGATGGCTGCGTGCCGGCATCGGGTATCTCCTGTATGTGACAGGGGTACTGGTTCTGTTTCTGTGGCTGTTGTTTCCTCAGGAGACGGTACGCCGTGCAGTTGAAGGTGAACTTGGACAGATGTGGCCTGCATCGTCCTGGCGGGTTGGCGCCTTGACCTTTGCTTTGCCGGCGAATCTGATACTGCATGATGTGGAAGGATATGACCGGGGAGAGCAGGGCCGAAAACTGGTTGGAATAGATCGGCTGATCTTGTCTGTGCAACCCATTGCGTCACTGCGTCTGCGGCGACTGCAGGCCGGCTGCAGGATTGAGATGGATAAGGGTACGGTTGATGGTTTTTTATCAAAATCATTAAGCAAAAATGATGTACAGGTACAAGGAGCCTTCCAGGCAATCAATATAACGCAGCTGTCTTTCTGGCAGCAGGCATTGGGCAGAGAGGTGCAGGGGGTTGCTTCCGGCAGTTTTTCGGTAGCAGTGCAGGGCGGGACCCTGTCTTCTCTGGATGTTGATCTTGAAGTAAAAAATGGGCGTATTGGTCTGAAAAGACCTGTTTTGAACCATTCGACGCTTCCTTTTACTGCAATAACTGCTACTCTGCACGGTCGGGGTGGAGCGCTGCAGATTGAGCACGGTCTGGTGAAGTCGGAGCTGTTCGATGGGCGTTTTTCCGGAATGATCAGGGCACACTCTCCTCTGTTGCTCAGTGAGCTGGACATCGAAGGTGAGATGGATCCGCAGAGCGATTTTTTTGTCGGGGTGGAAAATACCCTTGCTTTTGAAGCGTTACATCTGCAATTAAAAGACAAGGCTCTCCCTTTTAAGATTTCAGGGACACTTTTGGATCCAGGTCTTCATTTTCAGGAGTATGCGGTTTTGTTTCAAAAACTAGAACAGGAGTTACACTGATCCAGTGGTTATGACTGCGCTTCGTCTAACGATCATTGCTCTTCTTGTCTATGCCGGTGTGTCGTTCTGGTATGGCCGGCTTGAGGAGCGTTTTCAGAAACCTCTGCCGACGGTGTCGACCGGGAAGCAGGAAGAGCTTCCGGAGGTGGAAGAGGCAGGGGAGGACTCGGAGAAAATTGAGGAGGGAAATTACCGAATCATTTTAAAGAGAAACATCTTCCAATCCTTGGTTGGTGAACGAGACGGACTCTCCTCTGCCGATGTGGATGATCTGGCGGAGACCACGTTGCAGCTTGCACTGTTGGGGACGATAACCGGAGAAAAAGATGATGCCCGGGCAATTATCCGGAATGAGAAGAACTCCCTGGAAGAGTTGTATCCGGTGGGAGCGAGTGTGCAGGGTGCGGTGATCAGTCATATTACCCGGGGCAAGGTTGTTTTGTTGGTCAACGGTCGTGAGGAAGTGCTGACCATAAAGGCTCCGGAAAACGATGATAACGAGCCGAGGGTGTCCCCCCGTCTGGACGGCAGGATCATGCAACAGACTGGAGGGTTGTCAGAGGGAGGCGACACCATCAAGGTTCCGGAAGCGCAGCCTCGCAGGCGTATCAGTTTTCGCAATACAGCTCCATCTCAAGAAACAAAACAGTTCAATCAGCAACCCCCGCCAGTACCGGAATCTGCACAGGAAACCGGTAAACAGTCACCGTCTGCTGCATCGCAGTGACGATGGTGATGGCAGGAGACGGATTATGAGAACCGTACGGTTTGAGTGCAGGCAACGAACGGACTGACAATTATCGGCAGCATATAATTTTGTGAAAAAAATGATGAGAACATTCTTGATCTACGGTTTTTCTGCGGCCCTATTTGCAAGCTGCCTGCTGTGCGGCATCTCTCCCCTATGTGCAGCCAGCCCTAAGGTGACCCAACAGACCGGAGGAGCGCAGCGTTATGTCACAATCGACTTTAACGATGTTGATATAAATATTTTTATAAAATATATCAGCGAGCTGACCGGGAAAAACTTCGTTGTTGACCGTGAGGTCAAAGGCAAGGTGACGATTATTTCACCGACCCGTATTTCGGAAGAGAATGCTTACCGGGTTTTCGAATCCGTTCTGGAAGTCCATGGCTTTGCCGCTGTGCCCAGCGGTTCCATCATTAAAATCGTCCCATCAGTGGTGGCTCGATCAAAGAACATCGCGACCTTGCACGACAGCGATATGACTTTGGATGGAGACGATCGCGTTGTCACCCAGATCGTCTCTCTGAAACATGCGAATGCCGAAGAAATAAAAAATATGCTCATCCCCCTGGTGTCCAAGACCAGTGTCATTATTTCTCATGCTGGTTCGGGTATGCTGATTCTCACTGATTTCCAGTCCAATATCTCCCGTCTGATGGAGATAATAAGGACCGTTGATGTACCGGCGGATGGCGATGAAATGTTCATCATTCCACTGCATCGCACTTCGGCGGAAAGCATTTCCAGGGCCATCGGTCAACTGTTCACCGGGGTGCAGGCACAGAAAGGTCAACGTCCGGAAGCCGTCAAGATTATCCCCTTTGAACGCACAAATGCTTTGATTGTTGTCGCTCCCAAAGAGTTGATGCCGCGAATTCGTGCTCTTGTAACGAAACTGGATGAAGATGTTCCCAGGAAGGATGGGAATCTCCATGTTATCTACCTCCAGCATGCCAATGCCGAAGAGATGGTCAAGGTGCTGACGAATCTTCCCGGCGAGGCCCTCAGCGGGAAAGCAGCGCCGGGCGGGGCATCCGGGGGAGGCACTGTTGCCGGAGGTGCCATCTCTGCAGAAATAAAGATAGTGGCCGATACGGAAACCAACGCCCTGGTCATCACCGGTCCGCGTGAAGAGTATGAAGCTGTTGAAAATCTTGTCAAGAAACTGGATATTCCGCGGCGGATGGTCTATCTGGAGGCCCTGATCATGGAGGTAAAGGTAACCAAGGACTTTGCCATTGGTGTGCAGTGGGCCGACGGCAGAGGATCGGTTGTCGGCGGCTTCAGTGGCAGGCCCGGTTCTGCCGCTTACGATAATCTTACCGGCATGACAACTGATCCGGGACGGCTGCCCGCAGGTTTCACCTTGGGGGTTCTTGATAAGGGAATCAGGATCGGTGATGTGACTTTTCCAAATCTGGGCGCCGTCGTCAATGCGTATAAAAGTGACGATGATGTCAATGTTATTGCCACGCCGCAGATCCTCACCACAGACAATAAAAAGGCAACGATCAAGGTGGGCGAGAACGTACCGTACATCACCAGCAAGAATACAACTTCCGGTACACAACAGGATTACACCAATTACGAATACAAGGACGTGGCCACAAGTCTGACCATCACCCCTCAGGTGAACCAGGCGGAAATCGTTCGTCTGGAAATCGGAGTTGAAGTGATCAAACTCAAGACCGACAGTGCCGTCGGCACCCCGACGACCTTTACCCGGACCGCAGATACCACCGTTATCATTCATAATGAGCAGACTGTGGTCATCGGCGGTATGATAGGCGAGGATACGACACAAGGCGAGTACAAGGTGCCTCTGCTCGGAGACATTCCGGTCCTGGGATGGATGTTTAAGTCAAAAAGTACAAGCAATGAAAAGACCAATCTCTATATCTTTATAACCCCTCGTATTGTTGAAAATCCGGCAGAGCTTGCCGAATTGTTTCATAAGAAAAGAGAAACCATGGAAAAAGTGCATCGTGTTCCCGGAGATGCGGCTGATCAGTTCCTGCGGCCGGTGGCCACCAATCCGGCGCACAGTGTAGCTCTGTCGGATATCGGCTTTGCGAAGATGCAGCAAAAGGACCTGCTTCGCGCCCGGCAGTACTTTAACCAGGCGTTGAAGATTGATCCCGATAATGCGGCGGCTCTGGTCAACCTTGCCACCTTGAATGAAATGGAGGGAAAGAGAGATGAGGCCGCATCGCTGTACAGGCAGGTGCTGGAGTTGCCGCCATCGGAAGGTGGTGCAGACAACCACGAGGCCGCATCGGAAGATCCTTATAAGGCCTTGGCCAGGGCCGGATTAAACCGTCTGCAGTAGCATGAGCACACAGAGGCGTGAACCGGAAGTGAACAATGGGTTTAATATACGGACATACTCCGGAGTGGTGGTGAGGTGAGCATGCGGCAGCTGGGTGAAATCCTGCAACAGAATTTTGGGGTTTCAGCGGAAAGTATAGAGAACGCGTTGACACTACAGCGCGAAAGGGGTGGACGGATCGGTGAGATCCTGGTGCAGCAGCGTGAAATTTCAGAAAATGACCTGTTGCAGGTACGCAGTGTCCAGTGTGGTCTGGATGTTGTGTACACTCTACCTCAGGACTTTGAGCCTTTTTTCGTGTCACGGATTCCCATTGGTTTTTTAAAGAAGTTTAAGATGGTTCCTGTTGCGACACGTTCAGACGCCTATATTGCTGTGGCGGAACCGTTTTATTTCCAGCAGCTTGACGACCTGCAGCGCTTACTTGACTGGAAGGGGATCAAGGTGGTGCTTGCACCGCAAAATGAAATTTTTGTTGCTATCAATTCGGCCTATGACATGACCAGACAGGATGTTGCTGATCAGGTCATGCAGGATATGGACGAGGAGAACCCGGAGAGCATTCTCTCAGAGATCGAGGAAACTTCCGACCTGCTGGATGATACCAGCGATGCGCCGGTCATCAAGCTGGTTAATCTGGTTCTCTCCCAGGCAGTCCGCGACAATGCAAGTGATATCCATATCGAATCCTATAAGGATCGTGTCAAGATCCGTAAGCGGGTCGACGGCATTCTCTACGACATGTACTCTCCTCCCCGCCATGTGCAGGGCAAGCTGATTTCACGCGTTAAAATCATGGCGAAAATGGATATTGCAGAGAAACGATTACCCCAGGACGGGCGAATCGAAATCCGAATCGCTGATAAAAACGTGGATATCCGCGTCTCCACCTTACCCACTTCGTTTGGTGAGCGGGTCGTCATGCGTCTGCTTGATAAGTCAACGTCGCTTGTCCCTTTGGAAGATCTGGGGCTCTCTGAAGAGGATATGGACAACTTTCTCAAAATGATCAGAGCGCCGCATGGGATTATTTTAGTCACCGGACCAACCGGAAGCGGTAAAACAACAACCCTGTATTCGGCCTTAAGTATCCTTAATCAATCTGATATCAACATTATTACTGTTGAAGATCCGATTGAATACCAGATGCAGGGGATCAGCCAGGTGCAGGTCAATCCAAAAATCGGCCTGACCTTTGCGAACGGGTTGCGGACTATTGTCCGTCAGGATCCGGATGTTATTTTGGTTGGAGAAATTCGTGATCTGGAAACCGCTGAAATTGCGATTCAGTCGGCATTAACCGGTCACCTGGTCTTTTCAACCCTGCATACCAACGATGCGGCCAGTGCCGTCACCCGTTTAATCGATATGGGGGTGGAGCCGTTCCTGGTCTCTTCAGCGGTCAATGCGATCATGGCACAGCGTCTGGTACGGAAAATCTGCCCCCATTGCAAAGAGGGTTATGTGCCGCCGGATGCCTTTCTGGAACGGGTCGGTCTTTCACCCATAAAGTTTGCCGGCAGAGAGCTGTACAGAGGCGTTGGCTGTGCGCAATGTTTACAAACCGGATACAAGGGGAGGATCGGCATTTTTGAGCTGATGCGTCTGACACCGGCGCTGAAAAATTTAATTCTCACCACCTCGGATGCAGGTCAGATCAAGAAGCAGGCCCTTGCCTCTCTGGAGTCCGGTACCAGAACCCTGCGCCAGGACGGGCTGCGTAAGGTTCTGGCAGGTTTGACGACCCTGGAGGAGGTCTTCCGGGTCACCTGATAAGCTGGTTCATTTCAAAGATGGGCAGCAGTATGGAGATCACGATAAAACTGACCACAATGCCCATGGAAAGAATCATGATCGGTTCGATCATTGAGGTCAGGCCCAGGATTTTGGCTTCGACTTCTTTTTCATAACTGTCAGCTGCCTTGGCAAGCATCTTGTCCAGGGTCCCGCTCTGTTCCCCGACTGCCATCATCTGTATCAACATGGGAGGAAACCAGGCGTTGCCTGTGAAAAAGTGCGAGAGACTGCCTCCCTTTTCCAGCGCATCACAGGCATCGTTGATCAGTTCGGTTAACAGCACATTGTCAACGATGTTTTTAACGATCTGCAGGGAAGTGATCAGAGAAACACCGGATTGCAACAGGCTGGCAAGGGTGCGGCTGAAGCGGGCGGATGCAGTTTTAATGCTGAGGTCGCGGATGCCGGGTGCCGACAGTTTCAGCAGGTCCCACCGCCGTCTGCCGTCAGGAGTGTTGATATACCAGCGGAACGTCGCCAGGCCGCTGAAAGTGAGCAGGAGCACCGCCCACCAGTACTGCCGCAGTATGGTGCTGGTCGCAATGAGGAACACTGTCGGTAGTGGCAGTGCCTGTTGCGTGCCTTCAAAAACCGCAGTGATGTTTGGTACAATGAAGGTGATCAGGAGAAAGAGGACAGCTATGCCGACAACAGCCATAAAGATCGGATAGAGCAGGGCAGCCTTGATGCGTGAGCGGATCGCATGCTGGTTTTCCCCAAACTCGGCTAACCGTTCTAAGATGACGTCAAGGGATCCGGATGCCTCACCGGCACGAACCATGTTAACGTAAATCTTTGAAAAAAGACGGGGATGGTCATTGAGTGCGGTGGTCAGAGAGTTCCCCTCATTGACTGCATCCTTGATCTGGGCAAGCACAGTCTTTAAGGAATGGTTGGCGGTCTGTTCAATCAATCCGTTGAGAGCTGATACCAGTGGAATACCGGCACCAAGCAGGGTGGCCAGCTGCCGGGTGGCGATATGGATGTCATGCTGTTTAACGGGCTGACCAAGATGAAACCGTTTCGAGAAGAACGGGACGCCGGTTTTGTCCGCTTTCACGGAGGTCTCTTGCAAATGAACCGGATATTGGCCCTGGCCGCGGATCTTTTGCCGGGCAGCGGTCAGAGAGTCGGCATCTATAATCCCTTTTATTTTTTTGCCGGTACTGGTGAGAGCGGTGAATTCATAAACAGGCATTGCCAGCTATTACCTTACAGTCAGAGAGAAGAGAGGTATCCCTTGCGTGGGGTGGGTGTTATGCTAAAATGATGACGCCTTCCCCTGGGAAGAGAAAAGCCTGGCCACTGGCTGGGATTAGTCAACTTGCTCGTTGATCTGTCCCTGCATACATTGAGAGATACAGTTGAGGCAGTTTTCGGCAGTCTGCCCCTGTTGACAGAAGTTGGCAAATCCGGCGATTAAATCTTTGCCACCGCGAGGACAGACTTCTAGGAAGTTGATGAAATCAACCATTCTCTTGATTATTTCAGGTGGTGCGGTGTGTTCGATTTTACAGGCGGCTTCCTCGGCAAGCGAGACATCAATGGCAAGAACGTCGGTAAAAAACTGTTTGAGCGAATTGTGACGGCGGACGACATCTTCTGCGACCTGCCGACCCTCTTCGGTCAGGGTAACGACTTCATAAGGAGCATAGTTAATGAGACCTCGCCTGGACAGGGCACGAAGAGCTTCAGTGACCGATGCACCACTGACGGATAAACGTTGAGCAATATCCTTGCCTCTGGCGACCTGTTTTTCAGCAATAATATGATAAATAGTCTCGATATAGTCTTCAAGGCTGGCGCTTAACTGTTGCAGTTCAGACATCTCTCGACTCCAGAATTTAAAATTTACTTGTATCTTCAAGACGATACAACTTTGAATGGGTGTCGTCAAGGAGAATGTCGCCAGATTGTGTGAACCTAGAAAGTATAAAAACCATGTTACATGAACTTCGAGTGTCTAATCTTGCCCTGATCGATTCTCTTCATCTCGACCTTTCGACACTGGAGAATGGTCTGATCGTTTTGACCGGAGAAACCGGAGCGGGCAAATCCATTATCCTGCAGGCCCTGAACCTGCTGACCGGCGGGAGAGGAGCCGCCTCCTGGGTGCGAAACGATTGCAATCAGGCGGATATTGAGGCTGTCTTTTCTGTTCGTCCCGATCATGCTGAGTTGAATGAACTGCTTGAGCAACATCTTCTTACAGATGGAGACACGTGCATCGTCCGGCGTGTGCTGGCACATGAGGGGCGATCGCGTATCTTTATAAATGATCAGGCTGTGACCAGTCGCCTGACCGGTGATGTGACAGCCTCCCTGGTTAACATTGCCAGCCAGCACGATCAGCAGCAACTGCTGAACGTCCGTTATCATCTGGAATATCTGGATACTTTTGGCGAGCTGAAGGACATGCGTCGGCAGTTCGGTCAACTTTTTTTGCAGTGGCAGCAGCTCTTTGCAGAATTACGCCGGTTACAAAAGCTGGAGGTTGAGAAAGAACAGCAGCGTGACTACTTACGGTTTCAACTCGAGGAAATTCGAAAATGTAACCCATCACCAGGCGAGGACGAGCAGTTGCTGCGTGAGCGGGATCGTTTGAAATCGGCAGATGCACTGTTGCGGTTGATCGGCAGCTCCCAGCAGCAGCTCGAACAGATCAGCAGTGGGATTTTAATTGAGATCAGGAAAGGGGTTGAACAGGCGGTTCAGCTTGATCAAAGTCTTCTCCCCATAGCTGAACGACTGGCCTCATCCGGTTATGAGTTGAGCGATATATCTGAAGCGCTGCGTTCCTATCTGCAGTCCTTGTCTTTAGATCCCGAACAGCTGGACGCCATCAATGAACGATTGGTGCAGATAAGGCAGTTGCAGCGGAAGTTTGGTCCGACGCTCCAGGAGGTGGTGGAGTTTGCGCAACGAGCTGAGTCCGAGCTGGCTGTCCTGGAGAGTCTGGAAGCAAAAATTTCCACCTTGGAACTTCAGGTGAAAAAAGTTGCTGCCGAGGTCATGGACAGGGCCGTTGCCTTGAGCCGGGAGAGGCAGAAAGTTGCCGCTCAACTGGAACAGGGCTTAACAGAAGAGTTGGCTGCCCTGAGTTTCCCGCAGGCGGTTTTCCGGGTGGCGGTGAACTCGTCAAAGGCGCTGGATATGGAGGGTGTGCACAGTAATGGCCGGGATCAGGTTGAATTTTTGTTTTCAGCCAATCCGGGCGAACCCGTCAAACCTCTGGCCAAGATTGTCAGTGGCGGAGAGCTGTCACGATTGATGCTCGCTATGAAGTGTCTGCTTGCCCGTCGCGACCAGGTGGATACGATAGTGTTTGATGAGGTCGACGCGGGAATCGGAGGCCAGGCAGCCGAAGCTGTGGCAGGAAAGATCAGCGAACTGGCAGAACACCATCAGGTGCTCTGCATCACGCATCTGCCGCAGATCGCTGCACGGGCAGATCTCCATTTTAAAGTGGAAAAGCGGGTGGAAGAGGGAAGAACCAGAACGGTTATCAATTCGTTAACCGCAGAGGAGCAGCTTGCAGAGTTGGCGAGAATGCTGGGTGGGGACCATCCCACAGCCCAGACGTTGGCCTTTGCTGCAGATTTAATGGAGCGGAAAAGGAAGAGAACGTCAGTATGAATAAACGTGTGGCCCTGGGCCTTTTTTCAGGAGGATTGGATTCGATTCTTGCGTGTCGTCTTGTGGCTGCTCAAGGAATACGGGTCATTGGTCTTCAATTCGTCACTCCGTTTTTTAATGAGGAGCTGCCGGCCCGACAAAAGGAGTATGCAGGTGAGGTCTACAGCAGGTACGGTCTGGAAGTACAGCTTGTTGACATGAGCTCTGATTATATGCATCTGCTCGACAAACCGGTTTATGGTTTTGGTAAACACTTTAATCCGTGCATTGACTGCAAGATCATGATGCTGTCTAAGGCACGTGAACTGTTGCCACGATATGGAGCATCCTTTCTTGTCAGCGGTGAAGTGATCGGGCAACGGCCCATGTCACAGCGGCGGGATGCTCTACGTGTGATTGAGCGTGATGCCGGCTGCGACGGTTTACTCTTGCGACCGCTTTGTGCGCAGCTGCTGCCGCCGACCCGCCCTGAAATCGAGGGGATCGTTGATCGCAACCAGCTGTACGCTTTTTCCGGACGAGGACGAAAGCAGCAGCGGCAGCTTGCCGAACAACTCGGTGTTACTGATTATCCTGCACCTGCGGGTGGTTGCATGCTGACTGATCCCAACCTGGCTAGACGGTTCAGGCAGTACTACAGTGGTGTTTTCCCCTGTGGCGAGCAGCGAAGTGCTGAGGATATCCGTTTGTTGACCTTTGGCCGTCAGTTTAAGCTTGATAAGGATGTCTGGTTTATTCTCGGCAGAGACGAGCGTGAAAACAATCGGTTGGCATCTTTGCGCGGTATCGATGACTGGCTTGTGAGCATGACTTCACGTCCCGGTCCCCTTGGTTTAGTCCGTCATGCGCAAAGCATGCTGGCACGGTCCGCTGCAGAAAGGGAGATGATCCCCCGCTTGGCCGGCCTGGTTGTGCGTTTTGGGAAAAAGGGATGTGATGGCCGGGAAAGCGCGGAAGTGGTTTTTGATAAAGGTGATGAGCAGGAGCTCGGCATCTTTTCACCTGTAACAGAGGAAGAAGTCAATTCATGGCGAGTGTAGACGCACCGGTAATGCCCCGGCTTACCGGGGAGCAGGTTCTTGCAGTCTTGCCGCAGGAGATGAAAAAAGCGCTGTCAGCGTTGCAGCAGCAGTTTGGAGGACCTCTGTATCTGGCCGGGGGAGTGGTGCGAGATCTGTTGCGCAAACATATCCCTGTGGATATTGACCTGACGGTAGCCGCAGGTGCGTCCATCCGGGCTGAACGTCTGGCCGAACTGCTTGGAGGCACTTTTGTATCTCTGAAACAGGAAGAAGATACCGCACGAGTTGTCTACCACAACATGACGGTTGATTTTTCCGCCTATCGTCAGGAAACAGCGACTATTGTTGAAGATTTAAGGTGTCGGGATTTAACGATCAATGCCCTGGCAATACGATTGGACACACTTTTGGAAGCATCTCCTGAACTGTGGCCCAACCCTGTTGTGATCCTTGATCCCTCCACCGGACTTGCCGATTTGCAGCAAGGAGTGCTCCGGGTCGTACATGCAGAGAGCTTTTCCAGTGATCCTCTTCGGCTGCTGCGGGTATTCCGCTTTGCCGGCACCCTGGGATATACCGTGGAGCACGAAACAATGGACCTGGTACGCCGGCAGTGCTCCATGATAGCAACAGCTGCCGCGGAACGCATTGCCCATGAGCTGGATCTGATCATGTCCGGTTCAAGAGCGTATGCAACGGTGGCCCTGATGGCAGAGTGTGGACTGCTCTGGCATATTATTCCGGACCTGGCGACAGGTATCGGTATGGTGCAACCTGAAAGCCATCATCTCGATGTCTGGAACCACAGCCTGGAAACACTTCGTCAGGCGGAACGTGTGCTTGCTGAACCAGACACCTTTTTTCCTGCAGCAGGTGAGATCATGGCAGCGTATCTCAACAGCGCAACTCGTTGCTTAGAGCTGAAATGGGCTGCTCTGCTGCATGATCTCGGCAAACCAGCTACGCATGCGCTGCAGACCGACAACGGAAATCGCATCACCTTTTACCGGCATGATCAGGTCGGCTCGCAGATGTTTGATGACCTGGCTCGGGGGTTACGATGGAGCAATGAACAGAGAACACGGGTAGGGCGATTGATTGCGGAGCATATGCGTCCATTTCATCTTGCAAACCTTGCCCGGGCCGATGGATTGACTCTACGGGCTGCCATCCGCATGATTCGCAAGAATGAAGAGCAGCTTCCGGGGTTGTTTGTTCTGGCCATGGCTGATAGTCTGGCCGGGCAGGGGGTGGGGTGCATCAAGAGTATGGAGGCTGAACTGGCATGGTTGTACCGGCATCTGGAGAAGATTCGGCAACTGCACATTGTTCCTCAGAAAACAGTTCCTCCGTTACTGACAGGCAATGACCTCATCAGGGAACTGCATCTCAGTCCCGGCCCACTGTTTAAACGGATTTTGGATACAGTTGAAGAAAGACGCATGACAGGCGAGGTGACGGACAGAGCCACTGCCCTCAATTTGGCAAAAAACCTGGTCGACCGTCAGATGTCCGACCGTAACGTGAATGAGGGATAACGCAGGTGCGTAAAGTACAGGACTATTATTTTAAGAAAGCCAAAAAAGACAACTACCCGGCCCGATCCATCTACAAACTTGAAGAGGCACAACTCAAGTACAAGTTCTTGAAACCAGGCCAACGGGTACTTGATGTCGGCTGCCATCCCGGGAGCTGGAGCCTCTATTCAGCCTCTGTTGTTGGTGAGCATGGTCTCGTGGTGGGGGTTGATCTGCAGCACACGGAGATAGTGGTACAAAAATCGCATGCTGAAATTCATTGGCTTTGTTATGATGTGTGTTCCGTAGAATTTGTCGATTATGTACGGGAGCATTGGCCCGGTTTTCATGTGCTGCTGAGTGACATGGCACCGCGTACCACAGGAACCCGGCATGCCGACCATCAACAGTCGCTCAGGTTGGCCCGACGTGTAACAGAATTGGCATCTTTCTTCTTGTATGACAACGGTACGTTGTACTGCAAGGTCTTCCAGGGTGAGGACTTCCCTGTTTTTGTGCAGGAATGCAAAGAGATGTTTGCAACTGTAAAGGTGGTAAAACCGAAAAGTTCGCGTCTGGAAAGCCGGGAAGTTTTTGTTTTGGGCCAAGGTTACCGGAGGATGACGTGTTGTGGCTAGAATAACCGGAATTTGATTTCAAAGGAGTTTGCACGTGGCAGGACATTCGAAGTGGAGTACGATTAAACGCAAAAAAGGGGCTAATGATGCCAAGCGCGGTAAGATCTTCACCAAGCTGATCAGAGAGATCACCATTGCTGCCAAGACAGGCGGAGGTGATCCGGAGGGGAATCCGCGTCTGCGAAGTGCCATTACAGCAGCCAAGGGTGAGAACATGCCCAAGGACAACATCGATCGTGCCATTAAAAAAGGTACCGGAGATCTTGGCGGCGCTGTCTATGAGGAGATTATGTATGAGGGGTATGGCCCCGGCGGTGTGGCGGTTCTCGTTGAAACCATGACCGATAATAAAAATCGGACCGTTGCCGATATCCGCCATTTTTTTGCCAAAAGCGGTGGGAATCTCGGGGAATTCGGTTGTGTGGCCTGGATGTTTGACAGAAAGGGAACACTCACTGTTGATAAGGATGCTGCCAGTGAAGACGAGCTGATGGATGCGGCCCTGGAGGCCGGCGCTGAAGACGTGGTGGAAGAAGAAGAATCCTTTCAGGTTATTACCTCACCGGAAACCTTTAACGATGTTGTTGAATATCTGGAAAAGGCAGCGGTTTCCTTTACGGGTGCGGAATTAGCCATGATTCCCAAGAATACCGTTG
This sequence comes from Desulfobulbus oligotrophicus, assembly GCF_016446285.1. NCBI lineage: Bacteria > Pseudomonadati > Thermodesulfobacteriota > Desulfobulbia > Desulfobulbales > Desulfobulbaceae > Desulfobulbus > Desulfobulbus oligotrophicus. The sequence goes on from NZ_CP054140.1 coordinate 1,197,934, forward strand.
AAGTGGTCGAAGAGCAGGCAGCGAAATCATTGCTGCGCTTACTTGAAAGTCTTGAAGATCACGATGATGTGCAGAAAGTACACGCCAACTTTGATATTTCCGACGATTTAATGGAACAACTGTCGTAGACGGTTTTGGTCTGGATGCGAATATTAGGTGTTGACCCCGGGTCACGGACAACAGGTTATGGAGTCGTTGCCGCCGAAGGATCAAAGGTTTCGTTTATTGCCTGCGGCACTATTCGTACCGGAAGAGAAACCGATTTTTCTCGTCGACTTTTAACCATCTTTCAAGATCTGTGTGCAGTGATCAGCCAGTACAGCCCTGATGTAGCTGCGGTCGAGGATATGTACGTTGATCGCAACCCGCGTTCTGCATTGAAACTCGGTCAGGCTCGTGGTGCTGCGGTGGTTGCTGCTCAGCACTGCAATCTGTCTGTTTATGATTATCCTGCCCGGCTCGTCAAGCAGTCTGTCGTGGGGTACGGACGTGCAGACAAGGACCAGGTACAGCATATGGTCCGCGTCCTGTTGGGGTTGAACAAAACTCCTTCTACCGACGCTGCCGATGCTTTGGCTGTTGCCATCTGTCATGCCCATCGGGCCCCGATACTGAGCCGTTCACAGGGAGGACAGCCCGGCGACGCTGCCTTTGATCGTTTATCCCATTGTTATGCAGTCACAAAACAACGATGATAGCTTCACTCAACGGTAGTCTCCTTGCCAAAAGCCCTGGGACAGTGGTTGTTGATGTCGGGGGTGTCGGTTACGAGGTGTTTATCTCCAGCCGTACCTATGACATGCTTCCGGAAAATGGGCAGGTCTGTTCTCTTTTTATTCAAACAGTGGTTCGTGCAGATGCCATCAACCTCTTTGGTTTCAGTAAAAAAGAGGAGAAAGAACTGTTTCTGCTGTTGATAGCTGTTTCCGGAATAGGGCCAAAGCTGGCGTTAACCATTCTTTCCGGTATTGGTGTGGGTGAGTTTTGCCAGGCAATTATGGCAAAAGATCTGGCACGCCTGACCACATTTCCCGGGATCGGCAAGAAAACCGCGCAGCGGCTTTGTGTTGAGCTGGCGGAAAAAGTAGACGGTTTGTCCGGTTCTGACGCCGGCGCTTCGGCTGTACCCCGGATGTCGGACACACCGACAATAAATGTTATGGGTGATGCTGTCTCGGCTTTGATCAATTTGGGGTATCCTCAGGCAACGGCCTGGCAGGTTCTGCGAACTGTTGAAGAACAGCTTGCCGGCGAGGTTGAGTCGCCGCCGGTTGAAGAGCTCATCAGGCGGGCGCTTCGTTTATTGGCAGCGCGCTAGGTGGCTTGGCAGCGCAGTAAAGAGAAGGGGCCATGAAACAGGAAGAAAACCTGATCAGTAACCGGTTGGTAAGCGGCGACTCCCTGCAGGAAGATCTGCAGTTGGGTGTCGACATTCGACCGAGGCGTTTAGACGAGTATATCGGTCAGGATCAGGTGAAAAAAAATCTGCAGGTTTTTATTCAGGCAGCTCTCCAGCGTCGTGAAGCACTTGATCATGTGTTGTTTCATGGTTTCCCCGGTCTTGGCAAAACCACGTTGGCTTACATCATTGCCAACGAGATGGGGGCAGGTATCAAGGTGACCTCGGGCCCGGTGATTGAACGACCTGGGGATCTTGCCGCTATCCTTACCGGCCTGCAGGTCGGTGATGTTCTTTTCATCGACGAAATTCACCGTCTTAACCATGTGGTTGAGGAGATCCTTTACCCGGCCATGGAAGATTTTCAGCTTGACCTGGTGATTGGTCAGGGACCGGGAGCCAGATCTGTCAAGATGGATCTGCCGCCTTTCACGCTTGTGGGGGCTACAACCAGAGCCGGTTTGTTGACGCCGCCGCTTCGTGATCGATTCGGTGTCATGTTGCGACTTGATTACTATTCACCGGAGCAGCTGGTTACGATAATACAGCGTGCCGCCCGCGTCTTTAACATAAAAATTGATGACGATGGCGCCATGGAACTGGGGCGCCGTTCCCGTGGAACGCCACGAATTGCCAATCGATTGCTGCGCCGGGTTCGTGATTTTTCCGAGGTTGGTGGACATGCCGTAATTTCGCGGGAGGTCGCTGATCAGGCTTTGCGTATGCTCAATGTTGATCCGCTTGGACTTGATGAGATGGATCGTAAAATCTTGCTGACACTGATGGAGAAATTCCAGGGCGGACCCATTGGTCTGGAGACCCTGTCAACCGCTGTGTGTGAAGAAAAAAACACCCTGGAAGACGTGTATGAACCTTTTCTCATCCAATCAGGCTTTCTGATGCGCACTCCCCGTGGACGTGTGGCAACTCCCCTTGCCTACGAACATTTTGGTCTCCCGGTTCGTGTCAATACACAGCAACAACCTGGTCTGTTTGACGATCCTGAAGAAAATTTATGAAGTAGTTCTCCTATTTTTTTATACACCCCCTTCTCTTTTCCCTCCCATTCTTTACAGTTTTCCCCATCCATAAGTCTCTACCCCTCGCCACCCCAGTACTGTTCCTTCTGTTCAGCGCGAACGATTGCTGTCTAAAGCCAGCTCCTGTTTTGACATTGTTCTGAATTTCCGTTTCTTTTACGCATGTGTGAGCCAGGGGATCGGGTAGTCTGTTTTTTGGAGGTCAGTATTTTTTCTTGACTCCAAAGTCGTGTTCGTATACAAAGTGACCGTGAGGTGGTGGAAAGTGGTGCAAAATGGGTTAGAGTGGTTTTTGAGCCCAAGCTCTTCTGTTGAGGAAGCAAAGACACAGTGTCGCGGTTTCGGAGTCTTTCGAGGCATACCCTGGATTCCAAGGGTCGGTTAATTATCCCGGTACCATTGCGCAAGGTGCTTCGCGATCGCTACGACTCTGAAGACCTGATTGTAACACATTGGGTTGAGTGTCTCCGTGTCTACCCGGTTGTTGAGTGGGAGGCGGTCGAAGAAAGGCTGTTGACAGGCGAAAGTGCTACTCCGGAATTTGCGCAATTTGCCCGTTACGCCATAGCCGGTGTCTGCGAGTGCTCTGTGGATAAACAGGGTCGCATCCTGGTGCCTCCGACTTTACGTTCTGAAATGGAAATAGGGAAGGAAGTGGCGGTTGTCGGCATGCTGAGGCATTTTGAGATCTGGGACCAGCAGGCATGGCATGCAGAGGCGGCAGATGCCAAGCAGAATTACCCCATTGTGAAACCAGACCTTCAGCGTCTCCGTATTTTTTGATTGTTCGTCTTCTATGTACCATGCGCAACGACCTGTTCATACTCCTGTGCTGCTGGATGAGGTGGTTGCATGGTTGCAGTTGCGACAGGATGGTCTGTATGTTGACGGCACAATTGGCCTGGGGGGACATGCCGAAGCGATCTTGGATGGTTCCGGTCCGAATGGGCACCTCATCGGTTTTGAATGGGACCGGAATGCTGCTGCCCTGGCAATAGATCGGTTGTCTCGTTTTGGTGACCGGGTGCAGGTTGTTCAGACCTCCTATGTTAACCTGGTGAGTGAGCTCGCCCGTTTGGGAGTGCAGGGCATTGACGGTTTGGTTGTTGACTTAGGTGTTTCTTCGCTGCAGCTGGACAGTCCTGAGCGCGGGTTCAGTTTTCAGCTGGATGGTGCACTTGACATGCGGATGGATCAGCGTAATCCGCAAACTGCTGCTGCTCTGGTTGCCCGGCTTTCAGAGGGACAGCTGGCGGATGTTTTCTACCACTTTGGGGAAGAGCGACAGGCCCGTCGGATAGCCCGTTTTTTGGTGCAGGCCCGGCAAAAAGAGCCGATCACGACAACGGCCCGGTTGGCAGCGATTGTGGCTGAAGCAATTCCAAAGAGATATCATCCGCTGAAAGTGCACGTAGCAACGAAAGTGTTTCAGGCTCTTCGGATTGCCGTCAACACCGAGCTGGTTAACCTGGCCGACCTTCTTGCCGGCGCCCCGGAGGTTTTGCGTAAGGGGGCTCGGATTTGTGTGATCACCTTTCATTCGTTGGAGGATCGCATGGTCAAACGGGCCTTTGCAGACAATCCGGCATACAGGGTGCTTACCAGACATCCGGTGGAGGTTTCGCGTGCAGAAGTTGAACGAAATCCACGTTCACGGAGCGCCAAGTTGCGGGTTGCCGCTCGGGTCTGAAGAGAGTGGCGAGAGAAAAGCCATGGAGACAAACGAATTTTGGAGGTGAGTTTATGACACCAACTGTTGGCGTGCAAACATTCAAACCCCGGCAACAGATTTTTACTCAAGAGCGCACTCAGGTGTCATCACAGTTTTGTTGCATCCTGTCGATTGTACAGACCAGAGTTTTTGCAGTTGTCGCCCTTGTCGTTCTGGTGCTCGGTATTGGTCTGACACAGATTATACAGACTGCAATGAGTGATCTGCAGGAAAGAGCGAGCCATCTGCGATCTGGAAATATAGCTGTTGCAAATGAAAATGTTCGTCTGTTGGCTACCCGGGCCCAGTTGTCTTCAAAGGCACAGGTGATAGCTCTCGCCGGAACCAGATTGCACCTGTTTGAACCTGATCAAAAGCAGGTGCGTCGGATGTAGTTGAAAATGGCAAGATCCATCAGAGCCAGAAGAAAGAGTAGCCGGTGGTACGTATTTTTACCCATTTTTGTTATTTTGCTGACGGCAGCTGGTATTGTCCTGTATAGCATTCCTCCCTCCCTCCAGGATATAGGCAGGGCGGTACAGTCTGCAGTCAGCAAAATTTCAATTCGCTCAGCGGGCCAGTCGCCCGCTGAACCTGTTTTAAGAGGCACAATATACGATCGGAATTGGCGTGAGCTGGCAGTGTCGTATCAACTGTTTTCGGTTGTGATTAATCCGGCTGAGTTACATGACAGGAAGGAGACGGTAGAAAAGTTAGCCGCTATTTTCGAAGAGAAACCGGAACGGTTGGCCGCTCGTTTGAAGAACGCTCAGGATTCATTCGTGATTAAAGCAGATGTGGATCAGTTTCAAGTTGAACAGATCAATGGCCTGCACTTGCGCGGGGTAGTCTGCAAACCGGAAGAGGTGCGGTTTTATCCCGGGCATGCCACGGCTTCTCATGTCCTTGGTTTCATGGGTGATGGTGTGGGGCTTGCCGGTGTTGAGGGGAAATATGATGCCGTGCTGCGGGGCGGAGGGTTCGGGGACGTCAATATTCCTGATATTAACTTCCAGGGGCAACAGCGACTGGGTATTACGGGCAGTGATCTGCTGCTTACCCTGGATATCAATTTGCAGAAACAGCTGGAAAGCCGATTTCGCAATTATCTGGCAACGACCAATGGGATTGAAAAAGGAATGGCGCTGCTGGTTGAGCCCAGCAGTGGGCGCATTCTTGCCCTGGTCAATCAACCCTCATTCAATCCAAATTATTTTTGGAAGGCCAGTGAAAGTAACCGGATTAACCGAATATACAACCATGTGCTCAGCAAAGAGCTGATTCGACCGGTTCTGGCACGAGCAGCAGCTATTGAGCGTGAAGGTATTGAGGGGCCGGGGCTACTGCCGGTAACCGTTGCCGCTCCTGACTATGGCTTTTCACCTGAAAAACTGGATGCATTTGAACACCAGATTCAGCTGTACGGCTCTGTCTTCGGTAACTGGGAGCCGGGGTCCGGTGCTGCACAGGAACCGGAGGCTGAACCGGTTGTGACTGGAGTTCAGGTCGGGGTTACCCTTGCCAGTCTGGTCAATGGTGGGTGGCGGATTACACCTTATGTTGTTGATTCTGTATATGATTATCAGACATCTAAACGTTATGGCCGTAACAGTGATGCCACCGAAAAAATTCATGTGCTTGATCCGGCCCTTGGTGTGAAGATACGCAGGGAGCTGTTTCAGGACTGGATTTCGGCGCAGGATAATCTCATGGCGTACACTGCGGATTATACGCAGGTCCGCAAGAAGGACGGTCTGGCCCATTTTTCTATACAAGACCTGTTTGTAGGTTTTGCTCCGGCTAAACAGCCACGGTTTTTCCTGTTGATCGCCGTGGAGCAGGATTACCTGAATCCTCGAGATCTCAACAAGGGCAGCAGTCTGACGGCAATGGAGCAGATGGGGAGGGAATTACTAGGGCAATTTACAAAGACAACTGTTGCCCAAAGTGTTTCTGAAAAGCCGCCTGAGCGCAACAAGGAGAATATGCGGCAATTCTTTATCAGCAAACGTCTGAATTTTAAAGAGTCCCCCGGCAAGATAACCGAGTCGACCCCCCGTATGCCGAAGGTCCGGGGAATGAGCCTTCGCAAGGGGCTGCAGCAGTTAGACAGGTATAATATAAAGATGCGGATTAACGGCAGTGGACGAATCATCGCTCAATATCCACTTCCAGGCCAATCTTTGATCGGCATAGAAGAATGCATGCTGACCCTGGAACCCAGGTAAGAAAATACGGTTATGATGACCCTGGCGTACATCGTTGAAAATCTGTCGATACTTGAGGCCGACCATTTGTCTGAAGCGGCCTTGGGTACGAAGATTGTTTCAATCACCGCTGATTCCAGACAGGTGGTGCCGGGCAGCCTTTTCATAGCTGTTTGTGGCGGGAAAACCGATGGACGGTTGTTTGTCCCAGAGGCAATAGAGCGCGGTTGCGTTGCCGTGGTCATGGAGGGACGCCACTGGGCAGGAGAGTGCCGGGTGCCGCTTGTTTTTACCGAGGACAGTCACGCTGCGGTGAGCGAGATAGCTGCCTGCTGGCACGGTTATCCGGCTGAGCAGTTGTGCCTTGTTGGTATTACCGGGACAAATGGGAAAACAACGACGAGCTGGTTGATCGAAAGCATGCTGACGGCAGCGGGCTTCAGGCCCGGAGTGATCGGTACTGTCAACTATCGATACTGTGATCGCAAAGGCATTGTCCATGTCATTCAAGACGCACCACTGACAACCCCGGATCCTCTAGCGCTGCAGAGTTTATTTCGTCGTATGGTTGATGAGGGCGTGACCCATGTCATCATGGAGGTCTCCTCCCACGCGTTGGCGCAGAAGCGATTGGGGCGGACATGTTTTGATGTGGCCCTTTTTACAAACTTGAGCCACGATCATCTCGACTATCATCGTTCGATGGAGACATATTTTGCTGCCAAACAGCGGTTGTTTCAGAAGCATCTCAAGGCAACCGGCAGTGCAGTGGTGGTCAAAGACGTGATTTCCGGCGACACGGATTGGAGCGAAGAGATGTGTCGTGCAGTGCCGGCCAATTCACTAATCCGTTGCGGCCTTTCAAAAAAAGACTGTCAGGTCAGTGCTGACAAGGTTGTACAGACTGTGGATGGATTCCACTGTCAGCTTGATCTTAAGGGCGCACAGGTTGAGTTTTTTTCCAGACTGTCCGGTGGCTACAATGTGCTTAACGTGCTGGCTGCCGCCGGAGTGGGTTTGGGTTTGGGCATTCCTCCCGAGCAGATCTGTGATGGGTTGATGCGGGTCGAGCGTATTCCCGGACGTCTGGAACGGGTCTGTCTGCCGGGGGTATTGTCAGGAGCAGGGCCGACAATTTTTGTTGACTATGCCCATACACCCGATGCCCTGGACAATGTGCTGCGTACCTTGCAGCCACTGACCACCCGGCGCCTGATCTGTGTGTTTGGGTGCGGCGGTGACCGTGATCGGAGCAAGAGACCGCAGATGGGTTCTATTGCTGTTCAGTATGCCAATGTTACCATTATAACCTCGGATAACCCCCGTTCAGAACAGCCGGAGGCTATTATCGACGAAATCGTGCCGGGAGCGGCTCAGGGCGGACGACCGCACTGCAGTGTCGCCGCGCTCTTTGATCCCGCCAACCCTGAGGATGGGTACACTGTTTTTGTTGATCGTCGTACGGCCATTGCCACGGCCTGCAGTTTGGCGCAATCTGGAGATACTGTGCTTATTGCCGGTAAGGGCCATGAGAACTACCAGATTCTCGGAACCGTCAAGCAGTACTTTGATGACCGTCAGGAGGCGATCAATGGGCTGCTGCGCTGGAATCGGCATCATTTACTTGCGGCCACCGAAGGTGTGGTGATTGCTGACTCTAAAGCCGGAATTTTCGAAAATATTTCAATAGATTCCAGAACGCTGCGCACCGGCGATGTGTTTGTTGCTCTGAAGGGAGAGTCTTTTGATGGGCATCACTATATTGATGCAGCCGTACAGGCGGGCGCTGCTGCAGTGGTTGCCGAACAGGCGCCGGTTGAATGTACTTCCGGTGTCCTCTACATCCAGGTGCGGGACAGCCTGCAGGCATTGGGACAGTTGGCAGCGTACAGGCGACAGCTGCTGAAAGGTTCGCTGAAGGTGGCTGCCATCACGGGCAGCTCAGGTAAAACAACGGTGAAGGAGCTGGTGGCCGCAATTTTTAACGAGGCGTTACTGCCTGTACGTTGCGGAGTAGATCCTCTTTTGAAGACAAAGGGAAACTTCAATAATCTCGTTGGTCTTCCTCTCTCTCTCCTTCCCGCGGAAGCCGGGCATCGGCTGGCTGTTCTTGAGATGGGCATGAATGCCCCCGGAGAGATCGCACAACTTACCAAAATAGCAGATCCTGATATCGGCTGTATCAACAATGTGCACCCGGCCCATCTGCTGGGGTTGGGAGATCTGCACGGGGTGGCGGCTGCCAAAGGTGAACTCTTTACCGGTATGCGGACCGATGCCGTCCGGGTGGTAAACTGTGATGATCCCCTTGTCAGGAGTCTGGCTGACCGGGCAAAGGGAAAACAGATCGGTTTTGCCGCGAGTGCGGCTGGGCGTCGATACAACCCGCTGGTTCGATCGACTCGGCAGGTCAATCTGGGGGAGCAGGGAATGCGATTTACACTGCATATCGGCTCCTGGAAACGCCGAATCACCGTATCACTTCATGGAAGCCACAACGTCAGCAACTGTTTGGCGGCGGCAGCTGTCGGCCATGCTGCAGGCATCGGTTCTGAAACCATTGCGCATGCCCTGATAAACCATGCGCCGGCAGGGGATAAACGCCTGGCAATCGCAGAGCTGCCCGGCGGATTAAAGGTGGTCAACGATGCCTACAATGCCAACCCGGCATCGATGGCGGCCGGCTTGCACACGGTGGCATCCTTTGGTGCTCAGTGTCGCCGTGTTGCTGCTTTGGGCGACATGCTTGAGCTGGGGCCTTCTTCAGAGCGTCTCCATGCCGATATTGGTTCACTTGTTGCGCAACTGGGGTATGATCGTCTGCTCCTTACCGGGTCTTTTGCAGGAGCAGTGGCAGATGCGGCACGTAAAGGAGGGATGAACACCGAAAACATTCAGATCTTCCCCTCTCCTCAGGCCATGGCTGATGCAGTGTGGCGGATGCTCGCAGAAGGAGCACTGGGAAAAGGTGACTGGCTGTTGATTAAAGGATCACGCGGCATGCGCATGGAGCAGCTCTTCGATGAACTGCTGCACCGAATAACAGCTCCGGCATAACTGCTTGAGACGTCTATGTTTTATAATTTTTTATACCAGTTCCATACCGAGTTGAGCCTGTTCAACGTTTTTCGGTATATCACCTTTCGTTCCATTGGCTGCAGTGTGACTGCCTTTCTGATCGTAGTCCTTGTTGGGCCCAGTTTTATTGCCTGGTTGCAGAAGAAACAGATCGGCCAGGTTATTCGTGATGATGGTCCGGAGACACATTTTTCAAAAAAGGGGATCCCCACCATGGGGGGGCTTCTGATACTCTTTGCGATAACCGGTTCAGCCCTGCTATGGACTGACCTGCGCAGCGGACTGGTCTGGGTGCTGATAGGTATCAGTGTATTTTTTGGGGCTATCGGTTCTGCAGACGATCTTAAAAAAATCAGAAAAGGAAACGCAAGGGGACTCAGCGCTAAAGAAAAATTAGTCCTGCAGATTTGTGGAGCCTTAGCGGTTGGTATCTTTCTTTTAGTGACCCGCAGTCATGACGGTGTCCTCAGTTTTCCGTTTTTCAAGACCTTTCATCCTGATTTAGGATGGTGGTACTTACCTTTTGCCGTGTTTGTGATCGTCGGTGCTTCCAATGCCGTCAACTTGACAGACGGTCTTGATGGTTTGGCAGCCGGACCGATCGTCATCACTGCCTCAACGTATCTGATTTTTTCGTATGTGGCAGGCAATGCGGTGGTGGCCAGTTATTTACAGATCCCCTTTGTTCCCGGCGCCGGCGAGGTCACCGTATTTTGCGGCGGCATTGTGGGGGCCTGTCTCGGTTTTCTCTGGTTTAACTGTTATCCAGCGGAAATTTTCATGGGTGACGTTGGTTCCCTGTCACTGGGCGGCACGTTGGGAGTGGTATCGATAATCACAAAACAGGAGTTCCTGCTGGTCATCGTGGGTGGCATTTTCGTGATGGAAGCAACCTCGGTGATTCTGCAGGTCGGGTATTTCAAGATGACCGGTGGTAAGCGGATTTTCCTTATGGCTCCATTCCACCATCACTTTGAAAAAAAAGGGTGGTTGGAACCAAAGGTGGTGGTCCGTTTCTGGATCATCTCCATTATTTTGGGTTTGATTGCCCTTGCTACCCTTAAGTTGAGATAAAAAATGGATATCCAACCAGGGACACAGGCATTGATCATCGGCTTGGGAGCAGCAGGGCTGTCAACGGTGCGCTATCTGACAGCCATGGGTGTCCGGGTGAAGGTTTCCGATCAACGCAAGATTGATCAGATTGAGCCCGCAACCATCGACCTGCTGCGGTCGGCAGGGATTGCCCTGGAAACCGGCGGGCACAGTCTTGATCAGCTCACCGGCATGGATGTGGTCATCCCCGGGCCGGGCGTTCCGCTTGATGTGCCCGTGCTGCAGGCTGCCCGCAAACAAGGTCTCCCCGTTCTTGGTGAACTGGCGCTGGCAGCCGGTCGGTTTTCCAGCCCGGTAATCGCGATTACCGGTTCCAACGGGAAGACAACTGTCACCGGTCTGCTCGGTCATCTGTTGCAGGCTGCAGGCAAACATCCCTTTGTTGGTGGCAATATTGGTACACCGCTGCTCGACTACTTTGCAGCCCCGGAAGCGTATGACGTGGTGGTTCTTGAACTGTCGAGCTTCCAGCTCGATCTGGCTGGTGCGTTCCGACCGGACACAGCCCTCTTGCTGAACATCTCACCTGATCATCTTGACCGGCACGGATCACTGGCAGCATACAGGAGTACCAAGATGCGGATCTTTGCCAACCAGATCCAGGGAGATACGGCGATTCTCGGTGCTGACGATCCGGTGGTTGCACATGCCTGTATCTGTTCCGGGGTTAACCGGTACATGTTTGGCCGGGATCCGGTGTGCGCGGCGAGAATTGTTGATGACAATATCCTGCTGCGCCTTGAGCAGAACGGCAACTCTCGTCAAGAAGAGTACCGTCTCAGCCGGACAAACCTGTTTTCTTCGGTCAATCAGTTGAATGCCGCGGCAGCGCTTTTGGCGGCAGCTGTGCATGGCTGCCGGTACGAAGATCTTGCCCGGGGTTTGGCCACGTTCATACCGCCTCCACACCGGATGGCCGAGGTGGCTGTTATCGATGATGTCCGTTTTATTAACGATTCCAAGGCAACGAATATCGGGGCATTGGCAGCGGCTTTGAACAGTTGTCCGGCTCCGGTTGTCCTCATTGCCGGCGGGCGTGACAAGGCCAGTGATTTCACCCTGTTAAAGGAAACAGTGGCTCGCAGGGTGAAGCGTCTGATCCTGATCGGTGAAGCAGCAGATGCAATGGAGGCCGCTTTGGGATCAGCCGTTGGCACAGAACGGGCAAAAACCATGGAAGATGCTGTCCGCCGGGCAAAAGCCGTTGCCGGCAGTGGCGACATTGTCTTGCTTGCTCCTGGTTGTGCAAGTTTCGATATGTTTTCCGGGTATGCCGAAAGGGGGACGGTCTATGAACAACATGTGCTGCGACTTTCCCGGGAATGTGGAGTCAACGTATGCGGCTGATTGTAGCAGGAGGAGGGACCGGTGGGCACCTTTTTCCCGGTATTGCGGTGGCCTCAGAAGTTTTGGCCCGAATTCCGGATTCGCGGATACTCTTCATCGGGACACCTCGTCTCCTCGATCAACAGGCACTTGTCGGCCTGGGATTTGAATTGGCAACGTTGCAGTGCGGTGGTGTCAAGGGGTTAAGTGGTGGGGCGCGGATTCGCAGCTTACTGATGATGCCGGGGGCGATTGTTGAAGCCCTGCGTATGATCCGCAGGTTCAAGCCGGATCTGGTCCTGGGAGTCGGCGGATATGTGACCGGGCCGGTGATGTTGGCGGCAAAGCTGGCAGGGGTGCCGATAGTGATTCATGAGCAGAATTCAGTGCCCGGCATGGCTAATCGGCTGGCCGGAAAGTTGGCGGACAGGGTTTTGATTTCTCTGCCATGCAAACCTCCGTTTGCAGCCAAAAAAACTGTTCATAGCGGCAATCCGTTGCGGAAAGAGATTCTTGAAGCTGCCGCACAGTCCCGGCAGACGGAAGAACCGCCGACAGTGCTGGTGCTGGGCGGTAGTCAGGGAGCACATCGGATAAATATGCTGATGATGGAGGCCGTGGAATATTTGAGTGTGCAGGGGATACCTGTTCGGCTTATTCATCAGACCGGATCAGTCGATGAGGAGAGGGTTGCCAACTGGTATGCTCAGCTTGGCACCATGGCCGAAGTAACCGCCTTTATCCGTGACATGGCAGCTGTTTATACACGGGCTGATCTGGTGGTTTCCAGAGCCGGCGCCACCACACTGGCGGAGTTGGCGGTGATGGGCCTGCCGGCGCTTTTGATTCCATATCCCTACGCAGCGGATGATCATCAGGTAACCAATGGAGAATATTACGCAAAAGCAAACGGTTGCCGGGTGTTGCGTGAATCAGGGCTTACCGGTGAGATTCTTGCGGCCACCATCAGGGAGCACTTGCAGAACCGCGAGGAGTTACATACAATGGCGGCCAATATGAAGACCATGGCGATTCCGGATGCAACAGACCGGATCGTGGACGAATGTGTTCGACTCGTGGCGCAAAAGAGACGAAAAGATTGATTTTTTATTGGAAGTAGGCGCGTTCATGTACAGAAAAACCAAGCACATCCACTTTGTCGGTATCGGTGGGATTGGTATGTCCGGAATTGCTGAGTTGCTGCTGAGCCTGGGGTACAGGGTCAGCGGTTCTGACCAGGCGGTCACGGATATAACCAAAAGGCTTGTGGAGATGGGCGCGACGATTCACCATGGCCATAAGGCGGCGTGGATTGACGGTGCTGATGTGGTGGTTACATCAACAGCTATTCCTGCTGACAACCCCGAGGTCATCGCGGCCAAGGATGCGTATGTACCGGTGATTCAGCGGGCAGAGATGCTGGCAGAGCTGATGCGTCTGAAAAAATACGGGATAGCTGTTGCCGGCAGTCATGGCAAGACCTCCACCACCTCAATGGTTGCGGCTGTTTTGGCCGAGGCCGGATTGGATCCAACAGTGGTTGTCGGCGGTAAGGTCCATGGGTTCGGGAGCAACGCTCGACTGGGAGAAGGTGAGTTTTTAGTCGCTGAAGCCGATGAGAGTGACGGGTCGTTTCTCAAGTTATCACCGGTGATTGAGGTGGTGACCAACATTGATTTCGAACATCTCGATTTTTACCGGGATATAGAGCAGATCAAAGATATCTTTCTGGAGTTCGTTGATCGTTTACCTTTTTATGGCGTAGCTGTGGTGTGCATTGACGACGATAATGTCGCCCAGATTCTGCCCCGTATCAAGAAACGGATCCTTACCTATGGTCTTACTGAGCAGGCTGATCTGCAGGCGGTGAAAATTGTTTCAGGGAATGGTACCTCGACGTTTACGGTTCGAACGCGTACTGCGGAGCTGGGAGTCGTCAGGCTTAATCGTCCCGGCCGGCATCTGGTTTATAACAGTCTGGCGGCCATCAGTGTCGGTTTGGAGCTGGAAATCGATTTTGCCGTGATCGCGCGTGCACTCGAACAGTTTAAAGGCGTGCAGCGTCGTCTTCAGGTAAAAGGCGAAGCCGGTGATGTCCTGGTGGTGGATGATTACGGGCACCATCCCACGGAAATTAAAGCAACCCTGGAGGCGGTTCGTGAAGGGTGGCCGGAACGAAGAGTTGTGGTGGCTTTTCAGCCACATCGTTATAGTCGGACCAAAGGGCTGTTTGATGATTTTATAACTTCGTTTCGTCGAGCCGATGTGTTGATTCTGACCGATATATATGCTGCCAGTGAAGAACCGATTGCAGGGGTTGACTCCGAGACCCTCCTGGAGGCCATCAAAGAGCACGGCCAGCGTCAGGCCTGTTTCATTGCTGAATTGGTCGAACAACCGCAAAGTCTGTTGCCTCTGTTGCAACCCGGAGATCTGTTGCTCACTCTTGGTGCCGGTAATATTGTAAGAGTCGGTGACGAGGTTTTGGAACTGCTGCAGGCTTCCAGCCGTTGAGAGGTGTATGTGTGGAATCTGGTCATACTGATACATTGTTTATGAATGATTGTCAGCGCAGCGAGTTGATCAGACTGTGCCCGAACATTCGTTGGAATGTTGATATGGCGACCTATTCTACATTTCGTGCCGGTGGTACGGTCGAGGCGTTGGTGGATATCAATGCAATCGACAAATTAAAGGCAGTGCTGCGATACCTGCACGCACAGCAGATTCCATGGAACATCGTTGGCGGCGGCTCTAATATTCTGGTTTCCCGGCGTTGTCATGTCGGTGTGTTCATCCGGCTGCGTAGTTCGATTCGGGAGATTACCCGCAGACCTTTGGTTACAGCTGCAGGTGAGCGCTGTTGCCTGCGGGTCCATGCCGGATGCACGTTGGCATCACTGATCGGCTGGTGTATTCATAACAATGTAAGTGGACTGGAGTTCATGGCCGGAATACCCGGCAGCGTCGGCGGTGCTATCCGCATGAATGCCGGTGCTTTTGGGCATGCCATCGGCGAGGTGTTGTCTTCTGTACAAATAATGGACGGTTTGGGGAATGTTGAAGAAGTCCCCAGGGAAAAGGTGTCCTTCACATATCGATCCAGCCGTTTTCCCGGCGAACCGGCGGATAAAGTGCTGATTACCAGTGGTGAGTTCTGCCTGCAACCTGCTGATGGCAGGGAAGTGGCCAGGCGTTGTCGGGAGATTATCGGTTTGCGTCGAGGCAGCCAGCCTAAAGGAGTCGGATCTGCCGGTTCTTTTTTTAAAAATCCGGAAGGTGACTTTGCGGGCAGGCTTATCGAACAGGCAGGATTAAAAGGTTTGCGGATTGGCAGGGCCATGGTCTCTGTCAAGCATGCCAATTTTATTGTCAACACCGGAGGCGCTGCTCCTGATGATATTATCCGACTCATGGAGGAGGTGCAGCGGCATGTGTTGCAGCATTCAGGTGTGTTGCTTGAACCTGAGGTTCATATTTACTAGATCAGGAAATGTTGGGAGATGCCGATTTATACTCCCCGTCAGTCATCGTCGCGTTCTCGGAAAGGGGGGCGAAAGTTTAAAATAGCCCGTGGGATACTCGCTGCTTTTGGGGGTAAGAAGGCTGCTACGCTTAAAACCGCACAGTCGCAGACCCTGGTCATCAGTGCGCAACGGGCCTGGAAGTGGAAGTTACTGTGGAAAAACCTGCTGTTCGTCTGTATTCTTGTCGGTGTCGTTGGCTGCGGTTTGTGGGTCGGAGTCCAGTTGCTGTTGCAGTCGACCGTTTTTCGTCTGACTGATATCAAGATAGCAGGGAATCGTCATGCAAGTCAGCGTCAGGTCTTGGATCTTGCCGGACTGCAGCAGGGAGGGAATCTTTTCCACTTTGATAGTAAGGCGGCTGTTGCACGTATTGAAACGCATCCATGGATTGAGCGGGCGGAGATTAAAATCAACTGGCCCTCTGCCGTGGAAATAACTGTCAGTGAACTGCAGCCCTTTGCACTGATCAATGTTGAGCATGGGAAGGAGCGGCGTCTCCGCTATCTGAACCGTGCCGGCCGCATTTTTTCTGAAGCCGGCCAGGGGCAGGAGATAGATTTTCCCGTTATCACAGGTGCGCACCATGAAAAAGATCTGGCAGTCGATCACCTGGTTGCAGGCAGTATGGCAAAGGCGGCATGTCAACTGCTTGACCTGGCCTCCCGGGGGAACGCTATTGTCCCGATTCAGGCGATCTCTGAAGTGCACCTTGATGCAGAGCAGGGGATCATCCTCTACCTGGTGGACCGGCCGTTCCCGATCTACTTCGGTACGGATCGATTACAGGTCAAATACAATCGTTTGGTCAAGGTGCTTGGGCAGTTGTATGCAAAAAAACAGATCGATGCTGTTAAAGAAATACGGATGGATTATTTAGATGATAAAGTCTTGGTTACCGGAATCCAAAGTGATGGATGAGGAAATGGAAGAGCCGGTTCTCCGCGAGCCCGGTGAACTTGTCGCTGGTCTGGACATAGGGACGACCAAGGTCTGTGCCATGATCGGCGAGATCTTTGATGATCAGATTGAGATTATCGGTGTGGGTACTGCGGCTGCTTCAGGCATGAAGAAGGGCGTAGTGGTCAACATTGAGTCTACGGTCAAGTCAATTCGTCAGGCTGTGGGAGCTGCATCGGATATGGCTGGTTGCGATATCCAGTCGGTTTTTGTCGGCATAGCCGGCAACCATATCAAAGGTTTCAACTCACCCGGTATCATTGCCATTAACAATCAGGAAATTCGCGAAAAGGATATCGCAGCGGTCATTCAGGCTGCTCAAACGGTTAAGATATCGGATAATCAACAGATTATTCATGTCTTGCCCCAGGAGTACATGGTTGATGACCACACCGGCATCCAGAATCCGCTCGGCATGACCGGTGTCCGACTGGTTACCAATGTTCATATCGTCACCGCCGACAACACAGCTCTGCATAATCTGGTGACCAGTTGTAACCGTGCTGAACTGAATGTGGCTGAAATAGTGCTCGAATCAGTGGCCTCGTC
The DNA here is from genome assembly GCF_016446285.1 of Desulfobulbus oligotrophicus. Lineage (NCBI taxonomy): Bacteria > Pseudomonadati > Thermodesulfobacteriota > Desulfobulbia > Desulfobulbales > Desulfobulbaceae > Desulfobulbus > Desulfobulbus oligotrophicus. Next base: position 1,214,844 of record NZ_CP054140.1, read on the forward strand.
GTTGACGGTTCTGACGAAGGATGAGATGGAGCTGGGTGTGGTTTTGATTGACATCGGCGGGGGAACAACAGATGTCGCCATTTTTTGTAACGGTACGATTAAACACACCTGGGAGTTGGCCCTGGGTGGCAACAATCTGACCAGCGATCTGTCTGTAGGGTTGCGTACGCCGCTTCAGGAGGCGGAAGAGCTCAAGTACCTCTATGGTGGTGCCCTGTCCGCGATGATCAAGGAAAATCATATTATCGAGGTGCCAACGGTCGGCGATCGCAAGCCGCGGAAGGTATCACAGCGGATTATGGTTGAAATCCTTGAGGCGCGAATGGAGGAGATTCTCCAGATGGTCAACAAGAACATCTGTGGTTCAGGGTATCGTAACCGGATTAATGCCGGTATTGTTATCACCGGAGGCACCGCACTTTTGGCCAACGTTGTGGAGATGGCAGAGCAGATATTTGATCTGCCGGTCCGAATCGGATACCCGCAGGGAGTGAACGGTAGAGTTGAAGAGATCCAGTCGCCTCGTTGTACCACCGGGGTCGGCCTGGTATTGTATGGCAGTAAAACAAAGACCTATGTGCCGAAGGAGAGTGGGGACATGGTCAAAAGAGCAAAAAAGTGGATAAAAAAATTTTTTTAACGTAACCGATTTCTCTTTTGGTACCATCGGATTCGATGGTATGTTAATGGAAAGTTTACGGAAAATTTTTCTTGGGAGAGAATCATGCCTTTCAGGATGGCCGAAGAAGAAACAGTTGCCGTGATCAAGGTGATCGGAGTCGGCGGAGGTGGCGGCAACGCTATCAATACCATGGTCGAGCGTCGACTGGCAGGCGTACAGTTTATTGCCGCCAATACCGATATGCAGGCTTTGGAGAAATCTCGAGCTGACATCCGCTTACAGTTGGGGCCTGGCATTACGAAGGGAATGGGCGCCGGTGCTGACCCGGAAATGGGCCATGAGGCGGCACAGGAGAGTCATGAGGATCTGCAGGCCGTTATCAAAGGTGCTGACATGGTTTTTGTTACCGCCGGATTGGGCGGCGGTACCGGTACCGGAGCAGCACCAACCATTGCCAAGTTAAGTAAAGAGGCGGGTGCCCTGACAGTGTCTGTTGTTACCAAGCCGTTTTATTTTGAGGCAAAAAAACGGATGCGTAATGCCGAAGCGGGTTGGGAGAAGCTGAAAGAGTTTTCAGATACCATCATCACTGTACCCAATGACCGTCTGCTGAGCCTGATGAACAAGAACTCCACCCTGGTGGACATGATGCAGATGGTTGACAATGTACTGTTTCAGGCAGTCAAGGGTATTACGGATCTGATTAATTTACCCGGGCACATCAATGTTGACTTTGCTGATCTCAAGGCCGTTATGAAAGAGGTCGGTCCTGCAATCATGGGTACCGGATCAGCAGTGGGTGACAACCGTGCCACCGAGGCGGCTAAACGGGCTATTGACAACCAGCTGCTGGAGGAGGTGGGGATTGATGGTGCCCGTGGCATCCTCATCAATATTTCAGCAGCCAGAGAAACACTGACCATGAACGAGTTCATGGAAGCCTCGGCTTTGATCCAGGAAAAAGCGCACGACGATGCCAACATCATCATTGGTGCTCTGTTTGATGAATCCCTGGGAGAAGAGTTGCGGGTTACGGTTATTGCCACCGGCATATCAAGTATAGAAGAACCGGAGGTTTCGCAGCTGGAGGTGGTACGGACGACGCGTCAGAACCTTGCCGGTTCCTCCCTGCCCGGGTCCAAGTCCAAGTTGTCCCGGCTGCTTGAAGAGGACATCAGTCTTCAGGAAAACACGACGGCAACCATTGCTAAGCCGAACCCCCTTCCCAAGGGGTTGCCGCGTATGCCCAAACCTATCTTTGATGAGCATGATCTTGGTAGTGAACTTGACGAACCGGCCTATCTTCGCAAAAAGGCCAACTGAAAGCACTATCCGGCCGGCAAGAAACAAACCGGCATGGACGTTATTGCAAACGGGGGGGTATCCTGGGATACCACCTCGTTTTTGTTTGATTTTTCTGTTGAAAATGACGACTGTAACGCAATCTTTGACAAAACTGTTCTCTTCCTCATGATGCGGACTATGCCGTCAGTGCTTATCAACGAAATCGGTACAGTACGTAAAAAATGGACAGACAGACTGCCTGTCGCCCTCCTTTATCCGAATATCTATTCAGTTGCGGTGTCCAATCTCGGCTTTCAGCTCGTTTACTCCTTACTCAACCGTATCGATGGTGTTGTCTGTGAACGGTTTGTGTATCCTCGAGCCGGAGAACCGTTCCGTTCGCTCGAGTCATCCCGTCCGTTGCGTGATTTTCCGTTAGTTTTCGGATCTGTCAGTTTTGAACACGATTACCCGCGGCTGGCCGCCATGTTGGCGGCTGGAGCGATTGCACCTTTTGCTGAGGATAGAGCATCCGTCATCAGTCCGGGAGAACCGGTGGTGGTTCTGGGCGGCGTGGGCGTCTTCATGAACCCGGAACCACTTGCTCTGTTTGCAGATGTCATGGTCATAGGTGAGGCTGAAGCTGTTCTTGAGCCGCTGATCGGGCTCTTGAGACATTTCACGACAAGCAGTCGCGCAGATCTCACAATGACGATCGGTACCTCTGTTCCCGGCTGCTATATCCCGGGGGCATATCATTTTTCCTGGAAAGAGAATGGGGCGGTTGCAGCTGTTACCCGGCCGTTGGCGTTGCCGGCACGTGTGACCAAGGTGGTTGCTCCGGTTATGGATACAGCGGCCCACTCGACCTTGCTTTCGCCGGATGCAGAACTGGGGATGTATATGGTCGAGCTGGGAAGAGGGTGCAGTCGGGGGTGCCGGTTCTGTGCAGCAGGATTTATTTATCGTCCACCACGATTGTGGAGTGCTGAGGCCATTGTCCAGGGCCTGAAGGAGCGTCCGGATCAGATGGACCGTGTCGGTCTGCTTGGCATGGAAATGGCTTCCGAAGCAACTACGGATGTAATCGCTGCCTATCTGCACGGGGATGGGTGCTCTCTCTCGTTTTCTTCACTGCGGGCCGACCGGATTTCCGAACAGACGATGCAACTTCTGGCCGACTCACAACTGAAAAGTGTAGCCATTGCAGCGGACGGCTGTTCGGAACGATTGCGTACGCTGATCAACAAGGGGTTAAGCCGGGCAGATCTTCTTTCTGCGGCTGTCCGCCTGGTGACCGCCGGGATCTTCCAGCTTAAACTCTACGTCATGATCGGCCTGCCAACCGAAACCTATGATGATCTGGATGAGTTCGTTGCACTTGTTGATCAGCTGCAGGCAAGTATCTTACCGATCGGGCGGGAAAGAGGCCGGGTGACAGAGCTGACGTTGTCTATCAACTGTTTTGTTCCCAAACCCTGGACCCCTTTCCAATACTGTGCTTTTGGTGGATTAACGGCTGCTGAGGCGGCAGTCACAAGCACCGGACCGGCTTTGACTGCCTTGAAAGGGAAGGTAAAATACCTGCGTAGAAAGCTGGCTGCCAAGGCCAACCTGCAGCTTAAATTCGATCATCCGGAGCAGGCCCTGCAGCAGGCTGTCTATGCCCGTGCCGATCGTCGGATCGGCCCGGTGCTGCTTGATATCGGCAGTGGTCGATATACGTTCAAGCAGGCCCTGCAGCGACACGGGCTCAATCCCTGGCAATATGCCGTACGAGCCCGCAATTATGACGAGATGATGTGCTGGGAGGTGATCGATCACGGCATACATGCACAGTATCTGTGGGAGGAGTACGAACGTGCCTTACAGGGACGTCTGACCGCGGCCTGTCAGCCGGACATCTGCCGTCGATGCGGGGTGTGTCATGCTGCACCGTAAACGGATGGTAACCCGCAGGGGCGAGCGACCGCAGCTGCCCGTTCTGACAAATCTTCTCCAGGTTCTGGACAGGCTGCGCCAGAAGATCACCGGCAGTATATCTGACTATGTTTCGCTCTGGAGACGACTTCGCTACCGGGGGCTCAGAACCGCCCTGCTTCCATTCGAACTGGTCAAGTACTTTGCCTTTACCTCACTGCTGCTTATCCTGCTCGCCTCTTTTCTGCTTTCCTGGATGCTGGCCGCCAATGCCAAAGCCGTTCTTCTGCAGCGGAGTGAGGCCTACTCCCAACTGTTTGCCGAGTACGTTAACCGGCAGGTTTTTCTTCAGTTTGTTCTGCCGACAGTGGTTCGCTACGGCAAGATAGCGCTGTCTGAGCACGAACAGTTCGAACGACTTGATAAGATTATCTCCAATATCACCCGGGGTATGCGTATCGAATCCGTCACCATCTTTGAACCGCTTCAAAATCGCATCGCCTACTCCACCATAACCGAACTGATGGGAAAGAGGGATATGGGCGGGCTGGAGTACCAGAAGGCGGCCAAGGGAGAAAGCGATTCCGTGCTGATCAGTGGTGGCAGTCTGCTGAGCCTGCTTCCGGGCATGCCCGAAATCTCGTGCACTCTCAAGACCTATGTCCCGTTCCGGCACGAAAATAAGTTGGGCCAGCGCACTGGTGAGGTCATGGGGGTGATCGAGGTGATTCAGGATCTCTCCGAAGATCTTGAGGCAATCATCCGGTTGCAGGGCCGGGTTATAGTCATGTCACTGATCGCCATGTCGATCCTGTTTACCATACTCAGCCTGATCGTCGTACGGGCGAACCGGATTATGGCCGAACGGGCTGAAGAGCGACTGCGCCTGGAAGAGGAGCTCAATGAAGCGCAGCGCCTTGCCTCGCTGGGTAAGATGGTGGCTGCAGTTTCGCATGAAATAAAAAATCCATTGGGTATCGTCCGTTCAACCGCTGAAATTCTCGGTAATCGGATCAGTAAGGTGGCTCCGGGTAATGAGAAGTTAGCGACCATCATTGTGGAGGAGACGTCCCGTCTGGACGGTATTGTTCGTGAGTTTCTCGATTTTGCCAGGCCCCGCGAGCTCCGCAAGTCTGCAGGATCGCTCAATGTGGTGATCGATCGCCTTCTTCGCTTCATCGAGCCGGAGTTACAGCAAAAGGGAGTGAAGGTGCACAGTGAGCTGGCCGAGGATCTCCCGGAGATACTCTTTGACAATGAGCAGATCTACCAGGTCATTCTGAACATCGTGATCAACGCTATTCAGGCCATGCCCGAAGGGGGGTTCATGACACTGACCACCACTGAGCAGAACGGTGAGGTGGTTCTTGAGATAACCGATACCGGTCTTGGTATTCCCCCCGAAAACATCGAACAGGTCTTTACTCCCTTTTATACCGGAAAAAATCGTGGTACAGGCCTCGGGCTGTCCATTGCAAAGGGTATTGTTGATAAACATCATGGTACACTCACGGTGAACAGTTGTTTCGGTGAGGGCAGCACCTTTCGCCTGACCCTGCCCCCGGGTGAAGAGGTGTGATATCCGCTGTACAGATGATGGTAGACTGAAAAACCGGTGGGAATCGCCGCCTGTGATCTTCGCGTGAAACCGACGGCGTGTCTGTTGCAAGAACCGGAGCGACTCTGCAACTATTGACCTGTCGAGCCCGGTCAGCACTTGTTAGTTTTTTGGGATGCCTGGGGGTGTTGTTGCACTGCTGATTGTTTGCTGTTGATGTGATTTTTTTGTGACGAGAAAGGTTTTTTTGCGGGAACCTTTTGCATCTGGTTACTGTCCATTGATTTTTCGCTTATGCTGAAAGCCAACCTTCATAGCCGATTACATGTTTCTCTGAAAGTTGCTGGTGTGTATCTGGTGGTGGCCGCTCTCTGGATGCTTTGTTCTGAGCAGCTCGTTCGGTTTTGGATACAGGATCTCGAATGGGTTCTGAGGGTACAGCGCATCAATGGACTGTTGACTGTCATCGTAACTGCTGCGCTGTTGTATGTTTTGTTTAAACGGGAGATCACCTCCTCGGTTGTCACAACCGATCACCTGCGAAAGAACAGACAGGAGTTGCTGGATATTCTTGATGCCATGCCGGTCGGGATTGTGCTCACCGATGGCACGGTCATCGAGTATATGAATATCAACTTTTCCGAACGATTCGGTTACAGTCTGGACGAGATACCTACTCGTGAACAATGGTTTTTGCTTGCTTATCCCGATTCGGTTTATCGACGTGAACTCATTGACACGTGGTATGATGGAGTTGAAAATGCAGGAAGGAACGGGACGTTGATTCCAGCTGTCGAAACCAAGGTCACCTGCAAGGATGGTAATGTTCGGCAAGCCATTGTGAACACTCAGGTTATTAATGATCGAATAGTGATTATTTACACTGATATCACTGAGCGGGAGTTGTTGCGCAATGAACTTATCAAGATCCAGAAATTAGAGTCCATTGGGGTGCTGGCTGGAGGGATCGCCCATGATTTCAATAATATCCTGACTGGAATCATGGGCAGTGTGAGTCATGCCCGTACGCTGATTGCTCCAGAACACGGTGCGAGCCAACCGCTTATGGCCGCCGAGAAAGCAACCGGGCGTGCTGCCGAACTGACCAGACAGCTGCTGACGTTTGCCAGTGGCGGTGAACCGGTAAAAAAGGTTATTGCCGTTCAACCCATGGTCGAGGAGGCCGTCACTCTGATGCTGCGTGGTACCAACGTACGCGACGAGATACAGGTGGATGAGGATGTTCAGGCGATAGAGGCTGATGAAGGACAGATAACCCAGGTTCTGCATAATGTCATTATCAATGCTGTGCAGGCAATGACGACCGGTGGGGTTTTGCGGGTGAAGATCGGCAATCAGCGGATTGACAGCAGCACTGGGGATCTTCCTGCCGGTAATTATGTGCAGATCTCCATCACCGACGAAGGAGACGGCATCCCTCCGGAGATTCTGGAACGTATTTTTGATCCGTATTTCACCACCAAAGACTCTGGCAGCGGTTTGGGGCTTGCCTCAGCCTACTCGATCATGACTCGGCACGATGGTCACATCCGTATTGAATCAACTGGTGCCGGCGGCACAGTATGTACGCTTCTGCTGCCGACCACTGAGAAGCCGCTATCGGTACCGATGGCTCCGGCTTCCTTGCGGGAGCTGCATCACAGCGGGCAGGCAAAAAAACGACATCCCATTCTGGTCATGGATGACGAACCGATCATCCGTGATATGACCACTGCCATGCTCAGCTATCTGGGATATACGGTTCACGCCTGTGAAGACGGTGAAACAGCTGTACAGCTGTACAAAAAGGCCCTGGCCGAGGGAGCCGGATACAGCGCGGTGCTCATGGATCTCACCGTGCCCGGTGGGCTGGGGGGGCTGGAAACGTCACGTCAGATTTTGGCCCTTGATGAGGATGCCTGTCTTGTGGTGTCCAGCGGATACAGTCAGGATCCGATCATGGCTGACTGTCAGGCCTACGGTTTTGCAGGCGTGCTGCCTAAACCGTACACCATGGCAAATCTTGAACAGACGATGACGGCAGTCCTGGCGACACGGTCTGCGATTTAATCGTCAACTCTTGGTTAGAGTCCCGTTGAATCAGCAGTCCTGCCCCTTCATGATCTACTCGTTGATGGTCTTCAGAAATCTTGAACAGTCGGTTGTCGACAATCAGCACCAATATCGGTGTAAGAGGGAAGTAGTGACCAGTCTTTTTAGAAAACTTGGGGAGCATTTTCCCCCTATTATTTTTTTATTGGCACTGCTGTCTGCCTTTCCGCCGTTGGCGACAGACATGTACCTGCCGGCCTTACCTTTGCTGCAACATCAGTGGCAGGTCCCTCTGGTGACGATCAACTTCACTCTGGTTATTTTTTTCCTCACGTACTGTGCCTTTATCTTAGTATACGGACCGCTGTCTGATCGTTACGGGAGAAAACCACCTCTGCTTGTCGGTGTGGGGGTGTTTGTTGTTGCCTGTCTCTTCTGCGCCATGGCACAAAGCCCCGGCATGTTGATTGGCGGCCGCTTTGCTCAGGGTGCCGGTGCTGCGGCCGCCTCAGCAATTGTCTTTGCTATCTGTAAGGACCGGTTTACCGGGCAACAGCGACAGCGGATCTTTATTCAGATCGGGGTTATCGTTGCGGCCGCACCGATGATCGCTCCTGTTCTCGGTGGCTGGATCTTGGCATTGTGGTCCTGGCGTTGGATTTTTTTACTGCAGGCTGCTCTCGGCACATTGGCGTTTATCGGCGTGGTACGCATGAGAGAGTCGTTGCAGTCAGAGATAATGCCCAGTTTTTCCGAGGTGGCCGGGAGCTATTTTCGTCTCTTTGGGAACAGCCGATATATCTTATTGCTCGCCACCTTTTCCTGTACCTGTGTGCCGATTTTTTCTTTTATCGGCGGTTCTCCCGATCTGTATATAACCCGGCTGGGGTTTACTGAACAACAGTTCAGCTATTTTTTCGGATTTAATGCCCTGGCCTTTATTCTGGCCCCACTCAGCCTTTCTCGACTTGTTCCGTACGTTCCTGTGACCAGGATTATGCCCGGTGCCTTTATCGGTATGCTGATTGCGTCCCTGTTTTTATTGTGCCCTTTGCTTTCACTGCCATGGCGATTGACGTTGCCGATGTTTTGTCTGACCTTCTGCTTTTCCTTTTGCCGGCCGGCCGGAAACAACCTGATACTTGAACAGGTGCAGCAGGATACCGGCGCTGCCTCGTCTTTCATGGTTTTTTGTTACTTTATGATCGGGGCGCTGTCTATGTGGTTTTTCTCCTTTGACTGGCTGGATAAAATACTGGTGCTGGCTGTCATGGGGATTGGTTCGTCTTCCTTTACCCTTCTGATGTGGCAGGTGGCACGGAAACGGTTACTGTTGCCGGCCGGTGAGCAGGCGAGAGCCGATGGGTGATCAGTTTTCGCCGATAAACATCTGGCTGGTAAGGTCCCAGCAGGTAACGATGCCGTTTCTCCACTTGGCAAGTTGGACATTTCCGTCCTGGGAGATGACGATGGCAAGAACATCGTGAAGGGCGTTACAGAGATGATAGGCTGAGCGGTGCCGTGAACCGTAGCCTTCAATTTTGGCCAGTGTCACGATCTTTCCTTCAGTATCACTCGCCTTGGCCACCTCTGTCAACTTGTCCAGAGAACCAACAATCATGCCGCCAAAACCCAGTGGGCCGCGGTTGCTGGTGACAACTGCGCCGTCCACCGAGGCAAGTGAAGCAACAAACTGGGCATGCTCGTACAGGGATTCTTCCAGGTCATAAACGGATGATTCGTGGCGTAGACCGACATAATCCTGCCAGGTAATCACCTTGTCCGGATCATTGATGTCGCCAAGAACGGTGGTTGCCAGCCGAATCGTGCGGATCATGAGCTGCTGTTGCCTGCGGATGGCCTCATCGTGCTGAAAATGATATTTCAGTAAGATGTGGGACGACTCTTTGACAAGTTCATCCAGGCCGTCACTGGGGAACACGAGAAAAGTTCCACCATGCCGATTTGTCCGCGTAACGCTGATGATGCGTTTGAGCAGTTGGAACTGGAGATTTTCAATGAACTCGTCACCGACCCTGGCGACCGGATAGAGCACACTGGCCCGGAAGAGTTCATGGATATCCAGAAAGTTTTGGCGAACCGGTTCAAAGAGCTTGGCAAGCCACTTGGATTGAAAGACATTGGCACTGGAGTCGAGCAGGGTGCCGCTGTTGAGGGTAACAATAATTTTAAGCCCCCTGCATATGGTCAACACACCCGGCCCTGTAACATGGACGACAAACGCATCCGGGAGAAAGTTGGTTTTCTTGTTACCGCCACGTTCAAGCTGCAGCCAGCGTCGGCCCGAATTGATCAGTCCCCAGATCTGGAACCCCTTTTCCGGATGCTGCTCAATACCGATGAGTGAACGTTCAAAGTCCACAGCCGGTGAGAGACGACGGAGTTCGTATTCATTGAATGGTCGGGAACTGGAAAAAAGGAGACGGTGAAATCCCTTGGGCGGCCCCTGGCTGGCAGGAAAGACAGAGGGAGGAGCCAGGATGAGACGCAGGGTCACCGGTCGCCCCTCTTCGCGCATCATGCTCACCTGATAACAGGTCGAGATCAGCTGCTCCAGTGCTGTTGTTGCGGGAAGCGGGGTCACCGGTATATCGGTGGTACCGGTTATTGCATCTGCCATGCTTTCCCAACGCTCATTGACGAGCGAAACAAGGTCGGTGGGATAGACGTGCATGCGTTTACGGAAAAAAGGTCTGAATTTACAGGATTTCTTTTAAGAAACTACAATAAAACCACGAACGCTTCTGTTTGTAAATCTATTTTCCTGCTGTGTTTTCAGTGGGTACGGTGTGACGGGTTCAGTTTGTGAAAACAGTTGTTCTCCTGAGGCATTTGCGGTAGTAGGGAGGCCTTATCTGTAGATGGCATGGATCATCATGTAATGTTGGTTGAGAGAAGAATAACACAAGGGCAAAAGAGTTGGTCATGAAGCACAGAGCAGGAGAGGTTTTAGCGGATGTTCAGATTCCTCGGATTAAGGTTCCGGCACATCCGATTCCAAGACAGATGTTGACTGCAGAAAAAGAGGCCTTGCGGGAGCGGATCAAAGAACTCCTGCAACAGCGTAATGCAGTGCTGGTCGCCCATTACTATACTGAGAGCGATCTTCAGGATTTAGCTGATGAGACCGGTGGTTGTGTTGCCGATTCTCTCGAAATGGCCAGGTTTGCCGCGGAGCATCCTGCTCAGACACTGGTGGTGGCGGGAGTTCGGTTCATGGGTGAGACGTCCAAGATCCTTAACAACGAAAAGCTGGTGCTGATGCCCGACCTCATGGCCACCTGCTCTCTGGATGAAAATTGTCCGATTGAGCTCTTTTCCGACTTCTGCGACCGCCATCCCGACCACACTGTTGTGGTCTATGCCAACACGAGTGCCGAGGTCAAGGCCCGATCCGACTGGGTTGTCACTTCTGGTATTGCTTTGCCGGTTATTCGGCATCTGGCGGCGCAGGGTGAGAAGATTCTCTGGGGGCCGGATCAGCATCTCGGCCGTTATATTCAACGGCAGACCGGAGTGGAGATGATTCTCTGGCCCGGATCCTGTGTGGTTCACGAGGAGTTTAAGGCTGAAGCGCTGGAAGAGTTGCGTCAACGCCATCCTGAGGCGGCGGTATTGGTACATCCTGAGTCACCGGAAGAGGTGGTTGCCCAGGCTGATGTGGTCGGTTCCACTACTGCCCTGATTCAGGCCGTCCGGCGTTTGCCCAACAAAGAGTTTATTGTTGCCACTGATGCCGGTATCTTCAACAAGATGCGGCAGCTCGCGCCGGAGAAGATACTGCTGGGGGCTCCGACTGCGGGCGAAGGCGCTACCTGTGAGAGTTGTGCCCGTTGTCCGTGGATGGAGATGAATACTCTGGAAAGGCTCGCCTATGTTCTAGAAACCGGTGAAGGTGAGATCAAGGTTGCTCCGGACCTGGCAGCCCGGGCCCGAATCCCGATTCAGCGGATGCTCGATTTTGCAAAAACACTGGCAGAGTAAGGGGTGCTTCATCAGAAGTGCAATGTTGATGAGCAACGGGTGTCTGACCCGGCCTTACCCGATTGTTTCCCGTGATGGACGAAATCTGCCGTTGGTCAGATCCAGACCCTGAAGAAGGATGCGGGGATCGGTATACAGGCTACTGATCAGGCCGCTCTGACGACGATTGATGAGCAGACGGATGTCGGCTGTCGGCAGGGTCAGCATCTCATAATCCGTGTCGGCATCGCCGGCCACCAGTAACGGCCGGTCATTCAGGAAATGGGCAATAATTGCCGCCTTGCCCTCTCTGTAGGTAACAGGATATCCTGACGGGTCTTTTATGGTCAGCACCTCGCCGCTGTCCAGACCAACCCGGATCCCGTAGATATGATCAGCAGGGATGGGAAAACCAAGCCACCGTACGGCTCCCTCCACCAGCCATTCGGCACTCGCAGAAATGACATAGCGTTCAACTCCCTGTGCTGCCAGCCGGTGCATCAGGGCCAGCATCTCCGGGTGGAGGTGGAGGCCGAGCGGGAAGCTTGTTTCAATCGGACCGATCGGGTCCGGTGCCTCTGTCCGCATCCACTCCTCAACCAGGGGTTCAGCCTGGGCTGCCTGGACAACCTCTATGGCAAAAAAACGTAATTCATCCGTGGTGAATCCGGCCAGGAGCTTGGCCATGAACGGGAGTACGAAACGAGGTCCCAGCCGGTCATCTTTGCGGGCCTGGTCAGTAAACCAGAGCAATAAGGTGGTGAACAGTTCAGCCTGGGGCAGTCGCAGGGCCTGCTTGTTTCTACCGAAAATCAGCAGTGGAAAGAGTGTCTGGTACGTTTCGATCAGGGTGGCGACGATCGCAGGCAGCGGTCGCCCGGCCAGCTGGATGTCGGCACGGGGAAGAATGGCGGCGAGCTGTTCCGGAATCAGACGGTACTGCAGTCGCTGCAACTGAAAACGGAACACAGCCTGTCCTATATCGCGAAAAATACAGGTGTTGTCGAAATCAAAGACTGCAACCGGTTCGTTAGCTTGCGGCCGGGTGGTCACGGTGGCCAACCAGTCCATGATGCGTGCCAGGTTTTCCGGAAACCAGTTTTCTTCACTGTCCGGTGTTTCTGCAGATGTCTGTGGTGTTGTTGCGGATGAGATCATCGTTTGTACTGTGCGCAAGAGGTCATCGAGCGAAACGGGTATAAAGACCTAACGATCATGACGGCCTATATACGCTAAAGTGCCGCAGATTGCATGAATTATCTGGTCTCGTTGATCGGGGGGATCAAGGTTTTCTCTTTTTTCGTTGCCGTGTGCCGGGAGCCGATGATCCGGCAGGTCGTCCGGCAGCACTGATAATGGCGGCTTTCTGACGCTCGCGGCCGGTTTCACTCTTTTCAACAAAACAGGGTGCATTGGTAAAGGGGTTGATCTCAGTCCAGTACATCAAAGTGGACCATGTGCTGGGGGTGGGGGTAAAGAGCTGTATCTGACGAGGTAACAGGTGGAGTTCCTGTTTGCAGAAGCTGCGCAGCCTCTCCATGGCCGCAAAGGTGCAACCGGGATGTGCTGCGATGAGATAGTAGGTGAGAAATTGATCGAGCCGCTCCTCTTTGGTCAGCCGGGTGAACAGGGTGCGAAAGGTGAGAAGATCCTGGGGGCCTGATTTTCCCATGGCGGCCAGCACAGCCGGATCACTGTGTTCCGGAGCGATTTTCATCTGACCGGAGATATGGTGACGAATGACCTCACGCAGGTAGGAGAGACCATGGCGATGGTCGGCAAGCAGCATATCGTAGCGCACCCCTGAGGCAACAACGACTTTCTTGACACCTGGAATGGCACGAAGCTGCTGCATCAGATCAATGAGCGGTTGATGATTTACCTTAAGACTCCTGCAGGTTGACGGGTAGAGACAGCGTTTATCGTGACAGGCGCCAAGTACCGGCTTGCGTGTGCATTCAAAGCCATACATGTTGGCGGTCGGACCACCGACATCGCTGATAACTCCTTTGAAATCCGGGTGGGTGGTCAGGAGCTTTGCCTCCTGGACAATGGATGCCGCACTGCGACTCTGCACAATGCGGCCCTGATGGACGGCAATGGCGCAGAAATGGCATTCACCATAACACCCCCTGTGCGTGGTGAGGGCAAAGCGGATGGTGTCCAGGGCGCGCACCTTGCCTTTCCGGCGGTCAAGTGGGTGGACGTCGCGTTCAAATTCAAGGGCGTGAATGGCGTCGAGTTCCGCAGTGGTTAAGGGGGGTTGGGGCGGGTTATGCACCAGATACCGATTGTTGTGGCGCTGTGCAAGAGGAAGAGCGGTCAGGGAATCGTTATTGGCATAAAAGGTATGAAACATCCGGATAAATGCCTGTTTATCTGCTGCCGCCTCCTCATATGCCGGCAGTTGCAGGGCTGCGGGCGGCGGCGCTGATGCAGCGTAACAGAGACCGCGGACCGACAGCGGGGATCGGCCGGCGGCAAGCACCTGTGCAAGTTCAATCACGCTCTGCTCCGCCATGCCGTACAACAGATAGTCTGCTTTAGCATCAAAGAGGATGGATCGCCGCACCCGGTTCTCCCAGGCATCATAATGTGCAATACGTCGAAGACTGGCCTCAATGCCGCCGAGAACCAACGGGACAGTGTTTTTGAAATGTCGGCGGATGAGATTGGCGTAGACGATCACCGCACGATCCGGTCGACGGGTATTACGACCGCCCGGAGTATAGTCATCAGTCTTACGGGGACGTCCGGAGGCTGTCCTGTTGGCAACCATGGAGTCAATGGAACCGCCGGTAACACCCCAGAACAGGGTGGGTTCACCCAACCGGGTGATATCGCGGCCGGACTGGAAATCGGGCTGCGCTATAATTGCAACTCGGAAACCATGGCGCATCAGGAGTTTACCGATCACGGCCACGCCGAGAAAGGGCGAGTCAATGTACGCATCACCGGTGACCAGGATAACATCAGGTGCCTGCCATCCCAGGCGGGCCATCTCTTCACGGGTACAGGGGAGAAACATGGAGATCGTGGTGTAAGAGGGGAAGGTAAATAAAAAAATCAGCCGGTGGCGAACAATCAGAATGTACCCTGTGCAGACCCCATTTTCTCAATGAAACGCTGTGGTCGATGCAGCCGGGGTTGAGTCCGGTTGCAACAGGCAATGGTTTCTGCAGGATGAAGAGATAAGGGGTGCCGACTTTGGTCCGCTCCTCATCCTTTTGGGGTTTGCCGTACAGTACCGCCTACTATAAGAAGAAAGCCACAGGAAGGCCACAGAAGTCTGCAGGTCTTCTCTGTTGTTACCTGAACATCAGCAAACAGTGTAATTAAAAAGAACGTGGTATACGTTCTGTGCCTGACTTTGACACATCTGTCATGACCGCTGCCTGCTATCTGTGATCAATGTCTGCCTCCCTTGCAACCGGATCCTCTTTTTGCCGTTGAGTGGGACGGAAATGCTCTTGACCTGTTCCTGATGTTGGGAGTTTAATATACGGCTGCGGCTTCGGATGCCGGGGAGTGCCGACTGCTCGACCAATTAAAGGAGACAATATGACCAAGACTGTACCTGACCCAACAACACTGGATTTTTTTTCAGCAGCCTTTTTGCTCCCCAATATCGGTGCTCCTTTTCTTGTTGGCCTGGCTGTGGGATACTTTGCCAAAAAGGTATTCAAGATAGCCCTGCTTCTGGGCGGAGCAGGGTTGGTCCTGCTGTTTGTGACGGAGTACTATGGCATTACGCAACTTGATGATCAGGCACTGCATCAGACAGCCCAGTCGGCCGTTGACCTGGCCAACCAGTCCGGCAGCTTTCTCTACCATCGCCTGTCAGAGCTGACCTGGAAAGGCGGCAGTGCTGTCGCCGGATTTCTGGCAGGTTTGAAGTTGGGATGACCCCCCCCCCTCTGTTATCCAAGGCATTTTTCCTGACGATATGATTGGTGACCCCGTCACGCCTCACCGATCTCTTTGACCACACCTGCACCGCCGGCAAAAACGATGTGGCTTGAGTGCACTGTGACGGGGACAACCGTTAGCTACTGCTGATGAGTTTTTTGCAGGACCGCGACCTGTGTATGATCCTGCCGGAGGCGGAACGCGGTTATTTCCGCCAGTAGTTGTTTGCTGCTGCCACGGTTTGAAAGTTCAGGGCAACAACCTGTGAGGCGGCAATCAGCGAGTCCGCGTTGGTGGAGTACTCCGGCCGAAGTTTGTGGAGAACCTCCGCGTCCGGTTGTGTGTACTTGACGCCACGGCGACTCAGGGTTATGGCAAGCTCGAAACCTTCTTGCGGTGTGTCGGTATGTAGTGTGGTAAGCCATGTGTCAGCCATAATCAAACCCTCCTGTTGATTGTTGATGTTGTGCTGTGGTTTACAGATGTTGCATGCTGATCGCTAAAAAAAATGTGGCAGCAGGCAACATTCCTCTTTCCCGGCGCATTCACCTGAAAGGTACTGAAAAATAGGACCATAATTTTGTGTTGAGAGCAAGTACAGAGTGCGGAGCAATCCTTTTGCAGGCGAATGCGTGGTAGAGCGGCAACATGCACTCCGTCACCTGCCGGTTTAATCCAAGGTCCTGTTCATCATGAGCACAGGACAGGTGAGCTGTCTGATGCTCTCCGGTTACACCGTCTTTTTCGCCGGCAGATAAAAAGAAGTTATATGCATGCGGCCGGCAGCAGGAAGAAGTCGGTGGCCTGTGCACATCAGCATCGTTCATCCACCCTGGCGACTGTTGTAAATTTCCGGGTCTGTTGCGGCAAACAGACGAAAGTCTGCCAATGATTCCTCACGCAGCACCCCTTCGATCAGCTCTATGCCCCGGCGGGAGAGTTCGCCCCGCCAGTCGGCAGGCATCGGACCTTCATCAAAACCCGTGATGGCCATCATCTCGGGATCAGCGCCCGCAATAACCAGAGACCGGATTCCAGACCACAGTACAGCACCAAAACACATGGCACAGGGGCTCCAGTTGACGACCAGTTGATGGACAGGCAGATCAGGACCGCCCAGGTCATAGGTTTTGAGCTGTTGCTGGGCCAGGGAGATTGCCATGATTTCGGCATGGGCTGATGAGCAGCAGCTGGGGACCACCCGGTTGACACCAATGCTTATCAGCCGTCCTGAATCGCGTTCAAAAACTCCGGCGGCAAAGGGGCCGCCACTGCGATGCACAGTGTTCAGCCGGGCAAACTGCAGCACCGCGGCCATGCGTGAATTGAGATCAGGCATGTACTCCGGCAGGGAGGCAAGTTCGGTTGTTATCCAGTCCGGCAGCTCAAGGCTGACGTGCAGAGAGAGTGAGGAGGTGTTCATAGGCGAAAAGGGAAGGGTGTCATGCAGCCATGAGCTTGCTGCGGAAAAGGAAAAAGACCGCACCCAACAGGCAGAGTCCGGCCCACAGGTAATCGAGGGTAAGTTTTTCTTTCAGGTAGATGATGGAAAAGGGAACGAAGATCAGGAGAGTGATGACCTCCTGGAGAATTTTTAACTGCCCCACGCTCATGACATTGTGACCGATCCGGTTGGCCGGCACCTGGAAGAGATACTCAACAAGGGCGATGCTCCAGCTGACAAGAGCAGCGATGATCCATGGTTTGTGGGTCATGCTCTTCAGATGACCGTACCAGGCAAAGGTCATAAAGATGTTACTGCAGATTAAGAGGGCGATGGTCAGCGAGTAACGGTTCATGGGCGGTTTCCGGTGAGGCGGCAAGATGAATGAGACAATGAGATACCGTCATACAGCATATCATTTTTTCATTGAGAAAGACACTGTAGCAGGAAGATGATGCTGTTTAAACAGTGAATTTTAACGATGGAGACGAGGTGGAGGAGAACGGGTCATGGCCGGTGTTACCCGGTTTCTTGAAAAGCGACTCAAGCTCAAGGTCAACCAGGAGAAAAGTAAGGTGGCTCATATCGACGAGATCAGAGGCCTTCTAAGGGTTAGAGGGATTTAGCCTCATGTGCAAAAGTGGGTAAGGCTTGCCCTGACCATCTACAGGAGACCTGTCGAATACCTCAAAGCCAAAATGCTGATAGAAGGCTACTGCTTGACCATTCTGTTCATTGACATCGACCAATCGAATAGATTTTTCTGATATGGCGTGGTTCAGCAATGATTTCCCCACTCCGTAGCCTCGCGAGGACGGAGCAACAAAGAGCATTTCAAGCTTTTCATCAGCACTTCCGCTGAAGCCGAGAATCTCGTCATCTTTGTTTGTAAAGACCATGACATTTACCGCAGGAAGCCAATCATTGAGAATCTGAGAACGCAGCTCACGAAGATCGACCTCTGACAGGAAGTCGTGAGTATCCCTGACTGAAGCTTTCCAGACGTCCGTGATGATTGCGAATTCCAACTCGGATACGGCTCGAATGGTCACTTTCCAATCCCTTTAACGTGGCCATCACCGGGAGCGGTACGCGATCCAGTGCATGGCATGGTTTGACCTTCTTTCTCGTGGGTCCCGCATTAGTGGCTAACCTCTGTTACCCTTCGATGCCCTAGTGTCCCGTGCGGTTAATAGAGTCTTTTAATATTTCTTGTGTTATAGTGCCGTATGGCACGCAAACACGAGAAATTTACGATAACAGACGAACAACGCCAAGACCTTGAGGCGTTGTTGCGCTCACCGAAAACAGCCCAAGATCTGGCATCTCGGGCCAAGATTATCCTCTTAACGGCATCAGGTAAAACTGCCGAGGATTTGATTGTCGAATTAGGGACAACTTTTCGCACAATCTATCGATGGAGGAAACGATTTAAAGAGTATGGCATCCACGGGCTTGTCGATCGTCCTCGTAGCGGCCAGCCAAAAAAACTGACCGATGCAACGGTCAAAGAAGTTTTGCGGATGACAGTTGAGTGCATTCCTCATGAGGCAACCCATTGGAGTGTTCGCCTTATGGCCAAAGCCGCCAAGGTCACCACGTGGCAGGTGCGACAGATATGGAATGCAGCCGATTTAAAACCGCATCGGCTTAAAAATTTCAAAATCAGCAATGATCCGAATTTTGCTGAGAAAGTAATCGATATTGTTGGCCTGTACATGAATCCACCTGAAAATGCGGCTGTGTTTTCCGTTGATGAGAAAACGCAGATTCAAGCGTTGGATCGTACCCAGCCAATGTTGCCCATGCGGCCCGGCCAGATTGAGCGTCGCACGCATGATTACAAACGAAATGGCACCACCAATTTATACGCTGCCTTCGACATTTTAACCGGACAAGTGCTTGGCCGAACAACCAAAAGGCATCGAGCCAAGGAGTTTCTCGACTTCTTGCGGCAGTTGAATAGGGCCGTTCCAGCCGAGGTTGCCCTCCATGTCATACTGGACAACAGCAGTACCCATAAAACGGCAGATGTGATGCAATGGCTCAAGGCCCACCCTCGGTTTACGTTCCATTTCACACCAACCAGTGCATCATGGCTGAATGCGGTTGAAAGCTGGTTCGGCCAACTGGAGCGCAGAGCCATCCACCGAGGGGTGTTTACAAGTGTCAAAGATCTCAGAGATGAAATCCACCGCTTCATCAAGCAGCACAATAACAGATCGGCCAAGCCATTCACATGGACAAAGACTGCAGCGGTGATACTTGAAAAGGTCTCAAAATTAAAAGACGACACTAACCGCACGGGACACTAGTCACTCAACGCTTTTTCATTTTTGCGTCATCAAATATTTTCTGTGCTTCTTCGAGAGTGATATAGCCACTTCTCCAAAGCGTATCTATGGTATTTAGTCGGCCATGAAAAACTCTCAACGAGTTGGAATATATGGATAAAAATTGAAAAATATAGCACTGTAAATTGCAGGATATTGCACTTTTCCCCTTCAATTTCTGGTGATTTTCGATGCAGCCGAAGAAGCAGATTTCCAGCCCCCAGTTGGACATGTTCCGCAACCGTTTGGAGAGCATTCTCAATCATCGTCATGAGTTGTACCGGCTGAGTGGGCTGATCGACTGGGGAGTGTTTGAAAGCGAGTTTGGCAAGCTGTACTCTGAGGAAGGCCGGCCGGGGCTCCCGATTCGTTTGCTCGTAGGCCTGACCTATCTGAGCCATGCGTTCAACACGTCAGACGAAGAGACGGTACGGCGGTGGGTGGAGAACCCGTACCATCAATATTTCTGCGGGGAAGAGTACTTTTGTCATGAACTGCCGATCGATCCGTCTTCGTTGAGTCGCTGGCGAAAGAGGATAGGTGAGCAGGGATCGGAATTGATCCTGCAGCTCACGATAAAGGCGGGGTTGACAAGCGGAGCGGTTGCGCCGACCAGTTTGGAGCGAGTGATTGTTGATACGACTGTTCAGGAAAAGGCGGTGGCGTTTCCGACCGATTCACGATTGTACAACCGCAGTCGGGAACGACTGGTCAAGTTGGCTGCGGTTTGGGGCATTCGTCTTCGGCAGAGTTACTCCCGTCTTGGACGTCAGGCCTTGTTAAAGGCCGGCCGGTATTTTCACGCCCGCCAAACCCGAAGAGCCCGTCGGGAGGTAAAACGGCTGAAGACCTATCTGGGCAGGGTGTATCGGGACATTGTGCGCAAGATCGAAGGGCAGCAGGCGCTTGGCCCAGTGCTTCTTCCCGAGCTTGCCCTGGCTGAGCGGTTGTTGACGCAGCAGAAACAGGACAAGAACAAGCTCTACAGCCTGCATGCACCGGAAGTCGAATGCATTGCCAAGGGCAAGGCACACAAGAAGTACGAGTTCGGGGTCAAGGTGAGCGTGGCCACCACCAATCGAGACAACTTCGTGGTGGGCATGTTGGCTGAACCTGGCAATCCCTATGATGGCCACACCCTGGGCAGGGCCATTGAGCAGGTGCAGCGGATCACCGGCTGCACCGTTCAACGCAGTTTTGTCGACCGGGGCTACCGTGGTCACAAGATCAAAGAACCCCAGGTGTTGATCTCCGGTCGCAGGCGGGGAATGACACCGCAGATGAAGAAGGAACTCAAGAGACGCAGCGCCGTTGAGCCGGTGATCGGCCATATGAAGGCGGATGGCAAGCTTGGACGCAATTACCTGCTGGGTGAGTTGGGCGATAAAATCAATGCCCTGCTCTGTGGAGCAGGGCACAATATCCGTCTTATCCTCAAGAAGTTGAGGGAAAGGTTGTTTCTTCTTTTTACCGGATTGCTTTTGGTCCTCTGGTGCCGCTTCGATGGGCAAAAAAAGGGTGCCGGAGCGATCGCCCCGGCAATATGAAAAAAGGCTTTTTCAAGGACGACTATTTAGATGCAGTTGTAAAATTACATAATCACCTATCGCAACTCCTTTAGGTTCATTTGCTTTCACTTCAGGCGGTGATTGTTTTAATTTCATAGATGTGGAACGTGTTTCCTTTGCTTTGGTTATTATATTCGAAGGCACATTTTGAGCCTTGATGACCTTATCAAGAGCAATAATAGCCTCGTCATACCTACCGAAACTGAATGCCAAGATCCCAGTATTGAAGTTGAAAATAGGGTTATCCGGATCAATTTCCTTTGCGAGGAGAAACAAGAGTTGCTTTTCTCTTGCGCTGAGGATTTTTTCATTTGAAATGCCTACCTTGTTGAACGTAGTTGAAATGCTGGAAAGTTGCTTGTTGACTTTTCGTATTTCTTTCTCGGCATCGGCCAGTCTCTGATCCATGTTTCCCTTCATGGAATTCAAAGAATCCTCGGTTTTCCTCTGCATTGTCTTGGTTGCGTTGTCGACGCTGGTTTGAACAAGGACCAGTTTTTGATCCATTTGCTTTTGTTTTTCCCCGAACGTGGCATCAACTCTCTTTAGTCGTTCGTCAAAAGCAGCGACTTGTGTGCGTATGGTGCTTTCTGCTTCAGCAGCGCGTTTGACGGAATTCTCTATTGTCTTTCCGGCTTCTCTTACTTTTTCCGTTTCTGTTCGAATGGCCATAATATTAGTGAAGCCAACGAAGCCAAAGGCTATCGCTCCAGCGACAAAGACCGTCTGAATCAGCGCTAGTATCTGTAGGAACACCCGAAGGTTATTAGTTGAAAGATAAGAAGAATCGATTCTTTTAGCGAGACTGTCTGGCTTGAGTTGTGAGGACAGTGATTCAATTTGAGCCTCAAGTTCCCGCACCCTGGCCTCTAAGGTTCCGGTTTCAGCGATTTTGCTTTCATCGGACATATACTTCATCCTCCTTTGGCTATTCAGTTAATGCTTGGGCCAACAGTATAATAAATGCCGAATTTCCGTTTATTAGGATATTGAGGCGGTATCGGCGGAATATTCCGCAACCTTCAGTCCATTTATTACCTTTTCACGTGAATATTTCCGTTTATTACAGCCATAAAAGGGTAAACATGGAAATTGTCTCCTCCTATGGTATGCTGCACGCAACACTTTCCCCTGATTTGGCCTGCATAGTTCGATTCGTCAGCAAGTTAATACTACCAGATACAAACGCCTTTTCAAGTTCAAGTCAACGGCCGTTGGCCAACGTCTGATCCGATGTGAGTATTGCCCCTATGTGTTTCCTTTCGCCAAACGTTCCATCGATCCGCGCTCCAGGCGAAGACGTTCAAAGATTCGAATCAACCGCTTCCTGGTGATCGAGGTATCGATCTCAATAGGCAGCAGTTCCCGGTTGCAATCGTCAATCACGTTGAAGGTCCGAAATCGACGACCGGCATAAAGCAAATCGCTCATAAAGTCAGCGGACCAGACCTGATTTGGCTGTAGATGCACAAGGAATGGCTGTTGTACTCGTTGCGGTAGTCGCTTTTCGGACGGCCTTAACGCTTTTTTTCGATCAGATCCCTCAATGCCCGGTTTTCCAGGGCCACTTCAGGGCATTGTGCCGGGAAACTCTATTTTTGACATGTCTACTCTTCAGGGAAGCTTACGATCCCATCAGCATCAAAACTTCAGCTGACTTTCACGATGAACGACACTATTGTATAGTGTTCATATTTCAATCTGTTTTTTCTAACTGTGAAAGAGGTTGCCATGCCTGCCGGTCAATGTCCGATCCCATTGGCTTCTGATGCTCTCAAGGCTAATTTGCTTGAGACCGCCACATCCGTTCAGATTCATCCCGAACTTCTTCTGCTGCGGGATGTTGTCTGCCGTTATCAGGGGCTGTTGAGTAAAATCGACATGTTACTCTACGAAGTCAGCCATCCTTACCGCAATTGGAAGGTGATTGTTCCGGAATTGCGAGCCTATGTTCTGAAAAACCTGCACTATTACCGCGACCATGATCAGGGGGCTGAGGCCTTTTCGTTGTTCATGTCGATCTTCTTCAATGCACTGCATGAATCCACCCGCAATGAACAGTTGCTCCGGCGTATTCTGGAAGCCATGCTGGCCTATGCCGACAAGCTGATCATGTCTTTGGACAGTTCGACGCTGTTTCGTTTTGCACCGGCCCTGGCGGATTTTTTTGCGCAACTCAACGATCTTGATGCAACTGATCCCAAAGTGTTGCTGTTCATGGCCAAGGGGCATTATCCGGTGCAGAAAATG
Organism: Desulfobulbus oligotrophicus; assembly: GCF_016446285.1. Classification (NCBI taxonomy): domain Bacteria; kingdom Pseudomonadati; phylum Thermodesulfobacteriota; class Desulfobulbia; order Desulfobulbales; family Desulfobulbaceae; genus Desulfobulbus; species Desulfobulbus oligotrophicus. The sequence continues at coordinate 1,237,768 of NZ_CP054140.1, forward strand.
GCACAGCGTGTGCTGACGCTCCGGCAGCAACAGCTTGAACAGCCTTTTGATCTTCGTAGTCTGACTTTGCTGATGCGTACTCTTTTGGTGCGCAATTATGAGTACTGGCTGTCTGAAGCAGACCCGCTCCCCTGGTTTGAGCAGCAGTGCGGTGACTACTGCAGCCAGTGGCAGGGGCAGCACCTGCTTACGGCCATTTCTCATCAGCGGATCAACGAGTGCAAGCAGTCTCTTGAGGCCATTGATTTCACCGATGACTATCAACCGGCTCTGGAGCGTATTCTTGAGCTGCCGACCCACATGGATCTGGTCCGCCTGTACAAAGAGATCCCGACCAAGATGGTTGCCGTGGAATCAGACAGTGAAGAGGCCGCCCATTTTGTTGAGAATCGCAAGCTGCTGTTTCTTTTCCGGATCATGGAAACCAGTGGTCTGTCATTGATCCATGAAGAGACCTTGCGGGAGATCAACCGTTCACTGGTGCAGCTGATCCGTAAGCAGCGCTTTGAGGAGATCGAACAGTTCTTTGTCACCACCTTTCATCTGCTGAAGGCCAATGTCCGGGCGTATCCGCACACCTCCCTGCAGTGCATCCAGGTGATCGGCAACGAGGTGTTTAAGCGGGGTAACTCCCGATTAGTCGAGGCGTTTCTCTGGGAAACGGTTCGTTTTGGTTTTCAGTATGCCAATGTCCGTGGTGTGGACGAAGACTGGCAACCCATCGCCAACCCCGCCCATCTCACCAATATCCGGGTCTGGCTTACGTTGATCGGACAGGAGCCGAAATGGTGCTCCACCCTGTTTTCAGCACTGATTATCAATCTGCGTCTCTCAGGCACCTGTGTCCGTGATACCGATCTGTTCCAGCGGGATGTCACTGAACTGCTTAATCAGCCCATTGGACCGATTTATAATCTTGCCAAACAGTTTACAAAGTTAATGCCGGTCTTCTTTAATGAAATCGGTGCTGAGGGTGAATTGCGGGACGTTTCCACCGAGCTTGATGAGATTCACAAGCGAAAGGATGTGCTTATCCATTTTTTACGCAAGCAGGCCCATGTCGAGTCCAGCAATCTGATTGTCGGTTTCATTGAGGGGATTTTCACCTTCTGGATCACCCTTGATCGATCATACCTAAGTGACTACCTGCCGGAGGAGATTTTGCGTGAAATCGCCACCAGCGGGCCCTATGTTGATGACCAGCACGAACTGGCGGCACGCATCAAAAAGGAGCTGCGGTTCACCCGCATGGGCCAGATCCTGGCCTGGCCGGACGATGAACGAGAGGCCTTCCTTGCCCGGCAGACCGACCTTGCCGAGGTGGAGCGACAGCGATTTGCACTGCTGGTGCGGATGTATAAACTGTTGCACCTGAAGTACAATCTGAGCCTGCCTGAGATCCATAAACAGTTGCATCATGCCATAAACGGCGGGTTCCCCGAGTTAAGCCGGCTGCTTGACGTTCTGAAAAAAGACGACCCGATCCCCTGTCTTGAAGCATTGCTTGATGAGCTGGAGCATCTGCGCGAAATCATTCTCAGTTCAGAGCATTTCGAGCCCAAGGAGGAGATCTACTACAAGCGGCACATTGCTGTTGATATCCCTTCGGTGTACGGTCGGTATTCTGAGCGCAAGTTTGATGCGCTTGGTCTAACCTTTCGCCTGGAGAGCCTGGCCAACATCTATCTGGAAAAGCTCTTTTCCACGGTTAACTTGAGTTTTATTACTCAGGCGACGTTTATCCATATCCTCAAATGCCTGCGTCTTTTTACCCGTGCTTTGCAGGTTGACGGTATCTTCAGTCGCCGTCTTGATACCTACATCAGTCTGCTGGCCGCTTCCATCGGAATCCGACGTTTTTCGTATACCCAGCATCTTGACATCATGCGCGGGCTCTCCGAAGGAGTGAAAGACATTATTTATGCCTATTACACAAACATCCATCAGAACAATCTGTCCATCATTGTCCCTCAGATCGGGAAGGAGAACCTGCTTTCCAAATACCTCAACCTGTGGGACGATAAAAATCTTCCGGAAACCGTGCTCCGGGTTGCAGAGACCTTTTTTCGTGATCTGATTGCCACAACGTTCGGTTTGCAGCATCTGGACAACTTCATCGGCAAGGTGATCAATACCCTGGAGGCTCAGAAAGATATCCTGGATGAGAAGACGCTTGATCTGCTCATGACCTATAACCCGGAAAAGACGATCAGCAGCCTGCATTCCGAAAATCTGCGCACCCACAATCTGATTCATCTCGGGAACAAGGGGTTTAACCTGGCGGTGCTGACCAGGGACCGGCTGCCGATTCCACCGGCCTTTATCATTACCACAGAAGTGTTTCGCTGTTATCCGGCTATTCGAAAATTTGAACGAGCCCGGGACGAGTACATGCAGCGGGTACGAACCTCGGTCACTGAATTGGAGCAGCTGACCGGTCTGATCTTCGGTTCGCCGGAACGACCTCTTTTGGTATCCGTGCGCAGCGGTTCAGCCATCTCCATGCCGGGCATCATGTCCACCATCCACAACGTCGGTACCAATGAGGAGCTGGTGGAGGAGTTTGTTACCCTGTATCCGGAGAAAAAGTATTTTGCCTGGGATAACTTTCGACGGTTTCAGCAGTCCTGGGGTATGGGCCATGGCATGGATCGTGAAGACTTTCAGGAGTTGATGAACACCCACAAGCAACAGCACCGGATTCAGTACAAACGTGATTTTTCCTCTGAACAGATGAAACTGCTGGCCCTGGACTATCAGCAGATCGTCAAGGGCCGAGGGTTTACCGTACCTGAGGATCCGTGGTTGCAACTGATCGGTGCGGTTGATGCGGTTTTTGATTCCTGGCACACGCAAAAGGCTCAGGAGTATCGGCACCTGATGGGGGTTTCCGATGATTGGGGCACTGCGGTTATTGTCCAGACAATGGTGTTTGGCAATCTGGATCGCTCCGCCGGCAGCGGTGTACTGTTCACTGCCCACCCCTACCGTAAGGTGCGTCGAGTCGCCCTGTGGGGTGATTATACCATCGGTGATCAGGGGGAAGATATTGTCTCCGGTCTGGTCACCAGTTACCCGATCTCTGTTGAACAGGCGGAGCTTGACGGCCGTGATGAAAACAAGAGTCTGGAGAGACTCTACCCGAAGATCTATGAGCGGCTGCTCTCCATCAGCCGTGATCTGGTTTATGAAAAAGAGTGGAATCCCCAGGAGATCGAGTTTACCTTCGAGGGACCGGAGCCGGAGCAGTTATATATTCTGCAGACCCGGGACATGATTACCATTAAAAAGAAGGAACATCTCAACGTGTTTGTTGATTCTGATCTGGCCCATAAGTCGATCCTGGCCAAGGGCATCGGGGTTTCCGGTTCGGCAATGTCCGGTAAGGCCGTGTTCAGCGAGGAGAATATCATCAGCCTTCGCCGCAGAGAACCGGATACGCCGTTGATTCTTATCCGCCGTGACACCGTGCCGGAGGATATTCGGGAGATATCCATGGCTGACGGGGTGGTGACCTCGCGCGGCGGCCAGACTTCTCATGCCTCGGTAGTCGCCACCCGTCTGGAAAAGACCTGTGTGGTCGGTTGCCGTGACATGCAGGTCTATGAAAATGAGGAGTATGCAGAGATCAATGGTTTCCGAATTAACTTCGGTGCGCCGATAGCCATAGATGGACGTCACGGCCTTTTGATTGAAGGGAACTACCCGCTGCAGGAAGAGGTGCATATCCTGCCTCTGTAAACATTCAAGACGAGCCGAAGGCTACAGGTTTACATAACCACGGCCAACGCATCTGTTACGTTGGTTTTTACCTCTTGAGGAGATTTTTATGAGCATATCAGATCCTTCTGCGGTTCCTTCCACCTCTCCTGTCTTCTGTTTGTCGGTTGAGGGTATGACCTGTGAACACTGTCAAACAAGGGTCGAGCAGGCTGCACTTGGAGTGGACGGAGTGGTGGAGGCCGGGGTCGATCTTGCCGCCGGCACACTCAGTGTCCGCGGCGGTGACCCGCAGGCGGTTATCCATGCCTTAGCTGAGGCCGGCTATCCGGCAAAAGAAAACAAAACATGTCTGCCGACTCCACCTCCGTTGCCTGTGCACCAGAAAGCTGCAGCAGCAGAGGTTGCCGTGCCGGTCCGCCCCTATTTGCTCCGGATTGATGAGATGCACTGCGCCAGCTGCGTGGGCCGGGTTGAGCAGGCCATTCTGGCTGTGCCCGGAGTTCAGGCCGCAGCGGTTAACCTGATCGAGAAAAGTGCGGCTGTCGAAGGTGGTGATCCTGCACAGGTAATAGAGGTGCTGGATCAGGCAGGGTATCCTGCTGCACTTGTCAAAGAGCCGCAACTCAGCCGGGAAGACGGCTATGAGATAGATATTCTCGGGATGCATTGCGCCAGCTGTGTAAGCCGGGTTGAGCAGGCTTTGCTGAAGGTCCCCGGGGTAACTGATGTTTCGGTCAACCTTATTGAGAAAAAAGCTTTGATCCGGGGTGGTCAGCCCAGTCAGGCTGTGCAGGCGGTTGTTGATCAGGGGTATGGTGCATCCTTGCGGGTGCGGTCAACGAACGACTCGTTTGTGATCCGAGTACATACACAGCCTGAACCCGGGAATCTGGAACAGATCCGTGAGATTCTCCTTGCTCAGGATCCGAATGCCGATATGACGGTTGAAGATCAGCTCTTGAAGATTACCACCAGTCAGCATCCGGCTGACATCCTGTTGCGCATAGCTGATATCGGTCTTGAGGTGAGTTTAGAGGAAACCTTTGTTGATCCGAGCCTGCAGCAGGCTGAAGAAACCCGACAGGAAATACGCCTTGCCTGGCGCAGGGCCATTCTGGCGGGCGTGGTGGGCACTGCTGTCATGGTTGGGCATATGTCCGGGTTGTTTCCGCATCCGGAAGATGGACAGTTGTTCTGGGCAGGCGCCGCGTTGCTCTGTCTTCTGACCATGATGTACAGCGGCCGTAATTATTTTATTGGTGCCTGGAAACAGGCGAAGCATGGTGCTGCCAATATGGATACCCTGGTGGCCCTGGGTACAGGAGCTGCCTGGGTTTCCTCCCTGGTGGTTATTGTTGATCCAGAGTTTATTCCCGGTGCCGGAGACAATCTTTTTCTTGATGCATCGGTGATGATTCTTGCCTTTTTGCAGTTGGGACGGGCCCTTGAAACAAGGGCCAAGCGAACAACGAGTGAGGCAATCGGTGCGTTGGTCGGTCTCAGGGCACGGACAGCCCTGGTTGTGCGCACAGCCGGTCAGGTGGAGATACCTGTGTCGCTGTTGCGCATCGGTGACCGCTTACGTGTTAAACCAGGGGAGAAAGTACCTATTGATGGCGAGATTATTGACGGTCGAACCACCATTGATGAGTCCATGCTCACCGGCGAACCCTTGGCTGTGTCCCGGGCTGTTGGCGACACTGTAACAGGCGGCACGATCAATCGATCCGGCTCTTTTATTTTAGAGGTGACCCGGTTGGGTGAGGATACCACCCTGGCCCGTATCATCCGTATGGTTAAAACAGCCCAGATGAGCAAACCGCCCATCGGTCGACTGGTGGATCGTATTGCCGGGATCTTTGTGCCGATAGTCATAACCATCAGCCTGATCACCCTGCTGGCGTGGTTGGGTCTTGCCTCGGATCTGCCGCTGGCACACGGGATCACCGCGGCCATTGCCGTTCTTGTCATTGCCTGCCCCTGCGCCCTTGGTCTGGCAACACCGATAGCCATCATGGTCGGCACCAGCCGGGCTGCGCAGTCTAATGTCCTGATCCGCAACAGTGATGCTCTGCAGACCGCGGCAGCCCTGACGCATGTGGTGGTGGACAAGACCGGCACCCTGACCGAGGGTCGTCCGGCTGTCACCAGTGTCTATCCGGGTGCAGGATATACCGAGCGAGAGGTCCTGCTTTGGGCGGCGAGCCTGGAGGTCGGTTCTGAGCACCCGCTTGCTGAGGCGGTGTTGACTGCCCAGTCAGAACAAGGAGGTGCCTTGGCTCAGGTCGATGCATTTAAAGCTGTCACCGGCAGGGGTGTGAGTGCCGAACACAACGACGTCACCTACCTCTTGGGCAGTTATAAGTTTCTTAAGGAAGAGGGGGTTGTCCTGCCGGCGGATTTGCTTGACAGGGCCAGGCACGAAGCCGACCAGGGAGGGACGCCGATCTGGCTGGGAAAAGGTGTGGAGGTCATGGGACTTCTTATCCTTAAAGATCCGCTGCGGCAGGACTCTGCGGCTTCGATTAAACGGTTGCAGAGCATGGGGATCGAGGTTGTGATGTGCAGCGGTGACAACCGGGCAACCGCCGAGGCTGTGGCAAAGGAGGTCGGAATCAGCCAGGTGCACAGTGAAATTCTGCCTGAGGAAAAATTACAGGTCATTCGTACACTGCAGGAACAAGGTGGAAAGGTCGGTATGGTCGGTGACGGTGTGAATGACGCTCCGGCTCTGGCCCAGGCTGACACGGGTTTTGCCATTGGCAGCGGCACAGATGTGGCTATTGAGAATGCAGACATCACCCTTGCCGGTGATTCACTCTTGCTGGTGGCTGACGCCATCACTATTTCAGAGGCCACTCTGCGCAATATTAAACAGAACCTGTTTGGAGCCTTTATCTACAATGTAATTGGTATTCCCCTGGCAGCCGGTGTCTTTTATCCCTTTACCGGATGGTTGCTTGATCCGATGTTCGCCAGTGCGGCCATGGCACTTTCTTCGGTAACCGTGGTCACGAACGCCAATCGGCTACGATTTTTTCAACCCAGGGGCGAGGCAGGTGTAACGAGCTGATCTGTTTGCCAAGGTATGAACAGGCTGCACACAAGACAATACAAGAGCTCCGGTCTGTTTGTCCCGCACAGGTGGATGGTGTGGTCTGTTGAGGGTGCAATCAGGCCGGGCGCTGTGCCAGGCTGATTGGTTTTCTGCCGGGGTGATTGGAGAAATCACCGATTAGCCGCTGTATCTGCGCTTGTTCCACCGGATGGGCGGCACAGGATCTGCTCCGGTGTGTTGAAAATCATGTCTGGATTCTCGGCGGTCAATTCTTCCATGGTGCCGTAACCGTAGGTCACCGCACCGGTGGTCAGGCCATTGCATTTGCCGCCGATAATGTCGTACTTGCGGTCGCCGATGATCATGGTCTGCTCAGGAGCAAGATCTTCGCTTGCAAGAATATGTCGCACCAGCAGAGGCTTGTGGGTGAGGTTGCCATTTAATTCACTGCCATAGATCATTTTAAAAAACTGTGAAAGATTGAAGTGCGCAAGGATCTGTTCAGCAAAGATGAACGGTTTGCTGGTGGCCAGAAACAAACTGTATCCCTGTGCCTGGAGTGAGGCCAGTTTTTCCGGTATTCCCGGATACACCCGGTTTTCAAAAAGACCAACAAGGCTGAATCGTTGCCGGTACAACTGTACCGCTCGTTCCAGGAGCTGTCTGTCTGTGGAGTTCAGCAGTCGTTTGAAGGAATCAACCAGGGGCGGTCCGATACACCATTGCAGGCTGTCGTTTTCCGGTGGTTCGTGCCCGAGTTCTGCTAACGCATATTGAATGCAACGGGTGATGCCCGGCTTGGGATCGGTGAGGGTACCGTCAAGATCGAAAAGGATATTGGTTCTCTGCATGGCGGATTATCCAACGGTAGACCCGCTGTCAGTGAACAGTCACCTGAGCGGACCGTCCCTCTGCCGGAGAAGAGCCGGAGCCGGTCTGAAGATAACTCTCAGTGGCCAGATCCGGCATCGGTCGGCAGAAGTAAAACCCCTGGACCTCATCGCAGTCAAGGTCCCGCAGCCATTGAAGCTGGTCTCTGGTCTCAACGCCTTCCGCCACCACCTTCAGCTGCATCTGTTTGGACATGGCGGTGATGATGGAAACAATGGAGCGGCTGTTGGCATTGTCGGCAGCAATGAAGCGCTTATCGATTTTCAGAGTTGAGACCGGCATCTCACTGAGATAGCTGAGTGAAGAGTAGCCGGTTCCAAAGTCATCTATGGAAAAACGGATACCCCGCTGTCTGAAATCCTGCATGGTGGACAGGGTATGGCGCACATCCTTCATGGCGGTGGTTTCGGTGATTTCGAACTCAATAAGACGATGATCAACGGCATGAATAGCTAAAATATTATCGATGGTTGTTACGATATCAGGATTGTTGAATGTCCTGGGCGACATGTTGATGCTTATCGGCAGGGTGCTGATAGCGTTTTCCTGAAGACGACACAGAAAGAGACAGACCTCGTCCAGCACGTACAGGCTCATGTCGTCAATTAACCCGGCTTCTTCAGCAATGGGGATGAACTTTTCAGGGCCAAGGGTTTGACCGTTTCGCTTCCAGCGAATAAGGGCCTCAAATGACGTTGGCTGTTCATTTTTGAGGTTGATTTTCGGCTGATAGAAAACTGAAAATTCACGACGCTCCAAACCAATCCGGATCGAGTGCTCAATCCTGATCCGGTTGAGAAGTTTGTCGTTCATCTCCTGCGTAAACATAACAAATTTATTTTTGCCTTCACTTTTTGCTTTATACATGGCCATGTCGGCATTTTTAATGAGTTCCTGGGTCGTTTGACCGTCATTGGGAAAGAGCGCCACACCGATGCTGGCATTTACATAAAGGGTGGTTGCCTGCAGTTCGATCGGGCGTTCCAGGACAGCGAAAATTCTGTTGACCAGGAGGTAGACGGTATTTTCATTGTCAATGTTTTCCCCAAGGAGAATAAATTCGTCGCCGCCTAAGCGTGACAGCGTGTCTTCGTTCCTGATGGTCCGGGACAGACGATTGGCCACCTCAATCAACACCTGATCGCCCTGATCATGCCCCAGAGAGTCATTGATGTTTTTGAAGTTATCAAGATCAATAAAAAAGACAGCCAGTGCGCTTTGCTCCCGTTCTGCCCGGGCTATGGCCTTGGCGATGCGGAATTCAAGAGCCGCCCGATTAGGCAGTCCGGTCAGGGTATCACTGTACGCCATGCGCGAAATCTGTTTTTCTTTTTTCTTAAGTTCGCTGATATCATGGAAAAAGGCAAAGTAATGAGAGACTTCCTGCTGGTCATTTTTAATGGCGCTTATTGATAGCCAGTGAGGACAAACAGTGCCGTTCTTGTTCTGGTTCCAGACCTCACCCGTCCATGACCCTTTGCTCGCAAGATTTTCCCAGATCTCTTGTTTTGGTTTGCGATCTTCCCGGCTGAAGTTGAGAAGGTTGGGATGCTTGCCGATGACCTCTGCCGGCTGATAGCCTGTCAGTCGGGCAAAGGAATGGTTGACGGTGAGGATACGGCCCCGGAGATCAGTGACATAGATACCTTCAATGGCATTATCAAAGATACCTTTAAAGAGAAAAAGATACTTTTCGGCACTGGTTCGGGTGGCGGTTTCTGTCTGCAGTTGCCGTATGATTCTGTCTTGATCCGATCGTTCCGATTCAATCTGCTGATGAAGTTTCTCAGTTTCGGAACGAAGGGCATCGACAAATCCCTGGAGCTGGCGATTCTCCGAACGCAGACGGCTGAAGACCGTGGCGACAACGGTCATTTCACCGGGAACATCCTGTGGCAGTTCGGTGATATCGAGTGAGGGAGATGTCAGTGTCTGAGCGACTTGAGTCAGAGATTCACTCCGTTTCCGGAAGAATGCATAGAGTGTCGTTACAGTGCTCAGCAGCAGGAGTGCCAGAAAGAGTGCGGCATGGCGGTGGAATGTGGCAACCGGCTGATACATTGAGGTGTTGGTACTGTACACACCGGCAAAGAGTTGCAGACCGGGAATTTCTCGAAAAACGAAGGTTGAATGCACAATGGTCTGGTCCGATTGCACAAGCGGCCAGCTTATGATGTCATGCTTGTTTTGTCGGAGAGCTGTTGCCAGCAATTCGTGACTGCCGGGATCACTGTTTGCCGGTTTTCCGGTGAACGTAACCGGGAGATGCAGCCGGCCTGCAAACTGTTTGGTCCCCAGTGTGGCGGCGACGGTTGACAGGGGGACCATCTTCTGGAGTTCGCTGCTGACGCAGACAAGGGCAAGGTTCCAATCCCACGGCTTGAAGACGACCTTGTACACGGTCAGAGATTGTCGTTGACGAGAATCCTGCAGCAGGTACCCTGCATGCACTCCTGTTTCATATGGCTTGAGCTGTTGCAGCCGGTCTATGAGCGTCGGGTTGACCAGGGTATTGGTGAGTGCCTTTTCCAGATGTCCCTGGACCTCACCGGAACTGTTGAAGACAAAAAGAAAGCCCTGTTGCCCCAACGTCTGGCTTGACAGGGCTTCAAGCGCGATCGATTGCGCTGTGGATAATGACAGCAGGCCATCTCGTTGTTTTTGGTGGAGGGAGCCGATTAAGGTCAGATTCTGGTTCGCGGTGGTACGCAGCATCTCTGCAGCTGAGGTCTCGACCGCGGTTTTCACGATCTGCCGGACGGCTTCGGCACCGAGACGGGCTTCATCTTCAATCCGGAGTTTGAGCTGATCACCTGCAAGATATTCACCGATGCCCAGCAATAAAAGAAGAGGCAGGAGGAGCAACACGCTGGCTCGACGGAAATCTATGAGGATGCTTGACATGGGTACCTCGTCCTGCAAAGCATAAAGTAGATTGATCTGGGCTTCATGATGTCCACAAGGGATGAGCAGATGCTATGACAAGCAGGTGTACGGTGATAACGAAGTGCCTTCTTTGGTAAAGATCAGAACGTGACGTTTAACAGGTGACTTCAGGTAAAAGTGGCGCAACGCTGACGATTCAGGATATTTTTAATTGCTTCCAACTATAGTGGTGAAGTCAAGAGTCGTCTATGATTATTACAGAGGGGATGTATCTTTAAACAGCGGTTTTACTGTAACTGTCCCATGGCCGACTTCATTGCCGTCGGTACCATTACTGAACATGTTTAAAGGAGGCGTGTAAGGGGGGAGATGGTTGTGAAGGGAAAAGAGGGGTCTGAAGAAAAACAGTCAGTATCCCCATATCATTTGGTCAATATCCGTCTCTTTATTCTTTTTCGGGTGCTGTTCAATGCCCGCTTTTACTACCCTGTTTTCACAATACTTTTTCTTGATTATGGTTTGACTCTGGAGCAGTTTGCCGTACTCAACACGGTCTGGGCCTTTACCATTGTCTTGAGTGAAGTTCCATCAGGAGCGCTGGCTGATCTGCTGGGGCGCAGGTTTCTTCTGGTGGTTACCGCCTGGCTGATGATTTTTGAGATGGCAGTGATTGCCTTTGTGCCGGCAGCAAATCCTGATCTGGTCTTCTGGGCCTTTTTGATTAACCGGGTTCTGAGTGGATTGGCAGAGGCCATGGCCAGCGGGGCGGACGAAGCCCTGGCGTATGACACTTTGGTTGTACATGGTTTGGCTGGTCAATGGCCACGGGTGCTGGAAGTACAGATGCGAGCGCAGAATTTTGGGTATATCATTGCCATGACTCTGGGTGCTGTGGTGTATGATCCCAGTGTGGTGAACCGGGTTCTGCAGTGGTGCTCCGTGAACGTCAGCGTCAGTCAACAGATGAGCATGCGGTACCCGCTCTATCTGACGCTGATACTCGCTGTTTTTGCCCTGTTTGTTACCTTACGCATGCGAGATCCGTCTCCGCCTGCAGGTCACAGGACCCGTGATCCTCAAAAGGCGACCATCTGGCAGCTGCTGCGACTGGTTCTTCGTACCGGTGCCTGGATTATTCGTACTCCCATGGCCTTTACCATTATCTTTTTTGCCATGACCATTGATCATACCCTGCGAATGGGAGTCACTCTGACCAGTAAATATTATCGACTGATCGGGTTGCCGGAGGCGAGTTTCGGGCTTCTGGGTTCGCTGGTTGCAGTGGTGGGACTCTTTGTCCCCAGGTTGGCGCGTATCATGGTGGAACGTCTGTCGTTCGGGCTCAATGTCTTTCTTTTGGGAGCCGGCAGTGTGATTGCACTGTTGTTTTTAAGTTTGTTCGTGCCATATTGGGGGATATTGCCGGTTATCGCGATATTTGTCGGGCTGATGCTGACAAGTTATTTTACCAGCCATTATCTCAACGAGCTCACCGATTCTCAACAGCGGGCCACTGTACTGAGTTTTAAAGGGCTGGCTTTGAATGTGGCATACGGCATAATCGGTCTTGCGTTTGCGGCACTCATGCAGCACTATCGTGTTGTGCAGACCGGACTTCACCCCTCTCAAGCAGTGGATTTTATTGAGGACCAGGCGTTTGTAGCGACGGTCGGTTGTTTTCCGTGGTATCTGGCCGGAGCACTGATTCTTACCTCCTTATGTTGTCTGCCCCGTGTTTGGCGAAGACGCTCAACAGGTCGGAAGCAGTAGTCAGCATATCCGATCCGGACAGCATTTTTTCGGTTACTGTTCCGGAACGCCGATTTTTTTCAATATGACCCCCAGCGGGCAAAATTTACTGAAACCGAATTGGAGCAGGTTGGCACCGACCAGAGCTGTGAGCAGTAACCAGTAACGACTGATAAACAGGGGGTTGGCAGGGATATCAACGCCAAGAGCCAGAGAGAAGAGTATAACTGAACCAGCAGTGACATGAATCCAATCGTTTATGACCATAATGCGTACCTGAAGTTTTTACTGTTGATTTGTAGCTTTGACATGGTGAAGTGGGGAGTTGTTCTGCATACCGCAGCTATTGTGCAGAAATAAGGTTTTATGCTGCGATCGTCAACAGTAAACCTGTATTTTTATCTGTACAATACAAAAAGGTGACGTACGTTGACAGCAAATTGTATTAGATCAGCAAAAGAATTACTGAATCGTTTTGAGCTGTATGATGCATCAATTGACCTGATGCTGTTCTTAAGTGTTTTTCAAGAAAAAAAGTGTTTCAGTGTTTTTCATAATAATCGTTTTTCTTTTTCAAAAAAGTTCTGTATAAACTGTGCATGATCTATCCGTTCTAAAGGATTTGGACTGGATTCGGAAGGTGCACAGTGGTTCATCCGTTTAGTTTTGGATTGTACAGTTGTGGAGGAATATGCTCCACATCGGCTGGTCATGCTCTTCCTGCTTTGTGTAAAGAGTTGGGTGGGTATGAGTAACTTGTTGGCTTTTAGCGTTGAAGGGGGTGTTCTATGAGCGGTATGGAAGACAAAATTACCAGTTTGTTGGCTGAAGGCAAAGTATACCCACCACCGGAACAGGGGCGTGATCAGGCCTGGGTCAAGTCCATGGACGAGTATAAGGAGGCGTATGCCCATTCGATGAATGACCCTGAGGGGTATTGGGCGCAGCGTGCTGAAGAGCTGGTCACCTGGGATAAGAAGTGGGACAGGGTTCTGGAGTGCGATCTGAGCATACCTGAGGTGAAGTGGTTTGTCGGCGGAAAGCTCAACCTTTCGGTGAACTGCCTTGATCGCCATCTGATCAACGACCGGCGGAACAAGGCCGCAATTATCTGGCAAGGTGAACCGGAAGATGATGTACGTGTGTACACCTACCAGATGCTTCATGACGAGGTCTGTCGATTTGCCAACGTGCTGAAGAAAAAAGGCGTAAAGAGAGGAGACCGTGTGGCTATCTATTTGCCCATGGTGCCGGAGATGGCTATCGCTCTTTTGGCATGCACACGGCTTGGCGCTGTTCATTCGGTTGTTTTTGCAGGTTTTTCCGCTGCTGCTTTGCAAAGTCGGATCGAGGATTGTCATGCCAAGGTCTTGATCACTGCCGATGGCGTGTTGCGCGGCGGTAAGGCAATTCCGCTCAAGGCCAGTGCTGATGAGGCGCTGTTAAGCTGTCCGAGTGTTGAATGTTGTGTGGTCGTGCGGAGAGCCGCCATTGATGTTGAGATGAAAGAGGGGCGGGATTGCTGGTGGCACCGGGAGATGAGCGCAAAGGATATCAGTTCTTTCTGTGAGCCGGAATCCATGGATGCCGAGGACATGCTTTTTATTTTGTACACCTCGGGTTCCACCGGCAAACCAAAGGGCGTTGTCCACACCACCGGTGGATATCTGACCTATGCTCTGCACACTGCCAAGTGGGTGTTTGATCTGAAGGATAACGACATCCACTGGTGCACTGCTGATCTCGGCTGGATTACCGGGCATAGCTATATCCTTTACGGCCCTCTGGGGCTGGGGGCGACAACGCTTATGTTCGAGGGCGTGCCGAGCTATCCGAGTCCTGACCGGTTTTGGAAGATTGTTGAAAAATTCAAGGTCAGTATTTTTTATACTGCTCCGACTGCGATCCGGGCTCTGATGAGGGAAGGCGTTGAACATACCCGAAAGTGGGATCTGAGCAGTTTACGGCTTCTGGGAAGTGTCGGGGAGCCGATTAACCCCGAGGCCTGGATGTGGTATTACCTTCATATTGGCAAGGAAAAGCTGCCGATTGTTGACACATGGTGGCAGACGGAAACCGGCGGCATAATGATCGCTCCTCTGCCGTATGTGACTCCACTTAAACCGGGTGCGGCGACCTTGCCGTTGCCGGGAGTTGATGCTGCCATCTTTACCGAAGAGGGGAAAGAGGCAAGTCCCAATGAAGGCGGGCATCTGGTCATTCGCAAACCCTGGCCCGGCATGTTACGGGGTGTGTTTGGCAGCCCGGAACGCTACAAGAAGGCCTATTTTGACCGTTATCCAAATATTTACGATCCTGAGGATGGGGCCCGAAGGGATGAGGACGGCTACTTTTGGATGATGGGGCGGCTGGATGATGTTATCAATGTTTCCGGTCATCGTCTGGGGACCGCAGAAATCGAATCAGCCCTGGTGGCTCACGAAGCAGTGGCTGAAGCTGCAGCTGTCGGTATGCCTCACCCGGTCAAGGGTCAGGCTGTCTTTGCCTTTGTTACCCTGATGTCGTGGGCTGAAGAAAGTGACGAGCTGTTGGCGGAGTTGCGGCAGCATGTGCGCAAGGAGATAGGCCCTATTGCCACCCCGGATGTGATCCTGTGGGCGCCAAGCCTGCCGAAAACGCGATCAGGAAAGATTATGCGACGAATTTTGCGTAAGATTGCGGCAAGTGATTTTGCGGATTTCGGTGATACGTCCACTCTTGCCGACCCGTCAGTGGTCGATGAGCTGGTTGATACCAGGAAAAAGCTGGGTTAGTCACTGATCGTTTGATCTGCAATTTTTGCCCTTGAACCGGGCGATTGATAAAAGCAAGACAAACAGGCGGGGTGCCGGGCATTCCGCCTGTTTTGTTATCAATGAATGAAAAGGTCGTTTTTTCTTTGCAACATTTCATTTCATGGTATCATGAATGTTTTGTGGCGAGAATGCGACACCTGGATTTGAAGAGTGTCTTTGATTGCAGCTAACAAGAATACCTGAGGCGGCTCGAAAGGGCATCATCCCCGAACAATTACTGCTTTAATGACGAGATGACAGGTAACGAAATCCGACAGAGTTTTTTGGAATTTTTTGAGAGCAAGGGGCATACTCGAGTTCCGGCCTCTTCGCTGGTTCCCCATGATGACCCCACCCTTCTCTTTACCAACTCAGGGATGGTGCAGTTTAAAAAGGTGTTCATGGGAGAGGAGAGCCGACCGTATGTACGTGCCACCTCCGCGCAGAGCAGCGTCCGGGCCGGCGGCAAGCATAATGATCTGGAAAACGTTGGTTATACAGCCCGGCATCATACTTTTTTCGAGATGCTCGGTAATTTTTCCTTTGGCGATTATTTTAAAAAAGAGGCTATTGCCTACGCATGGGAATTTCTTACCGGAACATTACGGTTTGATCCGCAGAAACTCTGGGTCACCGTCTATACGGATGATGATGAGGCGTATGCCCTCTGGGAGCAGGTAGAGACCTTGCCCAAAGGTAGAATTGTTCGTATGGGCGAGGAAGATAATTTCTGGGCCATGGGAGATACCGGTCCCTGCGGGCCGTGTTCGGAAATTTACATCGATCAGGGGATTGATGTCGGGTGCGGGCGAGCTGAATGCGCTCTGGGTTGCGACTGTGATCGCTTCCTCGAGTTATGGAATCTGGTGTTCATGCAGTTTTATCGTGATGAACACGGTGTCATGACCCCTCTGCCCAAACCTTCCATTGATACCGGGATGGGGCTGGAGCGGGTGGCGGCTGTTCTCCAGGGGAAGACCAATAACTACGATTGCGACCTGTTCACACCGATTATTGACTATGTGGCCGAACTTGCCGGTAAACAGTACCATACCAGTTCGGCGGATGATGTCTCAATGCGGGTTATTGCCGACCATGCCCGGGCCACAACTTTTCTCGTGGCTGATGGTGTGCTGCCGTCCAACGAAGGCCGCGGCTATGTCCTTCGCCGGATTATGCGCCGGGCTGTCCGTTATGGTCGCGCCCTGGGGCTGACCTCGTTCTTCCCGGGAGTCTGTGCCCTGGTCACCGAGGAAATGCACGGTGCCTATCCCCATCTCAACAAAACCCGTCAGTTGCTGGACAAGGTCGTCAGCAATGAAGAGCAACGCTTTGGTGAGACTTTGGATCATGGGCTGAACAGGCTTGATCAGGAAATCCGACGTCTGAAAAAAGAAGAGGATAGCAGTGCCGCCATCTCCGGTGATTTTATTTTCAAGCTCTATGACACGTATGGGTTTCCTGTGGATATCGTTCGTGATATTGCCATTGAACGGGAAATTGCCTTTGACGAACCCGGTTTTGTAGATGCCATGGAACAGCAGCGGGAACAGTCACGTAAATCCTGGAAAGGAAGTGATGTCGAGCATCTTGAAGCCGGCATTATCGAGCTGGGCCGCCAGGGTAAGAAGGCTGAGTTTATCGGTTATGGATCAATGCAGGGAGTGTCAACAGTTGAAGGAATCGTCAATGCTGCCGGTCAGTTGGTGACACAGGCAGAGGCCGGTGAAACCCTTCGCCTGTTTACTGCCCAAACACCGTTTTATGCAGAGTCAGGTGGTCAGATCGGTGACCAGGGGGAGATCACCTGGGCTGAAGGTCGCTTTGCCGTGGAGAACACTCTTGCCCCGGTTGAAGGCTTGATTTTACATGAGGGCAAACTGGTGCAGGGCACTCTTGCTGTCGGTACCCCTGTTGAGTTGACGGTGGCAGAGCGTCGCGGCGATACGGTACTGAATCACACCGCGACCCATTTACTTCATGCAGCTTTGAAAAAGGTACTGGGCGATCACGTTCAACAGGCAGGGTCTGCTGTTGATCACAATCGGCTGCGTTTTGATTTCACTCATTTTTCGCCCCTGACTCACGCGGAAATCTGTACTGTTGAGCAGTTGGTCAACGACGAAATCCGTCGCAATGTTCCGGTTGAGACTGCTCTGTTGTCACGTGAACAGGCTCTCAACGGAGGGGCTACAGCCCTGTTCGGCGAAAAGTATGGGGAAGAGGTACGGGTTGTCAGTATCGGTGGTTTTAGTAAAGAACTGTGCGGCGGTACCCACGCTCGAATGACCGGTGATATCGGTCTGTTTAAAATTGTTATGGAGACCGGTATTGCGGCCGGGGTGCGGCGAATCGAAGCCATGACCGGTGCGGCGTCCGTCCGGTGGGTACAGGAGCTTGCCAGGCAGAGTGCCGCAGTCAGTGCAGCTATTTCCGGTCCGATTGAAGGGGCGGTGGATAAGATTCAGGGACTGCTGAAACGGCAGAAGGAATTGGAAAAACAGATCGCTTCACTTAATGCCAATATGGCCTTGTCCGATCTCGACCAGCTGCTTGCCGGATGCATGGAGATAGACGGCATGCAGGTAGTGGCCGGACGGGTCTCTCTGGATTCGCCCAAAACTCTGCGGGAAATCGGTGACAAGATCAAGGACCGTCTGCCGGATGGTGTTATAGTGCTCGGTGGTGAGTTTGAGGGCAAGGCAGCCCTGCTGGCCATGGTCGGCAAGAAACATGTCGGCCGCATTACAGCGGGTGATCTGGTTAATCGGGTAGCGACAATCGTGGGAGGGAAAGGCGGTGGTCGGCCGGATATGGCTCAAGCCGGAGGGCCCATGGCGGATAAACTCGATGAGGCGATTAAGAGCGTTGCCAGTATCATCAAGGGGTTGATCCGTGTCTGAACACACTTTCACCCAACGGATAGTGATCACCGGTGTGGGCTTAACCGCTCCGGGGTCCAGTAATCTGACCGAGTTTCGCGCCAATCTTCTGGCTGGTATCAGCGGAATCAGTACCATTGATTTACGCTATATGGGGGTACACCCGGCCGGCCTGTGCCAGTTTGAGGAAACCCGCTATCGTAAAAAACGGGAAAATAAGCGGGGCACCCGGGCCGGTTGTATAGGGGTATACTGTGCCAATGAGGCCCTTGTTGACGCAGGTATTGATTTTTCCACCTATGACCGCGCTGCCACCGGTGTTTATATCGGTTTGACCGAGCACGGGACCGTGGAAACCGAAAACGAGGTCTACAACATCAGTCAGTACGACTATAATGTTGACTACTGGACCCACCATCATAATCCCCGAACAGTTCTCAACAACCCTGCCGGCGAGATCAGCATGAATCTCCAGCTGACAGGGCCGCATTACTCCATCGGTGCAGCCTGTGCCGCCGGTAATGCTGCTCTGATTCAGGGGGTACAGATGCTCCGCTTAGGGGAGGTTGAGTTGGCGCTTTGCGGGGGTGTCTCTGAGTGCGTAGGTTCTTTCGGTATATTTGCCTCTTTTCAGGCTCAGGGGGCGTTGGCGGCTCATTCGGAACCAGCCAGGGCCAGCAGACCCTTTGATCGCGACCGCAACGGTATTGTCATCTCAGAAGGCGGATGTGTGTTTGTCCTGGAACGACTGGACCGCGCTTTGGCCCGCAATGCCGCTATATATGGTGAGATCACCGGTTATGCAATGAATTCGGATGCCCGGGATTTTGTCTTACCCTACGGGCCAAGACAGCAGCAGTGTATGGAGGCGGCTCTGAAGAAAGCCGGTCGAATGCCTGCCGACATCACCATTATCAATGCCCATGCCACCGGCACCAAGCAGGGAGACGTTGAAGAGTGCAAGGCTATTCGTGCCGTCTTTTCCGATTGCCCGGCAACCTGGATTAACAATACCAAATCGGTTATAGGCCATGCTATGGGGGCGGCAGGTGTTCTTGAGCTGGCCGGCAACCTGCCTGCATTTACGGATCATCTTGTCCATCCCACTATCAACCTGGATAATCTCGATCCGGACTGCACCCTGCCCAACCTCGTCACCAATACACCCGTTGAACTTGAACGGGTAGATACTATCCTGAACAACTCCTTTGGCATGCTCGGCATAAATTCTGCGGTCATTGTGGAGAGATGTGTGGTGTGTTGAAGGATGGTATGCTAACCTGATTGTTTTTTGCTGAAAAGTTTCACTTGTATCTGTTTGTTGGAAAGGAGTTCGAAAATGACCCGTAACGAAATCAAGGATATCCTCCTTGAAATCATAGCTGATATTGATGAAGAGGCAGATTTCGCCTCCCTTGATGCTGACGCACCGCTCCGTGATCAGCTTGATCTGGATTCCATGGATTTTCTTGATATCGTGATGGAGTTACGTAAGCGCTACAAGCTGCAGATTCCCGAGGAGGAGTATCCGCAGCTGGCCACACTGACCAGCTGTGTCTCCTATCTGGAGCCCAAACTGAAAGACGTCTGATCCTTTCAGTTTTTGTACATGGGTGTTGACGGGAGATCTGTTTTTCGACTGCGGGGTGTAGAGTAGTGTATCATCTTCTTATCATCGGAGGTGGTCTTTCCGGAATCGCGGCAGGTATCAGGGCCGCCCGATTTGGTCTGAAAACGCTCATCCTTGAGCAACATAACCATCCTGGCGGGCTTAATTCCTATTATTTTCGGCAGGGGCATCTGCTTGAGACCGGGCTGCATGCCATGACGAATTTTGCCCTGGCACGTCAAAAACATGCGCCCCTGAACAGGCTGCTGCGTCAGCTTAATCTCCGGCGCCGACAATTTGACCTGCACGAACAGATTGCCTCTGAAATTTGTTTTAACGGACGATCACTCCTGTTCACCAATGACCCCGTTGTGCTCGAAGCGGAGGTTGCCCGTGAATTCCCCAGGTCTGTTGACCAGTTCCGACAAGTCAAAGAACGGATTGCAAACCACGATCCCTTTACCGCCGGTCCCCGACGATCTGCTCGTCAGTTTCTTGCCGATCATCTGCACGAACAGGAGCTGGTGGATATGCTGCTCCTGCCGCTGATGGTCTATGGGAATGCTGAAGAAGAGGATATGGACCTGGATCAGTTTGTCATCATGTTCCGAGCAATTTTTGTGGAAGGTTTTTTCCGTCCAGCAGGCACTATCCGCGATTTTCTAGACCTGTTGTTGCGCCAATATCATGACTTTGGTGGTGAACTGCGTCTGCGCTGTCCGGTTGCCGGACTGTTGACCAAGAACGGCAGGATAAACGGAGCGCAACTTGCTGACGGTGAGGTTGTGACAGCGCAGATGGTGCTGTCCACCGCAGGTATTCCGGAAACCATGCGCCTTGTCGACTGGCCGGCATCGCCGCAGCCATACATTGGACGTATGAGTTTTATGGAAACCGTGGTCCTGGTTCCACGGGAGTACTCTTCCTCGCTTAGCTCAAACCGTACCATCCTCTTTTATCATGAGGGAGAAGAACTCAGGTACAGGCGACCTCAGGACTACCTTGACACCTCCTGGGGGGTCATCTGTTTTCCAGGGAATTTTTCCGGTCTGGAGCCGGCGGATCGTCTGCAGGTCCGAATGACCAATGCTGCCAACTACGCTCTCTGGAAAAAACTTACTCCCGAATCCTATCCGCAGGTTAAGCGGCAGTGGACTGAAGCAGCGATTGCCGCGAGCGAGAAAATGATTGGGAATTACCGGTCGTCCATTGTCTATCAGGACAGTTTTACTCCGGTAACCATTGAACGATATACCCGGAAGGCCGAAGGTGCAGTATACGGCAGCAGCATTAAGATAAAAAACGGAATGACGCCTTGGCCCAATCTGTATCTTGCCGGAACCGACCAGGGGTTTCTCGGTATTATCGGTTCAATGCTCAGTGGCATAACCATCGTTAACCAGCATATCCTGCAGCAATCCTATGCTGACTGACCCTGGTGTGATGCGCAGTTTTTCAACCAGCGGTTATCATCTCGCCTGCAGGTAATCAATCGGAGTGAAATGTACAGTATGTCACTGGACGAGATACGGTCCCATTATGATGTTGTTGTTATCGGTTCAGGGCTCGGCGGGTTGACCGGTGCCAACCGCCTGGCCGCTGCCGGTCACTCGGTGTTGTTGCTGGAGCAGCACACGCAGCTGGGCGGACTTGCGACGTGGTTCAAGCGCGGCGGCCATATCTTTGATGTTTCCCTGCATGGTTTCCCCTATGGTATGGTCAAAACATGCAGGAAGTACTGGGGGAAAACCATCTCCAGCTCAATTGTCCAGCTCAAAAATATTGTTTTTGATAACCCACAGTTTTCTTTAACCACAACGTTCAGTAAAGAGGACTTTATCCGCATTCTCCAGGAAAGATTCGGAGTACCGACAGACGTTGTCAAAGAGTTCTTTGCCACGGTTGACGGTATGAATTTTTATGACGATCAACGTCTGACAACCCGGGAACTGTTCAGCCGGTTCTTTCCTGGCCGTACTGATATCCACCGGTTGCTGATGGAGCCGATCACCTATGCAAACGGATCGACTCTTGATGAACCAGCCATCACCTATGGGATTGTTTTTTCTAACTTTATGAATCGGGGTGTCTTTACCTTTGAAGGTGGAACCGATAAACTCATTGGTCTGATGGCCGATGAGTTGCGTGCAAAAGATGTGGATATCCGCACCGGTGCCCGGGTCGAGCGTATTCTGGTTGAAAAGGGAATGGTTGCTGGAGTGTCGGTTAACGGGCGTATGATTAAAACCAGAGCTGTGGTCTCCAATGCGGGGATAACAAATACCGTGAACCAGCTGGTTGGACAGGCCGCATTTAAGCAGAATTTTCTGGATAGATTTGCCAAAGTGCGAGTGAACAACTCGAGTTGTCAGGTTTACTTCGGCATCCGTAAAGGTGAGACGATCCAGGATATCGGTGATCTGTTGTTCACCTCCACAGCTGACGAGTTCTCTTCTGAGGAGATGCGGGGGATGCGTACCAGGAGCCGGACTTTTTCTCTGTACTATCCTAAGATCCGGCCGGATAGCCCGGCAGACTATACCATCGTTGCCTCCATGAATGCCGACTACGACGACTGGATCGGGCTTGACCAGGATGGCTATCGTGCTGCCAAAGAGGCGATGGTCGAGCGTTGTTTTATCGATCTGGAACGCTACCTTCCGGGTGTCCGCGATAAGGTTGATGTCGTAGAATCAGCGACTCCGCGTACCTTTCACCGGTATACCCTGCACGCCAAAGGCGCCTCTTTTGGTACGAAATTTGAAGGTCTGGACATCTCCCGTTCCCTGCACAGGGAAATAGGAGGTCTTTTTCACGCCGGGTCAGTGGGTATTATCATGAGCGGTTGGCTTGGGGCGATCAACTACGGTGTTATTGTCGCCAACGATGTGGATGGATATCTGCGAGGATAGGGGCATTGCCGATGCGACTTGCTGATTATGCCCAGGGCCGGGATAATAATTTTAATCTGATCAGGATTGCCGCAGCCTACGCTGTTCTGGTGAGTCACAGTTTTCCTCTTGCCCATGGTTCGAGTGCTGTAGAGCCATTTACACAGATGTTGGGGATGTCGCTTGGCACAATGGCGGTGGATGTGTTTTTCTTTACCAGCGGTTTTCTCATTACAGCAAGTCTCATGCACAGACAGAACGTCAAGCAGTTTATCTGGGCCAGAATATTACGTATTTACCCTGCGCTTGTTGTCGTGGTGCTGTTGTCTGTTTTTTGTATGGGAGTATACTTTACCACCCAACCGCTGACTGCATATCTTTCGGATGCGAAAATTTATATATATGTGCTCAGGTCTTCAACGCTGATAACCGGTGTTAGTCAGCATCTTCCCGGTGTTTTTGAGCATAATCCGTTTGACTGTACTGTGAATGGTTCGTTATGGACGCTTCCCTATGAATTGAAAATGTATATAACCCTGACCTGTGCCTGGTTGTTGGTGCGATTCGTTCCCAATGGTCGGGGCAGGGTGTTTAAGGTGGTCCTTGTTCTCAGT
Source organism: Desulfobulbus oligotrophicus (assembly GCF_016446285.1). Lineage (NCBI taxonomy): Bacteria > Pseudomonadati > Thermodesulfobacteriota > Desulfobulbia > Desulfobulbales > Desulfobulbaceae > Desulfobulbus > Desulfobulbus oligotrophicus. The sequence continues at coordinate 1,260,866 of NZ_CP054140.1, forward strand.
GCGGTGATTGCCGGTCTTTTGTTGATTCTGGTGCATCTTCACGTTGTTAATACAGGCGGGAAGTCGTTGAGATTATTTTATATGTTTTTCACCGGCGCCTCATTTTATATGCTACGGGAGAAAGTTGTTCTGTCGCGTCCGGTTTTTGCCTTCTTCCTGCTGTTGCTGCTGGGGTCGTCCCTGCACAAGGAGATATTCTATATCAGTTATGTGCTGGTTATCGGGTACTGTATTTTATTTTGTGCCTATGTCCCATCCGGAGTAATACGCAATTATAATAAACTTGGCGATTATTCTTACGGCCTGTACGTGTACGCTTTTCCAGTGCAGCAATCCATTGCGGCACTGGTTCCGGGGATCGCTCCGCTGGGGATGCTTGTCCTGTCCAGTGCGACTACGTTGATTTTTGCCGTGCTCTCCTGGTCGCTTGTTGAAAAGCATGCCCTTGCTTTGAAGGAGTTTCAGCCGAGGGCGCTGCATTTTCCTGTTTTGCTGTTCAGTTCGCGAGGCAAAAGTTGATAAGGTGCAACACACAACTGCAAAAAGTATTTCTCCATGGCCAGTCTGATGTCTGCATTTGAAGGCAGAAAAATTGTGGTAACCGGTGCAACCCGGGGTATAGGCCGTGCAATTGCCGAGGCCTTTCTGATCCGTGGTGCAACCGTGTTCGGTGTTTATGCCGGCAACCGTCAGGCGGCCGAAACCATGGCCGCTGTCAATGCCCGCTATGGAGAACGATTACAGCTCTCTCAATTAGACGTCACTGACTATCAGGCTGTTGCCGCCTATTTCATCAAACTGGAAGAAGAACAGGACACCCTGGACATCCTTGTCAACAATGCCGGTATCCGCCGGGATGCTGTTCTGGCGATGATGAGGGAGGAGGACTGGCGACGCGTTATCGATGTCAATCTCAGCGGCAGTTTCAATATGTCCAAACTGTCCTTGCCGCTTATGCTCAAACAGAGGTACGGTCGTATCATCTTCATCACTTCCCCCATAAGTTATCTTGGTTTTGCCGGCCAGGCAAATTACGCTGCTTCAAAGGCCGGGCAGATAGGTCTGATGAAGTCGCTGGCCAAGGAAGTGGCAAAACGAAAGATCACCGTCAACTGTGTTTCACCCGGCTTCATTCATACCGAGTTCATCGCTGATCTGCCGGATGAACAGGTCAAAACCTATAAAAAGATGGTGCCGGCCAACCGGTTCGGTACCCCGGATGAAGTGGCTGAGGCGGTTTTGTTCTTAGCCGGAGACCGTGCTGCGTACATCAACGGTGCTGTCCTTGAAGTGACGGGCGGGCTTTGATGAAGACCCCGGTTGATCCGTTTATTCTTGAGCGTATACCGCACCGGCCGCCTTTTCTCTGGCTGGACAGGGTACTTGACGTCAATCGTGATTGTATCCGTGCTGAAAAAATAATCCCCCATGATTTGCCGTTGCTTCAGGGACATTATCCGGGGTATCCCCTGATGCCCGGAGTCCTGCTGTGTGAGATGGTCTTTCAGGCCGGTGCTCTTCTGATCAGTGAGATGATGCGTGGCACTGCAGATAATGATGATCAACAGGACCGTACCGGCGGAGTGCCGGTACTGACCAGGATCTTGGGGGCTAAGTTCAAACGAGAGGCCCGGCCCGGTGACCTGCTTGAGATCACCGCCTCACTGGTCGAGCGTGTTGGGCCGGCCTGGTTTATGAAGGGAGCTGTCCGGGTGGATGGTAAAGTAGCTGTCCAGGTGGAGTTCGCCTGCACACGTAAGGGGAGTTAAGTGGATTTTCTGGGGCTTGCAGGTAAAACAATAGTGGTCTTTGGTCTGGCGAACAAGAAATCAGTGGCCTATGCCGTCAGCCGTGTTCTGGTTGAATTCGGGGCCGAGGTTATCCATGTGGTGCGTGGTGAACAACAGGAGGTGGCAGCTTTAAAGCTGTTTCCGGACTGCCCTGTTTTCTGCTGTAACGTGGAAGAAGAAGAGCAGATCATTCGTGTTCGCGATATCATTGCACGTCGAATCAATGCCCCCCTTGCCGGTATTGTCCATTCGGTTGCCTTTGCCAATTACAGTGAGGGAATGCGGCCTTTTCACCAGACACCGAAAGGCGACTTTCTGCAGGCTGTGGATATCTCCTGTTTTTCTCTGATCAGTATTGCCAATCATTTTAAGGACCTGCTCGCCCAGCAGGCTTCACTGGTCACCATTTCGATCTCGACGACCCGGATGGCAGCAGAAAACTACGGGTATATGGCACCTGTTAAAGCTGCACTGGAATCGTCACTGTGTTTTTTAGCCAAAAGTTTTTCCGCTTTTTCCAAGGTTCGTTTTAATGCCGTCTGTCCGGGCCTGCTCAAGACCTCGTCCTCCGCAGGTATTCCCGGATATATTGACAGTTATCTTTTTGCAGAACAGGCGACGCTGCGGAAACAGGCGGTGCAGACTGAGGAGGCCGCCAATGTGGCGGCTTTTCTGCTGTCACCGCGATCCTCAGGGATAACCGGTCAATGTGTAGTGGTTGATGCCGGCATGGGGTTGAATTATTTTGATGCCGGGATAGTGTCAAAAACCGTGGCATGAGGGAGCAGGAATGCACCTGTGGTCTGTGCTTACCCGCCTGGGACATATGCTGCTGCACACTAAAGAGGTGTTTTTTTCCCCGCGTGCACCAGTGTGGGTAAAGGGTGTCCTGGCCCTTGGTCTGCTCTATATCCTTTCCCCTTACGATATCATCCCCGAATGGATACCGGTGGTTGGGGTGATGGATGATTTGGCCCTGGCCGCATTGCTTGTCACCTGGGCGGCTCGTTTTGATGTGTCCGGTTAAGGTGGCGGGATTGGAAGCGTGAATTTTTTTGATCCGGTCCTCTGACCGGACAACAGGTGGTTTTAGGAAATCGTCGGATGAAACTGCAGTACTCCCAGGTCTGTCTCCATACGTTTGGCTATCAACTTCCTCCCATAGAGTTGACTTCTGCAGCTATTGAGGAACAGTTGCAACCACTGTACGCACGCCTGAAGCTGCCGGCGGGACGATTGGAGCTGATGACAGGCATCAGGGCCCGTCGCCTGTGGCCGGACGGAACCCGTCCCAGCGAAGGAGCGGCCGCAGCCGGCACCGTGGCCATGGAACGCGCCGGGATATCGCCTGAGGATATGGAATGCTTACTGGTCACCTCTGTCAGCCGTGACATGATGGAACCGGCAACAGCCTCTTTTGTTCACCGTGCTCTTGGTTTACCGCCCTCATGTCTGCTCTTTGATATTTCCAACGCATGTCTGGGATTCCTCGACGGAATGGTGATGCTGGCCAATATGCTGGAGCTGGGGCAGGTACGTTCGGGGCTTGTGGTGGCAAGTGAGACGGCTGAAGAGCTTATCTGGTCGACCTTGCATCTTCTCTTGACCGAAAAGGGGCTTACCCGGAAGTCCATAAAACCTCTGTTTGCATCTCTGACCATAGGGTCCGGGGCTGTGGCGCTGATCATGACCCGACGTGATTATCTGGATACCGGGCATTACCTGTGTGGCGGAGCCTGGCGGGCCCATACTGCGTACAACGATCTGTGCCAGGGCGGTCAAAATGCTGAGCAGGGGACGCTGATGTCCACTGACTCTGAACAGTTGCTGACCAAAGGCATTGAAACTGCGGCCGCCTGCTGGCAATCTTTCCAGACGACAATGGGATGGGGAACAGACACTGTGCATCGTTTTTTCTGTCATCAGGTTGGCCGGGCACATGCTCAACTGCTGTTTGAAACCTTGCAGCTTGATCCTGCCAGAAATTTTGAGACCCTGCCGATACTTGGTAATGTCGGCTCGGTTTCTGCACCCATCACCATGGCCATGGGCATAGAACAGGAGGCTCTGGTACCGGGACAACGCGCCGCAATTTTGGGTATCGGCTCAGGGATCAACTCACTCATGCTTGGTGTTGCATGGTGATGAGGGCGGCCGATCTGGCTGAATATCCATTTCAGCCAAGATACATTCCTATCAGTGGACAGCGCATGGCCTATGTTGATGAGGGGAGCGGGCCGGTGGTGGTCATGGTGCACGGCAACCCTTCGTGGTCGTATCTGTACCGTAATCTGATCAACGCTTTAAGGGATCGGTATCGTTGTATTGCACCGGACCATATCGGCTGTGGATTTTCGGCCAAGCCCCATGACTATCCTTATCGACTGGAAAATCATATCAGTAACCTTGAACAGCTGCTCGACAGTCTGGCGGTTAAGCGGTGTGTTCTGGTTGTCCATGACTGGGGTGGTGCTATCGGGCTGGGGTGGGCAGGCCGACATCCGGAACGGGTGGCCGGTGTTGTTGTTCTGAATACAGCTGCTTTTCCTTCCAACCGATTACCTTTTCGTATTGCACTGTGCAGATGGCCTCTGCTGGGACCGTTGTTGGTCCGCGGACTTAACGGATTTGCCCGTGCCGCTACATTTATGGCGGTCAATCGACGGATGCCCGGCAAAGTGGCCCGGGGGTTTCTTGCCCCCTATGACAGTTGGGCAAGTCGGATAGCTATTCAACGATTTGTGCAGGACATCCCCATGGACAAAGACCACCCCTCCTGGCCAACGCTGCTGGCTGTGGAGGATTCGCTGCCACACCTGCACCACTGTCCTTTTTTGCTCTGCTGGGGTGGACAGGATTTTTGTTTTAACGACACCTTTTACCAGGAATGGTGTCGACGAATACCCCGGGTTGAGGCGCATTATTTTGCAGATGCCGGCCACTATGTGCTGGAAGATGCCCTGCCGGCGATCCTGCCCCTGCTGAACTCCTTTTTGCATCGTGTGACCGGTGGAGCACCTGATGGACTTTAACATCGCCGGCGCCTTTAAAAACACGGCAGCCAGACTTGGTGACAGAACAGCCCTGGTGGCGCTGGAGAAGAAGCGGTGGCAACAGTGGTCTTTCACCGAGCTCAGCAGAAACTGTGACGGATTTGCTGCAGCCCTTGCCGGGCAGGGAGTACGTCAGGGTGATCGGGTCATATTGATGGTGCGGCCGTCCATGGCTTTTTTCTGCCTCACCTTTGCCCTCTTTCAGCTGGGAGCTGTGGTCATCCTGATTGATCCGGGTATGGGCTATCGGAATCTTTTGCGTTGTATCGGTTCTGTGCAGCCGGATATCCTGATCGGTATTCCTCGGGCCATCCTCTTCAGTCGTCTTTTCCCCCGTCCTTTTGCCGGTGTCCGTAAGCGGTTGAGTGTGGGGCGTTCACTTTTTACAGCCGGCATCACCGCTTTGCAGCTGACCCCTCAAAACAGGGCTGTCATTGCCTATCAGGCTGAGAAGGATCACCTGGCAGCCATTATCTTTACCACCGGATCGACCGGTCCGCCAAAGGGGGTTGAGTACACCCACGGTATTTTTCATGCCCAGTTGCGATTGATCCGTGATTTTTACGGTATTGGCACGGGAGATATCGATCAACCGGGGTTTCCACTTTTTGGTTTATTTTCCACTGCTCTCGGGGCACAGGCCGTGATTCCTGATATGGATCCAAGCAGACCGGCGCATGTTGATCCGGCGAAGTTCGTGCAGACCCTGATGGCCCATCAGGTGACGTACTCCTTCGGCTCGCCCGCAATTTGGAATGTGGTCAGCCAATACTGTTCAGACCGGAGTATCGTGTTACCGGTCAAAAAGATTCTCATGGCCGGTGCACCGGTTTCCGGCGAACTGGTGGCACGGGTGCAGAAGATCATGCCTGCAGATGGGCAGATCTTTACCCCGTACGGCGCCACCGAGAGCCTGCCTGTGGCCTCCATCGAGGGACGTGAGATTGTCAGCCACACCTGGCCGCGCACTCGGGCCGGCAAAGGTGTCTGTGTCGGCCGGGCCTTGCCGGAGGTCGACCTTCGTATCATAAAAGTCATGACCGGCCAGATAGCGTCATGGCACGAGGTACAGGAGGTCCCCATCAATACGGTCGGCGAAATTGTAGTGCGTGGTCCGATTGTCACCAGGGCCTACGCTTTCCAGGAAGCAGCCACCAGGCTGGCCAAAATTGCGGATGGCACACGGTTCTGGCATCGAATGGGTGATGTCGGATACCTGGATGAGCAACAGCGGCTGTGGTTTTGTGGTCGCCTGGCCCACCGGGTGACGACGGTGCACGGTGTCCTGGACACTATTCCTTGTGAAGCTGTTTTCAACCGGCACCCTCAGGTGCGTCGATCAGCACTTGTCGGCATAGGGAAGCCGGATCAACAGGTTCCTGTTATAGTTGTTGAGGTTACCGGGAAGGCAACAGGGCGGGAACAGTTATTTGCAGAGTTGCGGGAGTTGGCGTTGGGTTATCCTCAAACAAAGTATATTGAGCACTTTTTGATCCATCGGTGTTTTCCTGTTGATATTCGTCACAATGCCAAAATATTTCGTGAACAGTTGGCGAGCTGGGCGGCAAAGCGGGTGGAACATGAGTAAAGGTGAATTGCGCAGGGCGGTTGTCACCGGTGGCGGCGGCTTTATCGGCAAGGCTCTGGTCCATGCCTTGACCATGCGTGGTGTGGAGGTGAGGGTGGTTGGACGGAGTCGCTACCCTGATCTTGACAAAAAGGACATAGTCTGTCTTCAGGGCGATATTCGTGATCAGGATTTTCTTGAACAGGCCTTTGCAGGAGCCGACACGGTGTTCCATGTGGCCGCGAAGGCAGGTATCTGGGGCGAACGACGTGAGTACTTTTCGATCAACCTGGAAGGCACTGCTAATGTTCTTGAGGCCTGCCGCCAAAATCAGGTTTCCCGGTTGGTCTACACTTCAACACCATCTGTTGTCTTTGCTCAAAATGATCTGCAGGGTGTTGACGAATCTGCCCCTTATGCCACCAGACCCCTCTGCCATTATGCCGCTTCCAAAATCCTTGCGGAACAGGCAGTGTTACGTGCCAATGGGCCGGAGATGCAGACCATCGCTCTGAGGCCTCATCTCGTATGGGGGCCTGGAGACCATCATCTGATACCCCGTCTGCTTGCCCGTGGACGGGAACAGGCATTAAAAATTATCGGCACCGGTGAGAACCGTGTTGATATTACCTATATTGATAACGCGGTTCATGCCCACCTGCTGGCCGCGGATAACCTCTGCACCTCAAAAACCGGAGCCGGGCAGGCCTTTTTTATCGGTCAGGAGAGTCCGGTACACCTCTGGGCATGGATTAACGAACTGTTTTCCCGTCTGGATGTGCCGGTGGTTCGTAAGCGGGTACCCTTGGCAGTGGCTGTAGCAGCGGGTGCGGTTCTGGAGGGTATTTTTTCTGCACTTGGGAAAAGTGATGAACCACGTATGACCCGTTTTCTTGCCTATCAACTTGCTCAATCACATTGGTTCAGTCATCAAAGGGCGGAAAAAATTTTAGGATATCAGCCTCTGGTGTCAACACAGACCGGCATGCACAACCTCGTGGAATGGCTCAGGGCACGCTGATGGTTGATGCACATAGTCTGTGATGGAGTGCTGATTCTGGAAATAGTGTTTGCAAATTACCGTATGTCGGCTATTTTGACGGGTTGTCTGTGGAGGCATCAATCTGCCGGGCGAAGCACTGCCGTCTGATCAGTATTGTCAAGCCGGGCGACAGGTATGAACAACAAGCACAACTGACAGATCATATAAATAATACTTAAAAAGATTTGACAGCTGGTGCATTTTTCAGTAGTTATCCGTTGCGGGAGATGAATCGCCATTCACTCATGTTGGCGGGTCGTTGACATATCTTACGGGAAAAGAGGGAGTTGGTATGATTTCGGTCGATGTAACCTTATTGATGCACATAATCAACATGATAGTTTTGATGTTCGTGCTCAATGCTATTCTCTACAAACCAGTGTTGGGAATCCTTGAAAAGCGAGCTCGTAAAATCAGTTCCTTGAATGATGAGGTCGTGAAGTTTGAGCAGGATGCCCGACAGCGTCAACTGGAACTTGATAACAAGATGCGGGAGGCCAGTGGTAAGGCCAAGAAAGCTCTTGATGGCGCACGGGCACAGGCACAGGCGATCGGTGCTGAAAAGTTGGCGGCTATTCGGAGTGAGTCCGACAGCTTAAAGGCACAGGAACTTGCAGCTATGAGGACGCAGGTCGAAGCAGCAAGAAAAGAGCTCCGGGAAGATACCGCGGCATTTGCCCAGGCAATGGCAGGAAAGATATTGGGAAGGAGCGTAGACGCATGAAATCTCTTATCAGTTTGCTGCAGTCGATTCTGCTGTCGATTTTCATAGGGGTGATGCCTGCGGTGTCTGTGATGGCCGCTGATGCTCCTGAGCCGGCTGTGCAGCAGGAAGTCGTGGCTGATGGACAGGAAGTGTCACCGGTTACGGTGACTCCCCCGGTTGTTGAAGATACATTGTCTGCAGAGGGTACAGGTCATGGGGATGGCCATGACAGTATGCTGTCTGCTGAAAAATTAAAAGATCTGTTCTGGCGAACTGTCAACTTTTTAGCGCTGGTTGTGATTCTGGTGAAGTTTGGTGCCAAGCCCATAGTTAACGGGCTGAGGGGACGGCAGGACCGTATTCGCGAAGAGCTGGATGACTTGACCGTGCGGCGGGACGAGGCAGAACGTTCCTTTGTCGAATTTGAAGCAAAGCTGGCCGGCATGGAAAAGGAAATGGAGCGCATTGTTGAGCGTGCCATTGCCCAGGCTGAGGTGGAGAAGGAGCGAATTCTGGCTGATGCTGAAAAGGCGGCGGAAGATATCAAGCGCCAGGCAGAGGCGGCGGTACAGGCAGAGCTTGAGGACGCCAAGCGACTTCTGCGAGAAGAAATTGCCGAACAGGCTGCTGCTATGGCTGAAGAGTTGATCGTTAAAAATCTGACCGCAGAGGATCAGGCGACGATAACTGAACAGTATCTTGAAAGAGTGGGTGCGGTACAGTGAGAAATACAATTTTAGCTCGACGATATGCCAAGGCGCTCTTTTTGTTGGGGAAAGAGACGGGAACAACTGAGCATTATGCCGAAACTCTCCATGCTATCGCTGCCCTCTATGCAGATGATTCCATTGCAGTGGCTGATGCTGTGGCAAATCCACTGTACCCGTTGGATGTCCGGCAAAAGGTGATGGCAAAGATTGCAGAATCGGTTCAGGCTGACGCGATTATGACCAGATTTCTTGACCTGCTTGTTGAGAAAAAACGGTCGGTTATTCTTCCGGATATCGCGCTGGCCATGCAGAATATGGTCGATAAAGATCAGAATATCAGCCATGGTACGGTTGTTTCCGCTGTAGAGCTTGACACTGCGGTGTTGGCCAAAATTCAAGCGACTTTAGAAAAGATTACTGGTACTACGGTCACATTGGAAACCAAAATTGATTCGTCCATTATCGGTGGGATTGTAGCCAAGGTCGGTGACCTGGTGCTGGACGGGAGTATAAAGACACAGCTTCATGGATTAAAGGAATCTATTAAGGGGAGAGAGTAATCAATGCAGATCAAAGCAGAAGAAATCAGCCAGATTATTAAGGATCAGATTGCTGGTTATAAAGCGGATATTGACCTGAAGGAAACCGGTACAGTCCTGTCTGTTGGTGACGGTATTGCCCGTGTCTATGGTGTGGAAAATTGTCAGGCAATGGAACTGCTGGAGTTTCCGGGTGGTATTTTCGGACTTGCCTTGAACCTTGAAGAAGATAACGTCGGTTGTGCAGTCCTGGGAGACGTGCGAGACATCAAGGAAGGGGACATCGTCAAACGAACCGGTAATATCGCGATGGTTCCCGTTGGACCGGAGATGGAAGGCCGGGTTGTTGATGGTATTGGTCAGCCCATAGATGGAAAGGGACCAGTCAACGCCCAGGAGTTCCGAAGAATTGAGGTGCTTGCCCCGGGAGTTATTGATCGCCAGAGCGTGCATGAGCCATGTTACACTGGTGCAAAAGCTGTTGATGCCATGACGCCGGTCGGCCGCGGTCAGCGTGAACTGATCATTGGTGACCGTCAGATTGGCAAAACCGCTCTCTGTGTTGATGCCATCATCGCGCAAAAGGATACTGATGTACACTGCATCTATGTAGCGATCGGTCAGAAAAAATCGACGGTGGCCCTTGTGGTTGAGTCGCTTCGTAAACACGGGGCCATGGACTACACCACGGTTGTTGCAGCCTGTGCCTCTGATCCGGCACCGATGCAGTACATCTCAGCGTTTGCCGGTTGTGCAATGGGAGAGTATTATAGAGATAATGGAAAACACGCACTTATCATCTATGATGACCTTTCCAAGCAGGCTGTTTCCTACCGTGAACTTTCACTGCTTCTGCGACGTCCTCCCGGACGTGAGGCCTATCCCGGTGATATTTTCTTCAACCACTCTCGTTTGCTGGAGCGTGCGGCAAAATTGAATGACGAGCTGGGAGCTGGGTCATTGACCGCGTTACCGATCATCGAAACACAGGCCGGAGACGTGTCAGCGTTTATCCCGACGAACGTTATCTCAATTACCGACGGTCAGGTGTACCTGGAGCCGAGTCTCTTTTTTGCCGGTGTCCGACCGGCTATCAACGTGGGACTCTCTGTTTCCCGTGTCGGCGGCGCGGCACAGGTCAAGGCTATGAAACAGGTCGCTGGTACTCTGCGGCTTGATCTGGCCCAATACCGTGAACTGGCGGCTTTTGCAGGGTTTGGCTCAGACCTTGATGCAGCGACCCAGGCGCAATTGACACGTGGTGAACGATTGGTTGAAATTTTAAAGCAGCCGCAATATCAACCGCTTCCCATGGAGAAACAGATCGCCATCATCTTTGCCGGCACCAAGGGTTTTCTGGATAAATTTCCTATTGATACCCTCGCCGATTATGAGCGGGAACTGTACAGCTACATCGAGACAAACGAACCATCCATCTTCAGCGAGTTGCATGAAAAAGAGCAGATTTCTTCCGAACTCGAGGAAAAGATGAATAAGACACTGGCGACCTTTGGCGAGACCTTCAAGGCGACAAAGGGCCTGAACTGAGCGTGAAGGTGCACTCTTATGCCTGGATTAAAGGATGTTAAAGATAAAATCAACGGGGTTAAGAAAACCGCACAGATTACTAAGGCCATGAATATGGTTGCCTCGGCGAAACTGCGTGGTGCTCAAGAAAAAATGGAGCGTTTTCGGCCGTATGCCTCGAAATTCGCAAAGGCAATGAGTGATCTTTCAAGTGGCATGGAGAGTACCGATTTGCCGCTGATGGAAAAACGTGATGTCAGAAAGGTCGAAATCGTTGTCGTCACATCAGATCGTGGTTTATGCGGCAGTTTTAACGCGAACATCATTAAGGCAGCGGAAAAACTGCGGAAACAATATGAAGGCGAAGGCAAAACTGTTAGTTTTGTAACTGTTGGAAAAAAGGCCTCTCAGGTTTTTAAAAGAAGTGGCAAGTTGCGGGCGCAGTATAACGATATTATGAGCACGTTCCAGATGTTCAATGCCCGAGAAATCTCTCAAAATTTAATTGAAAACTTTATAAATGGTGAGAGTGACCAGGTCGATATTGTCTATGGTCGTTTTTATTCCGTAGCCATACAAAGACCCGAGCGGAGAGAGTTGTTGCCAATTCAACCGATTGTAGATGCAGGGCATGATGGAGAGCAGGAAAAAAAGGAGCTCAAGGGGTCGTACACGTATGAGCCTGATCCTGATGAAATCATGGAAGTGCTGCAGCCGCTCTTTCTCAATGTGCAGCTGTACCACGCCATGCTCGAGGTTGGTGCCAGTGAACATGCGGCGCGAATGACAGCGATGGACAATGCGACAAATGCCTGTAAGGACATGATCAAACAACTTACAATGTTGTACAATAAAGCACGTCAGGCTGCAGTTACCAGTGAGTTGATGGACATCGTCGGCGGCGCCGAAGCACTCAAGGGATAATTTTGATTTAGAGATATTGGACCAGTTTACAGGAGGCCATTTCAAATGGGTGAAGCACGAGTAGGAAAAATTATACAGGTCATCGGGCCGGTCGTCGATGTGGAGTTTGAATCCGGTAATCTGCCCGACATCATGAATGCACTGTTTATCAGTAACCCGGCAATCAGCGATGAGGCCGATAACCTGGTATGCGAAGTTGCCCAGCACCTCGGTGACAATGTGGTTCGCACAGTTGCCATGGACCAAACCGACGGTCTGGTTCGTGGTATGCCGGCTAACGATAGCGGTGGACCGATCACCATACCCGTTGGTCAGCCGGCTCTTGGGCGGATCATGAACGTTGTCGGCAGACCTGTTGACGGCCTTGGGCCTATCGTTTCTGAGAAGAATTTACCAATCCACCGCCCGGCGCCAACCTTTACCGAACAGGATACCGAGGTGAACGTGCTGGAGACCGGTATTAAGGTCATTGATCTTCTCGTCCCATTCCCTCGCGGTGGCAAAATGGGATTATTCGGCGGTGCTGGTTGCGGCAAGACAGTTATCATGATGGAAATGGTAAACAACATTGCCATGCAGCATGGTGGAATTTCTGTTTTTTGTGGAGTGGGCGAGCGGACTCGAGAGGGAAATGACCTTTACCATGAAATGAAAGAGTCAGGCGTTCTTCCTAAAGCAGCCCTTGTTTATGGACAGATGACGGAACCGCCGGGTGCCCGTTCACGTGTAGCTTTGACAGGACTGACCGCGGCTGAATATTTCCGGGATGAAGAGGGGCAGGATGTTCTGTTTTTCGTTGACAACATCTTCCGCTTTACACAGGCTGGATCCGAAGTATCTGCGCTACTTGGCCGCATTCCTTCCGCGGTTGGCTATCAGCCGACACTTGCAACAGACCTTGGCGCGTTGCAAGAGCGCATTACATCCACGGACAAGGGATCGATTACCGCGGTGCAATGTGTTTATGTGCCTGCAGATGACTTGACCGACCCTGCCCCTGCTACTACCTTTGCTCACCTTGACGGTACTGTTGTTCTTTCCCGGCAGATTGCAGAACTGGGAATCTATCCGGCTGTTGATCCTCTTGACTCGACGTCTCGCATCTTGGATCCGAATGTCGTTGGTGAAGAGCACTATGCAACAGCTCGCGGTGTACAGGTTGCTCTGCAGAAGTATAAGGAGTTGCAGGATATCATCGCTATTTTGGGAATGGACGAGTTGGCTGAAGAAGATCAGCTCACTGTTGCACGTGCCCGGAAAGTGCAGCGATTTCTGTCACAACCATTCCACGTAGCAGAGGTGTTCACCGGCTTCCCGGGTAAATACTGCAAAGTTGAAGATACTGTGCGTGGATTTAAGGAGATCCTTGAAGGTAAACATGATGATTTACCTGAAGCCGCTTTTTATATGGTGGGGAACATCGAAGAGGCGATCGATAAGGCTGCTGCTCAGAAGGCAACTTCCTGATCTCTTCTTTTTGAAGTGAGGTAAATCTAATGGCACAAATACATTTGGAAGTTGTCACCCCCAATGGAGCCGTAGTCAGTGAAGCTGTCGATATTGTCACAGCTCCCGGTGTGCACGGAGAATTCGGTGTGCTTGCAAATCATGCTCCCTTCCTGAGTACTGTTAAAACCGGGACACTGACATATAAGGTGGACCGGATAACGAAGTTCTTAATGGTGAGTGGCGGTTTTACCGAGGTCTCCAATAACCAGGTAACGTTTCTGGTTGAAAGTGCTGAGTTTGGTGAGCATATAGATGTTGAACGCGCTTTGCGAGCAAAGGAACGTGCTGAAAAACGACTCCTGCAAGTGCAGCAAAGTGCTGAAAAAATTAATCGCACCCGTGCTGAAGCAGCACTGCAAAGGGCGCTTGCACGGATACACACTGCAGAGATGGTGCGGCATTAAATTGTTGCATCAGTTAACAAAAGCCGCCTTTAGGGGCGGCTTTTTTATTTGTGGAAGAGCCACACCTCTACAAACGGATAACATCTACAGCACGATGGTATCGTCCGGGTTGAATAGATGGTGCTCGTTGTATAGAGCGTTTATCCGGCAATCTTTTGCATCAGCAAAACGGCCTTTTCACTCCTGATAAAGGGGATATTCCACATCTTCTCCACTCTCTGATTCTCTGATAATAACGTCATCTTCCGGGGCAGGCGTCTGTGTTTCCGGACTCACTGCGGGTATGGGAGATTCTGATGAGGCCCTCTGTTTTTGCCGCCCCTCTCCATAAGACCGGCGAGGTTTCAGTTTGATAAGAATATGGACAGTGTGCCTGGAATCAACCCCTGCATCGCCTGAAGAGGAAAAGAGCAGATGTATGGATATTTTGATGACCCTGTAAGTTACCTGGGACTGATAAAACTGACTGCACGTTAAAGAGCGGCCGTGACGTTGCCCAAGATCGGTTCGGGTTTTGATAGAATCATCGGGCAGCATGGATCAGCTACGTACTGTATGAATATTCACCGGCACGCAGCATGGTGTTATGAGGTGAAGAGCCTGAAATTATGAAAAAATATATAGATTTTAAACGCAACCTTCAGCGATGCTCACTGGTACCTCTTCTCCTGCTTCTCTTCTTACCGACACTCATTTGGGCGTCTGAGCAACCTGACGGAGTTCCGTATAGGGTCGTGTCTTTGAGCCCGGTTATCACTGAAAACCTGTTTCTTCTTGGTTTAGGTGAACAACTTGTCGGCAATACGACCTACTGTAATCGACCAGCGGCTGCTCAGAAAATTGCAAAGGTTGGGTCGGTCATGGAAATAAATATTGAAAAGATTGTGAGGCTTCGGCCGGATCTGATCTTAGTCAGCAATTTAACGCCACTGTCGTACGTGGAACAGTTCAATAAACTTGGCTTGCGGACAGAGTATTTTCCTCAAACAACTTCATTCGCAGAGATCTGTGATCAGTTTGTGGGCCTTGGTAGAGTGCTTGGCCGTGAAAAAGAGGCCCAGGAAATAGTGCGGACCGCGCAGGAGCAGGTTGATGAGATACACGCGCAGGTGCAGACATTGCCAAAGCAAAGAGTGTTTCTTCAGGTCGGTGCTGATCCGCTTTTCTCATCGATGAAGGATTCATTTACCAATGAGTACATCCTGTTTGGTGGCGGGGAGAATATTGCCGAAGGGATGCGGTTCGGATCACTCTCCACTGAACACGTGCTGGCATTGGCACCAGATGTGATCATCATTGCAGTCATGGGTTCGGAAAGCGGGGTCGGGGCACAGGAAAAAAAGAAATGGGAGAGGTATACAACATTAAAAGCTGTGAAGGCCGGAAGAGTGCATGTTCTGGATGCCGACGACGTGTGCAGTCCGTCCCCTCTCACCTTTGCCAGAGTGCTGGAGACTATGGCGTACCTGATTCATCCGGAGATGGGGATGAAGAGTAGTAGACCATAAAAATGACCCGTGGATGACCTGCCCCTTACTGCCTGTAAAGATATGGCTGTCCGGCGTCTTGTGTAGCAGTGGAGATGTTGTCACCACATCAGGTCTTGGGCACAGAGAGAATCAGGAAAAAATCGGGCGTGAACCGCAGTTATTTGATCAATCCCGCTGCGACCGCGAGAGTATCTTTTTGATCGTTTTTTTAGACTGATTTTTAAAAACAGTCAATCCGTGCAGTTGAAGAAACACACTTATGGCAGGCATGTTGATACTCGAGAGAGGCGAACATTGCAGAGTCAATACTTTAATGCGGCTGAGTAATGGTGATCGACATAGGCGGCTACGCCGGCTGCAAGCAGCTCTGCAATCTTGTTAAGGTGTTCCTCGGATTGGAGAAGTTTTGCTTCCTCCGGGTTTGTGATAAAGGCCAGTTCGACTAACACCGCCGGCATTTGAGCGCCAAGGAGAACATAGAACGGAGCTTGTTTGATGCCGAGATCATGCGGTTTATACTGGTTGCCATAGCCTTTGAGTAAATTGTTGTGAACGAAGCGAGCTAACCGGGTGGATTCGTCAATTTTAGAGTTCTCCATCAGCATGGTGAGGATATCTTGTAACTCGCCAATATTGTGAGTGGATGTCGCGTTCTCAAGAGCCGCTACCCGCATGGCGGCCGCATCTGTGGCCAGATTAAGAAAATAGGTTTCAACGCCGTTTTTTCGTTTTTCAGAGTGGGCGTTCAGATGGATTGATAAGAAGAGATCGCTCTTGTTGGTATTAGCCATGGCTGTTCGCTCTTCAAGGGGAACAAAAACATCGCGGTTCCGCGTTAGGACGACCTCATAGCGGGAGTTTGTTTGTAATAGGGCTGCAACTTTTTGTGAAATACGCAGCACGATGTCTTTTTCTTTTAATCCAAAGGCCATGGCCCCGGGATCTTTTCCGCCATGACCAGGGTCAATGGTAATCTTGCGAATTCCCAACCCCAATTGCTGCGCCAGCGAGAGTGCTCCACGCTTGTCACTCTTCGCCATTGCTGGTGTCGTGTAGGCAGGTAGGCGTTTTTTCTGATCACTGAGTTCTATTGTTAAGGCGCCGGTGTTTATGCGGGTATTGACGGCTAACTTTGGCTGCTGAGAGCTGTTGCTGGCCTTAGCAGGCAAAAAGGTGCTGTTCTGATTGGGAGGAGTGACAGCCTGAGCACCCCGGACGTCAACAACGATCCTGAATGGATCGTTCAGACTGAAAATTGAATACTCAGCAAGGGACTCCACTTCAACATTGACACGCACGGTGTCTTCAGTAAGCGGTCGAGAGACAATGCGCTTTAATAGCCCCTGGGAGACCGGCAGCGAATGGAGGTGATTGCCTGTAGTATGGCTTTTTTCAATATCAAAAGAGATGAGACGGTTGTCGTCTGTTGTTGAGGTGATGGTACCGCTTGTGAAGGGGAGCGGTTTTGGTGCTTGAAGAACGACGCGGCAATAATCCGGCGAGGACCAGTACTTTGCAGGAGAAAGTGAGGATAGCCTGGGTGCCTGTGCTTGATCTATGCTGCTCTCCGGTGAGGGTGAGGCATTTGTACTCTTGGATGCCGGGGTTGTCAAAATGGCCTGGGCCTTGGCAGCTTGATCACCTGTGGGGTACAGAGAAACAACTTTTTGATAGAGCTCACTTGCCAGCTGTTGTTGTCCCGGTTGTTGCTGTGCGCATTGAGCAGCTGCAAACAGGGCATCATCGGCGAGAGAGTGGTTTGGATACAGATCGGCAAGCTCAAGGAACGTATTTTGGGCATTTTTTATATCTTGAGGTTGTTTAAACCGTTCAAACATTTGCTGATAGGTTTTGGCACTCATGTAGAGACTGGAAGGTCCCAACGCGCCTTTTTTTTCTGTGAAATGAATTTGACGGAACGTGCGGACACCTGTGAGCCAGTTGGCCCGGTTGTTGCCGAGGGTGTGATCACGTTCGAGTTGCAGCAGGTACGCTTTTGCAGCTACATAGGTCTGTTCGGATGACTGCTGCTCAGGTCGTGCGATATAAGGGCTGCTTGCAAGCACTGATGAGACAGCGCAGCTAAGCATTACAATCGCCATCAGCACAACCCATCGACTTTTCCAGCGGGTATGTTGGAGGTGTGATACGGTGTGAAAAGTCATGCCGGTAGCCATGGTTTAATTAACTACTTGAAATAAAACAAAAAAACAAAGATTCTGCCGTAAAATTCACATATTTTCACACAATATAACGAATTTAGGTAACAAAGTAAAATAAATTGAATCTTTACCGGTAAAATTCAAAAAATTATATACTGCTGTTCGTGTTTAAGGTGACGGACGAGAAGATCCCCGACTAAAGGACTCAACAGAAAGAGGGCTGCAGTCAGTCAGGATGCTCTTCAAGCAGGGCCTTGGCCTGGTAGAGTATATCAAGTGCCTGCTTAGGTGATAGGTCATCCGGACGGGCAGCGGCAAGCAGGGTAAGAGCCGGATGTTGTGGAGGGGTAAAGAGAGGTAACTGATGAGGCTGTTCCTTTCCCTTTTGGCGGCGGGATACAGACTGCTGGTGGCCATGGCGGGTGAATTCCGCCTGTTCAATATTTTTCAGAATTTGGTGAGCGCGGGCAATGACGTGTTCCGGAACCCCGGCCAGGGATGCCACCTGGATGCCGTAACTGCGACTGGTGGCCCCTTGAACCATCTTGTGCAGAAACACGATTGAATCATTCCATTCCTGAACAGCTATAGAATAATTCTGAATGTTGGTGTTCGTTGCGGCCAGGTCGATGAGCTCATGGTAATGGGTGGCAAAGAGGGTCTTGATGCCGACGCCATCCTTTTGTGCTAATTCTTCCGACACAGCCCAGGCAATTGCCAAACCGTCGTAGGTCGAGGTACCACGTCCTATTTCATCCAGAATAACCAGGCTGTTTTTCGTGGCATTGTTGAGAATATTGGCCGTTTCATTCATCTCAACCATGAAGGTTGACTGGCCCCGACGTAGATCATCCATAGCCCCTACCCGTGTGAAGATCCGATCAACGAGGCATATTGAGGCTGATTCGGCAGGGACAAAGCTGCCAAGATGTGCCATCAGCACAATCAGGGCACTCTGACGCAGGACGGTTGATTTGCCTGCCATATTAGGGCCGGTAATGATCAGCAGCCCATGTGTTTTCTGATCAAGTTGTACATCATTGGGAACAAAACGACCGGGTTCCATGCTTTTTTCAATGACAGGATGTCTGCCTTCGATAATGGTGATAGACTCTTCATTGTTGATGGTCGGTCGACAATACCGGTATTCGGTTGCTGTTTCGGCAAAAGATGCAAGAACATCGAGCCTGGCAATCAGGTTGGCTGTGTCCAGCAGGCGCCGACTGTGGCGGGCAAGTTGGTCGCGAAGGTCAAGAAACAACGAATATTCCAGTTCTAAACGACGTTCCTGTGCGGTGAGAATGGATTGCTCAAGCTCCTTCAGTTCAGGGGTGATGAAGCGTTCTGCATTGACCAGAGTCTGTTTACGGATAAAGTAATCCGGGATTGATGCGGACTGACTGCGACTGAGCTCGAAATAATAGCCGAAAACTTTATTGTATCCGACCTTTAATTTTGCCAGTCCTGATCGCTCCCGCTCACTGTTTTCAAGCGCCAGTATGAGATTTTTCCCGTCACGAAGTAAAACCAGCAGGTGGTCGAGTTCAGCGTTGTATCCTTCACGAATAAGGTTTCCTTCACGTAGACTGACAGGGGCATCCTCGTGAATTGCCGTATCAACAAGCTGGTGCAGGTCAGTTAAAGGGTCCAGCTCAGTGTATATTTCGTGCAGTAAGGGTGCGGAACAGGCAGTCAGGAGGGCGCGCAGATCCGGTAGTTGTGCAAGTGATACCTTTATAGCGTTCATGTCACGGGCATTGCCATGCCCGAGAACGAGCCGGCTGCACAGACGTTCAAGGTCATGGATAGCTGCAAACAGGGTGCGCAGGGATGATCTGGTTTTTTTGAGATGGATAAGTTCTTGAACAGCTGTCAGACGGCCCTCGATCTGCTCATGCTGTTGGAGGGGGAAGAGAAGCCAGTTGCGTAGCAATCGAGCCCCCATGGGAGTTTTTGTTTGATCGAGGATGGCAAGAAGTGAGCCGTCACGATGTCCGCCGATGAGCGTCTCGGTTAACTCCAGGTTTCGCCGGGAAGCATCGTCAATGATCATATACTCACTGTCTGTCAGTGGGCTGATCCGCTTAATATGCGTTAAGTCGGATTTTTGAGTGTCACGAAGATACACAATAAGCGCTCCGGCGGAAGCGATTGCAGTGGTCAGCGATTCACAATCAAATCCTGCCAGGTTAGTGGTGCCAAAGTGTTCGGTCAGAGTGGTATAGGCGGTTTGCAGATCAAAATGGAAATCCGGACGTTCTGTCAGACACAGTTTGCCAAGATGGGTGGTCAACTGTGCGGTGAGGTCAGAGGACCGTTCCATCTCTGTATGGGAGAGCACCAGTTCTGCGGGTTGCAGACGGGTAAAGGCGTCAATGAGCGGACTCAGGTGTTGGGGTGAGAAGATGACTTCACTGACGTAGAAATGGCCTGTGGAAACATCTATAAAAGCAAGCCCGGCGATCCAGTTTTTTGTTGATCGGCGATTGATGGTCAGGGCACTGACATAGCAGTCGACTTTGGCGTCAAGGAGTTGATCATCAGTGGTTACCCCGGGACTGACAACGCGCACAACCTCTCGTTTTACAATACCTTTGGCTGTTTTCGGATCTTCGACCTGTTCACAAATCGCGACACGGTAGCCAGCCTTGATCATCCTGCCGAGATAGCCGGTTACCGCATGGAAAGGTACCCCGCACATGGGGATTCTGTTCTCTTCATCTTTTGCACTCCGCGAGGTTAAGGTGATACTCAGTACCTGAGCAGCGATCTCCGCATCTTCAAAGAACATCTCATAAAAATCTCCCATACGGTAAAATAAGATAGTATCAGGATACTGTTCCTTGATTTCAAGGTACTGTCGGAGCATCGGGGTGATTTTATGCGAGGTATTCATGGAGCTGGCGGGGTAAGCAGGTTGGAGAAATCAGGAGCGAGCATGGTAAAGGTGTTTTCAAGATGCTGGGGGATGGTTCTGATGTCGGCACAGACAGTCATGAAGTTATGGTCGCCCTGCCAGCGCGGCACAAGGTGAAAGTGCAGATGCTCGCTGATACCGGCACCAGCTGCCTTTCCAAGGTTGAGACCGATATTGATGCCGTGGGGGTGAAGATGCCGACGGAGTATGGTGCAGCATGTTGCCAGCATGGCCATGAGGCTGCTGTTTTCTTCAGTCGAGAGCTCTGTAAGATCGGCGAGGTGTCTGCGTGGAGCGACGAGCAGGTGCCCGTTGGCATAGGGATACCGATTGAGGAGGACAACAGTCAGGTTGTCGCGGTAAAGGAGCAGGTGGGCTTGATCCTGTGGGGCTGTTCCCAGAGGTTCAAAAAGACAGCCGTCAACAGCCGGCACGTTACCAAGAACATGCTCCATTCTCCAGGGGGTCCACAGAGTTTTCACGGTATGTGTGGAACCTCCAGGATACGGGCGGAGAGTTGGTCTCCCGCCTCTAGTATAGCATAGGTACCTGGTGCACCATACCGACCGGTTGCCTGAAAGGTGCCTGGGTTAAGAAAAAGGGTCGGACCGTGGCGATGACAGACGGGTGCATGGGTGTGACCGTAGATAATGCAGTCGGCTTCAGGGAAAAGGTTCCATAAAGAGGTTTCAATGTCAAAGCCGAGGTGGGCACCGTGGGCAAGGCCGATGACAAAGCGGCCAAGCGTGAAGAGATGGTGTGGCGGGAGACGATTACGAACAGAGGGGGCACACATGTTACCATGGACAGCATGAATGGTCTTTGGTGTAAAAGCCTCGAGAATACCGGGTTCGGTGAGGTCACCGGCATGAATAATGACATCACAGAAGTGAAAACAGGTGCGAATCTGTCGCAGAAAATCCGGAGTGGGCGAGTGTAAATGGGTATCTGAAAGAACCCCGGCGTAAATCGTCTTGGGTTTTGAAGGTTGCATGCTGATTTCAGTAAATGGGAGCCTCTTGAAATCACGTTTCAACTGCACGTGAAAGGCCGTTTTTGTGGGGAAATCCGTTGATGGCGCAGGAAGCAGTTGCAAAAAAAACGGTCGTACCGTAACATTCTATCTTTTTAAAGTAATCAATAAATAATGAGTAAATGGATGGAACCATGTATACAGCTTCTGATTTGCGTAAGGGTCTGAAAATTCAAATAGATGGTGAACCGTATATTATCACGGAATTCGATTTTTCGAAACCCGGTAAAGGGCAGGCCCTTTACCGGACGAAAATGCGCAATATGATTACAGGCGTACAGTTCACGCAGACCTATCGTTCCAACGATAAGTTTGAGCGTCCGAATTTAGAAGAGCGTAAGATGCAGTTTTTGTACGCTCAGGATGACGAGTATCATTTCATGGACACGACCTCGTATGAGCAGATCTTTTTAACAAAAGAACAGCTGGGAGAGCATCTGAACTTCCTGATCGACAATATGGAGGTTGAGGTGCTGTTTTTCGGGGATCGACCGATTGATGTTTCCTTGCCCACTTTTGTCAATCTGGAGGTCACCGTAGCTGAACCTTGGGCCAAGGGGGACACCTCAGGTTCAGATACAAAGCCTGTGACGGTTGAAACAGGATTTCAGCTCCAGGTTCCGCCATTTATCAATCAGGGCGATAAAATTCAAATAGATACCCGTACTGGAACATATATCACCAGGGTTAAAGAATAAATCGTTGCCATGATGACACCTGCCGGTCTGCAGCAGCGTTCGCAGTTGCTGCAGACCATCCGTGGTTTTTTCCTTGGAAACGACTACATAGAAGTTGATACACCTCAGCGCCTCCCGGTTCTTATTCCTGAATCCAATCTTATTCCCTTTGCCAGCGAGGACTGTTTTCTGCAAACTTCTCCTGAACTATGCATGAAACGTCTGTTGGCAAACGGCTGTGAACGGATTTTTCAGATCTGTCACTGTTTTCGCAAGGAAGAACATGGCCGGCTGCACCAATCGGAATTTACCATGCTTGAGTGGTATCATAAGGGGGCGGATTATTATGAT
Source organism: Desulfobulbus oligotrophicus (assembly GCF_016446285.1). NCBI lineage: Bacteria > Pseudomonadati > Thermodesulfobacteriota > Desulfobulbia > Desulfobulbales > Desulfobulbaceae > Desulfobulbus > Desulfobulbus oligotrophicus. The sequence goes on from NZ_CP054140.1 coordinate 1,283,267, forward strand.
TTGATGCGGCAGTGCGAGGCGTTGTTTTGTTTCCTGGCCCGACAGTGTGCTGAACTGCCCGGTGTTGTTGATACCTCTACGATCTGTTGGAAAGGGACGAGTGTTTCACTGGCCGCACCCTGGGAGCGCTTAACAGTGGCAGATGCCTTTGAACAGTATGCCGGTGTTGACGTTGAAGAGGCACTGCGTACCGATATGTTTGATGAACTTTTAGTCACAGCGATTGAACCGTATCTGGGGCAGGACCGGCCGGTTTTTCTTTATGAATACCCCTTGGAGCGGGGGTTGCTCGCCAGGCGCAGTGCTCAGAATCCCAAAGTTGCAGAACGGTTTGAACTGTATGTTGCCGGTGTGGAGCTGGCCAATGGATTTTCCGAACTGGCGGATCCTCAAGAGCAGCGATTTCGTTTTATGGAGGAGATCGATCAGATATGGTTGACAAGGGGGCTGGACACCGAACTACCTCAGATGTTTCTTGATGAGCTCGGTAAAATCGGTACGGCAGCAGGTATTGCCCTTGGTGTTGATCGACTGTGTATGCTGTTCATGGGAGTTACCGATATTGCACTGGTTCTTCCCTTCAGTTTTGAAGAACTGTAAAGTTTTCTTGGTCTTTTTTGTTCTTTCCTATACCATGAATATCATTGGTATGGGCCACGGAGTCCAGGTACACTGATAATTTTCTGTTCAGGCAGCAGCAGGGCTGTGAGCTCTCCACCATAAACTGCGCCGGTATCAATGCCGATTTTGTCATCAGCAATCAGAGGTTCAGAAAAGACCGTATGTCCAAAGATAACGGGTTTGCCAAAGTCTGCTGTAGCCGTGAGGAAAGACTCACGTGCCCAAAGACACCACTGCGCCGTTTGCTGACTGAGATGGCACCCGGGTTGCAGTCCGGCATGAACATAGATGGCATGTTGATTTTCCCAGTAAAGGGGCAGGTTGTGAAAGAATGTAATGTGGGTGGATGGGACCTGCTGAAGTATGTCCTCAGGTGTTGCATGAACGGGAAGACCGTAGCTGGCCAGTGTCTGTTTCCCCCCAACCTGCAAAAAGAGGCTGCTCTCCTCTCCATTTAAATATTTCATGAACAGGAAATCGTGATTACCCATCAGGGTGATCACACGGGGATGGTTTCTGGCAAGGGTTAAAATAGTGGAGACGACCTCTTTGGAGTGTGGTCCTCGATCAACATAATCGCCGAGAAACACAAGGGTGTCTGCACGATGGGTGACCTTGCCCAGAAGATGAACGAGCGATTCGTGACACCCGTGAATGTCACCGATCACGCAGGTGGTTGAATCTATTGCTGACATGTGAATGAGATAATCTCAACAACGACCGGTTAGGATCATGGATATTAAACAGCGCCAACTGATAAAAAAGTATGCGGATATTATTCTGGCAAAATGGTGGTTAATCGCTTTCAGCGTCCTTATTGCCGTGACAATCGCCCAGTTTTACTACCTTCGTATCCCAAAGGTGTATAAAAGTACCGCACTGTTAAGTTATGAACAACAGCAAATTAATCCGGCACGGATGGACCCGGAACAGGGAAGGAGCGGTCTTCGAGAGGCGCTCGCCACTTTGAAGGAGCTGGTAACAAGCCAAAGCAACCTTGAAAAAGTCATAACACAACTTTCTTTGTATGAGAAGGCTCGAGAGAGGGTTCCTGTTCAAAGTGTTGTTGGATCCATGCGCAAAAGTATAGAAATTGTACCGATCGGTCAAGGTGATGTGTTCAGTGTCAGTTTTCAGGGAGGAGAGCCGGAGGAGGTTGTCAAGGTGGCCAATGCCCTGGCTTCATTGTTCATAGAAGAGAACCTTAAGTATAGGGAAGAAAGGGCATCAGAAACCTCCAAGTATACTGAAAAAGAACTGGCCATGGCCAAAAAGGTGTTGGACGAGAAAGAGCAGGTGATGCGTGATTATAAGTTAGAGTATTTTAACGAAATGCCTGAACAGCGGCCAGGGAATCTTGCGCAATTACAGGCTCTTGTCACGCAAAATCAAGGGTATCAGAATACGATTCAGGAACTTGAACGGACCAAGGCAATGTTGCAGGAGCAGGTTGGCATGCAGCAACGTCTGGCAGCCATGCAGATGGCTATAGAGACACCAACAGGTTCAGTTGATTCAAGATTTCCGGAAACAAATGCCGAGCGGTTGAGACGTTTGCGCGCCTACTTAAACACATTGCGCACTAAATATACGAAAAATCATCCGGAAGTTCTTCACACCCAGCAGCAGATCAGACAGCTGGAAAAACTACCGGGCGAGGCGTCTGCGGTCTCCGGTCGTACAGCAGCCGGCAGCCAGGCGAGTTTTACCGCAACGATGGAAGCGCATCGGCTCCAGGCTCAGCTGAGAGAAATCGATACGAATATACGACAGATTCGAGATGAGCAGGCCAAGATACCCGGGGAGATAGCAAAGTACCAGCGCTGGATAGAGGCCGCGCCTGTTCGGGAGGCTGAATGGAATAACCTGACCAGAGATTATACAGAGTTACGACGGCACTACGATCAGTTGGTTGCACAAAATCTACAGGCACAGTCTGCAGAGAACCTTGAGCGTAACCAGAAAGGCAGTAAATTTAAAATTGCTGATCCGGCTCGTCTTCCCGAAAAACCCTTCAAACCTAATTTTTTACGTATTCTGCTTGTTGCTTTGGCGGCAGGATTTGGGGTGAGTATTGGTTCCCTGATTATTCTTGATTTTATTGATACTTCCTTCAAGGATGTTGGAGAACTTGAAGAATATATAGGTGTTCCTGTCATCTGTGCGCTTCCCTTTATTGAAAAAGAAGAGGAGGCTATAAGAGGAAAAAGAAAAGATATCTTGCTTGTTGGCGGAGTCTCACTTTATGCAGTTGTTCTTCTGGCAGCCTTGATCATTATGTATGCTAAAGGAATGATTATCATCTGAAAGCAGTGAAAATCTAATTCGAAAACAAGTAACCTATGTATACCAAATATTACGGACTTGCAAAAAAACCCTTTGCACTGACTCCTGATCCGGCAGTGGTTTTCATGAGTGAAACCCATCAGGAAGGACTGGCTATCCTGAAGTACGGTATCCTCAGCAAAAAATGTTTTCTGGTTTTGACAGCCGATGTTGGATCCGGCAAAACCACTTTGCTTCAGGCACTGGTCAGTTCACTGGAACAAGATGTTCATCTGTGTCTGCTCAACAACCCTATCCTCTACCGTGATGAGTTCTTTTCCTATATTGCCAAAAAGCTTGATCTGCACTGGGATGGCAATAAAGCGATGTTTCTCATTGAATTTGGGAACCTGCTTAAACAGTGTTATGAGAAAGATGAACGGGTGCTGTTGATCTTTGACGAGGCTCATGTGCTTCCGGTTGATTTACTAGAGGAGATTCGGCTGCTTTCAAATCTTGAGGAAAAGGGGCAGGACGTGCTTTCTATTTTTCTCGTGGGCCAGCCTGAGTTGAATGAACGGATGAGTGACGACCGGCTTTTACCCTTGCGACAACGAATTGGGATCAGATTTCATCTCAGTACATTCACTTTAGAAGAAACCCGCCAATATATTCTTTTCCGGCTGCGTCATGCCGGAGCTCGTCATTTCAATATTTTTTCAGAAGAGGCGATTGCGGCCGTTCATCGTGTCAGTAAGGGGACGCCTCGCCTGATCAATATTATCTGTGATCATGCGCTGTTAACCGGTTTTGCCGAAGGTAATCCGGTTATTGGTGCGGAGTTGATTGAGGAAAGCGTTGAGGATCTCCACTTTCCCGGAGAAGGGACTCCCCTGCCTGTGGGCAGGTCGGAAAAAATACAGAGCTGGCAATGGCCGATTCTGGGTGGGCTGGTACTCGTTATTCTTCTTGGTGTTACTGTCTGGTTGAAGTATTTTCACGGATGATTTTGCCATACTCCGGAGTGTGTGTCCGAAATGGTGTGTTTGGAATAAACGGGGGAAGATGTGGGGAAGGTATTTAATGCTCTGCAACGGGCAAATGAGACAGTAGACAGCAGCGTGGAAGAGGTGGCGATGGTTCCATCGGAGCCGCAGGCAGTAACGAAAGTGGAACCGGTGATTGCCTCCCCTTCTCCTCGAAAAGAGATCAGTGAGCATGAGGCGGCACAGCTTGGGAAGTGGGATGATCGTCTGACACTTGCCGCGGTCACCACCGGACCTGTGGCAGAGAGTATTCGTGCGCTGAGAACTCGGATTCTTTTTCCATCTTCTGGTAAAGTGCCCCGGACGCTGTTGGTGACAAGTGCATCACCGGGAGAGGGGAAGAGTTTTATCTGTGCAAATCTTGGGATATCCCTTGCTCAAGGAGTGGATAATTTTTGTTTGCTCGTGGATTGCGACTTACGTAAACCCACCCAACATACCCTTTTCGGTATCCCCAATGTGATGGGACTGTCCGATTACTTGCAGCATAAAAAGCAGATTCCAGAGCTTTTACAGCCATCAGGGATAGAAAAATTTTCTATCTTTCCTGCTGGACCACGATCTGTCAACCCGGCAGAGTTATTGAGTTCTGCAGCCATGGCTCGACTTGTTGATGAACTGTCCCACCGCTATGAAGATCGTATCGTGTTGTTTGACAGCCCTCCCCTGCATGCGGCCAGTGAAACGTCGGTTCTGGCCCAGCACGTCGATGGGGTTGTCATTGTTGTTCGATATGGTGCGGCCAGAAGAGAATATATCAAGGCCCTTGCGGACGCCATTGGACGTGAGAAAATTTTAGGTGTAGTTTTCAATGCCTATCGAGCAACTGTTCTTGATTATAAAGTTTTTGGATACTACGAGTACCAGAAGGATTATTATGGTGAACAGGGATGATTTTTCTTTTATATCCTGGCCATATCGACATACCTGCTTGTTGATACCTCGTTGCAAGCCTGTATTCCTGAACGTCGATCCGTCTCATCGTCCATTTTGCAGTACATTGGATCGGCCCGCTGCTTTGAATCGGCTCTCTGTTGAACATGCCCATACATCTGTTTAAAAGTCGATTTCTTGTTGAATGACTTCAGCTATTACCTGTTCTATGTCCTTTTCTTTTGAAACCATATTTCCCCTTGTGCAGCAAGAGGTGGCCAGCTACCAGGTACCGGTCGTTGATCTTATAGCTGCACAAACCCGTGATCCTTTTAAAGTGTTGCTGGCGACTATTTTATCTGCAAGAACCAGGGATGAGGTGACAGCTGCAGCAACTCGCCGGCTCTTTCCACGGGCCGGTTCGGTCGATGAACTGGCTGAACTGTCGGTTTCTGAATTGGAGAAACTGATATATCCGGTAGGTTTTTATCGAAATAAGGCAAGATATCTCAGTGCTCTGCCGAAGGTGCTCAACGAGCGATTTGACGGGAAAGTACCGGATACCATGGATGCCCTTCTATCTCTGCCGGGAGTGGGAAGAAAAACCGCCAACCTGGTGATTGCAGTGGCGTTTGACAAGCCTGCCATATGTGTTGATACCCATGTGCATCGCATCATGAATATCTGGGGCATGGTGGCAACAAAGACTCCATTGCAAACAGAGATGCAGCTGCGCAAAATATTACCTGAACGCTATTGGAAAGATATTAATTTTACGTTGGTTGCTTTTGGTCAGGGTACATGTAAGCCTGTATCTCCACACTGCGACCGTTGTCCTATTGAAAAATGGTGCCCGAAGATCGGTGTGACACCTCGTGCTTTGAAGAGATCTGATAGAATGACAGGAAACAGCAAAAAGTTTTTGTCCTGGAATGTGAACGGCCTGCGGGCTGCTCTGAAAAATGGTTTTTCCGATGTCCTCCATGCCCTTGATCCCGATATTCTCGCTCTTCAGGAAATCAAGGCACATCCGGATCAAGTCCCTGAAATTAATGAAATTATAGATGGTTACCATGTTTATTGGAACCCGGCAAAGAAAAAGGGGTATGCAGGGACTGCTGTTTTTTCGAAGGTTCGACCTGTTCGTGTCTGGAACGGACTTGACGGGGTCGAGTCGACGGATGACGAAGGACGGGTCCTGAACCTTGAATTTGCAGATTTTTATTTCATCAATGTTTACTCGCCGAATGCTCAACCGGCCTTGAAACGGTTGGCCTATAAGCAGGAGTTTCATAACGCCTTGCTGGTACATATGAACAAACTGTCTCGTGACAAGTCGCTGGTTTTATGTGGTGACCTGAATGTTGCGCATAAAGAGATCGATTTAGCCAATCCCGGCAAAAACCGGCATAATCCCGGCTTTTCCGATGAGGAACGGGCGTGGATGGATGAGGTCTCTACGGCTGGGTATATCGATACATTCAGGAAGTTTGACCCTTCCCCCGGACAGTATACCTGGTGGAGTTATCGGTTTAATGCCCGGGCAAAAAATATTGGCTGGAGGATCGACTATTTTATTGTTGACCCGGCAAGTGACCATCGGGTGTTAGAGGCCGGTATCCATGACGAGGTCTTTGGTTCTGATCACTGTCCGGTGAGCATTGTCTTTCGGTAAGAAGACGCACAAGTCTATCACAACGAATTCAATCTTTTCAGACCGGAGAAGCCAAATCTGTACCTTCTTAGCCTGGACTACGGTCTGCACAGAACAACTGCCACTGCAAAATATGCTTCAAGCCGCTTGAGAAAGATGTTGAAGGGAGGGAGGCAGTGTTTAACTGTGCTTTGCTGTGGTTACTGTCGATCGGCGGTACAACCACAGGATGATGCCGACACCGATCATAACGAGACTGAGCATTTGCCCCATTGAAAGAAGGGAGCCGATCAACCCGACCTGTGGATCAGGTTCTCGAACGAATTCAACAGTGAACCTGAAAAATCCATAAAGAACAAGAAAGAGCGCCAGCATTGACCCATGTGGCCAACCGGTTGACCCGGAGCGCCATGGTCTTTCTTTAACTGACCAGAGAACGCACAAAAGCACTACTCCTTCGAGCAATGCTTCGTACAGTTGTGAAGGGTGTCGGGGAAACGGACCGCCCTCAGGAAAGACCATGCCCCAGGGCAGATGGGTTGTTCTGCCGAACAGCTCGCCGTTGATAAAGTTTCCTATCCGACCTAAAAACAGGCCAACAGGGACCGTAACAGTAAAAAGATCCGCTGCTTTCCAGAAGTCGAGCCGAGTACGATGACAATAGAACAGACCGGCAGCAATTCCTCCTAAACAACCTCCATGAAAAGACATGCCGCCTGTCCAGATTGCAAGTATTTCACCGGGGTGGGCCAGGTAATAGGGCAGGTTGTAAAAAAGCACGTATCCCAAGCGCCCGCCAATTATTATACCAACGATAAGTGTCAGATGCAGGTTGTCCAGATGCTCAACCATCTGTTGCCATTGCAATTTTATGGCCTGATGAAGAACGAGTTGGTAGGCGGCTAAAAAGCCGATAACGTACATTAAGCCGTACCAGCGGATGTGGAGAGGGCCTATGGAAAACAGGATCGGATCAATGGAAGGGTAGGGCAGCATATATTTTCAGCCGAGTTATCGTTCAAGGCGGCCCAGGCGTTTCAAATGGATTTGTAACACTGAAAGGGCGGCAGGGGTTATCCCTGAAATGCGTGATGCCTGACCAAGGGAACGAGGTTGCACTCTTGTCAGTTTTTCAACAACTTCGTTGGAGAGACCGGGCATCCCTTTGTACACAAGATCAGGGGGGAGCGTGATGCTTTCAAGCTTTTTGAAACGAGCAATCTGTTCCTCTTGCCGTTTGATGTATCCTTCGTATTTGATCTGTAATTCTATTTCATCACGGAATTTAAGTGCCTCATCGGTCAGTGCGCAGGTGAGGTTCGTTTCCTTGGCAAAAAGTAAGATGTCATCAAGACCGATTTCCGGTCGACGTAAGATATCTGCCAGACTGACTGCCTGAGACAGTGAAGCTGAACGGCGGTCTGCCAGCAGGGCGTTGATCGTGGTGGTCGGCTTGACTCGTGTTTCCTGAAGCTGTTGGACTGTTTTTTCGATGATATGTTGTTTGTGCCTGAAGGTCTGCCAGGTCTGTTCGTCCACAAGACCGATGTTGTAACCGATCTCCCGCAGGCGCTGGTCAGCATTGTCCTCTCGTAACAGTAAACGGTATTCCGCCCTGGAGGTGAAGAGCCTGTAGGGCTCTTTGGTGCCAAGCGTGACCAGATCGTCAATAAGAACTCCGAGATAGGCCTGTGAGCGGTCAAGAATCAATGGCGCTTTGTCAAGAATATACTGGATGCTGTTGATCGCGGCCATCAGACCCTGGCCGGCCGCCTCTTCGTACCCGGAGGTGCCATTGATTTGGCCGGCAAGAAAGAGGCCATTGACCTTTTTCGTTTCCAGCGAAGGCTTCAACTCCGTTGGGTCAATATAATCGTATTCAATGGCATAGCCCGGCCGGATGATACGCGCCTGCTCCAATCCGGCTATGGAATGCACTATGGCAACCTGGGTCTCCAGAGGCAAGCTGGTGGGGATACCATTTGGATAGACTTCAACCGTATCCAGGCCTTCAGGTTCAAGAAAAACCTGGTGACGGATCTTTTCGGGAAACCGCATGACCTTGTCTTCAATTGACGGGCAGTATCGAGCTCCCACACCTTCAATGATACCCGCATACATGGGGGACTGGTCAATGGCGGCGCGGATAATTTCATGTGTTTTTTCGTTGGTATAGGTGATGTGGCATGGGCGTTGCGGCAGAGGTGGAAAACCAGCGGATGAAAAGGAGAAAAGGGTTGGTTCTTTGTCGGATCCCTGTGCTTCGAGTTGAGAGTAGTCAATGGTATTGCCGTCAAGTCGCGGGGTTGTACCTGTTTTCATCCGTCCGACATTAAAGCCTGTGGCAGTAAACCATTGGGCAAGTTTGGTGGAAGGGGAATCACCCATGCGACCGGCGGGGAAACTTTTCAGGCCAATGTGGATAAGGCCGTTAAGGAAGGTACCTGTGCAGACTATAACTGCCTTGACAGGGATGTGTTCATCCAGCGAGGTGCGCAGGCCGATCACTTTTCCATTTTTAACGAGGATTTCATCGACAATAGCCTGTTTAATTGACAGGTTCACTTGATTTGCCAGTATCTGAGTCATCCGGAGCCGGTAAAGGAGGCGGTCGGCCTGGGCCCTTGAGGATCGGACCGCCGGCCCTTTGCTGGTGTTGAGCCGGCGAAACTGGATACCTGTAGCATCGATATTTCTTGCCATTTCACCACCCAGCGCATCGATTTCCCTGACCAGGTGCCCTTTGGCCAGGCCTCCGATAGTCGGGTTGCAGGATAAGGCACCGATGGTATCCGCATTGATAACGCAAACCAGGGTACGGTAACCTAGTCGGGCGGCGGCTAAAGCCGCCTCGCAACCGGCATGCCCGGCTCCAATTACGGCAATGTCAAAATCCGTCATAAGAAAATGTCGTCCAAGTAGCCCATAGGGCAGGTTGCTATGTGATCGTGTCCGGATGAGGTGTTTTTGATAAAAAATAAATTTTAATCAATTTAATACTCTTTTGGCAAGTCTGCCGGTACAATTTCGTATGCGGCTGGACAACCGTGTCGGGAGGAGCGTAAAATTCTCACTTCATAGCGCACTTGTTGATGCTCCCCAGAAAATATATTTGCTGCATTTGCTGTTTGCAGAAGATGATGGTCATGCGGCGACTGTGCACAGGGGAAATAGTTTGACAGATGCTTGACCCTATGATTAAAGTTGTTCCTTTAAGCAGATTTTGACTATTTTCAACCCTTGCGCCTTCCACATTGCCTGTACAGTTGGTCATGGAAATGGTGGGCAGCAAGAATAATGCGAGATGTTATCTTCGTATTTCTCACTAAACTGGAAACTAGAATGGTCCGTACAAAAGGATGTAGATTATGAGTAAAAGAACTTTTCAACCCAGTAATATCAAACGAGCTCGTACCCATGGTTTTCTTGTGCGTATGAAAACCCGTTCAGGGCAGGCAGTGGTCAGAAGGAGACGAGCCAAGGGCCGCAAGCAGTTAACGGCGTAATTTTTTTGGGTCGTAATACTCTTCCGAAGCGACACCTGCTCCGAGTCACAGGAGAGTTTCAGGCTGTTTACAAGGCTGGCGCACGCTACAGGGGGAATGGGCTCACACTTATCATTCTGGCGAACGATCTTGAGTACAGCCGGCTGGGTATCAGTGTATCCCGCAAGGTTGGAAATGCAGTACGGCGTAATCGAATTAAGCGACTCATCCGCGAAACATTCCGGCTCAACAGGGAACTGTTCCCTCATGGTGCGGATGTTGTCTGGGCTATACGACCGGATTTTAATATCGATAATCTGTTGGATATGAAAAGATGTGCGGCCAAAGCCTTGGCTATGCAGTCCGGGAGGCGACATGTGTCAGTACGTGCAACTAAAAAAAATGTCTGATAACGGTTCTGGACATGTTGCCGCTTGGCGGGTGTTGGTCCGCCGTTTCTTCACAGTAGGGCTCAGAGGGTATCAGTACTTTATTTCCCCACTTTTTCCTCCTTCCTGTCGCTTTGTGCCGACCTGTTCTCAGTATGCTATTGATGCGATCACCAAGTACGGCGTGTTGCGCGGTTCAGTGTTGACCCTAAAAAGAATCGTGCGCTGTCATCCCTGGTGCCGTGGTGGGTACGATCCCGTCAGGTGATCGGCGGCAGGAAATTTTCTCTCGATTTTTTAACACCACCCGGGCCTGGTGCCTGGAAAGGTTTTCAAGGTACTTTTCATGGATATGCAAAGAGCATTTCTGGCTATTGTCTTGTCGCTGATGATATTGGTTGGATTTCAGTATCTTTTCCCCCCCGCTGTCCCTCAGCAGTCTGCACCTGCAGTTACAACCAAAGAACAAGCAGCAGGAGCAGGTAGCCAGACCGTATCTTCACCTCCTGCAGCAGCAGGGATGCCGGGTGATATGTCCGCACCTGTAGCGTTGGATCCGAACACTGCCGACATTGTTGTGGATACACCTCTGTACACGGGTATCATCAAGGAACAGGGGGGGGGCTTTGAAAGTTTTGTTCTCAAAAAGTATCGAAGCACCATGGAGCGCACATCCGGTCCCATGGAGTTGATCTCTAATAACGGTCCTGGAAGTCTGCCGGCACTGTTTGTTCTCGATAACGGTGTTGGCAATATTCTGCCGATTTTCAAGGCCGAGAAGACTCACCTGGATGTTAAGGAAGGAGAACGTGCCCAGCTGACCATGACGGCTTCATCGGCTGAAGGGCTTGCAATAGCGCGCACTTTGACCTTTCGTGGTGACAGCTATCTGATTGACGTGGAGTATAATGTCCAAAATACCACCGATAAGCCCCTGCAGATTTCTCCGGCCCTGTTGATGGAGAATGAACGCTTTGCGCATAGATCCGGGATCAGTGATTTTCTGTTCTCTGGTCCCGCTGCCTACGTGAACGGAGAACTGGTGGAGACCGCAGTGAAGAAACTGGCTGATGGGCCGGTGACCCTGCAGGGAAAAGTCAGTTGGGCAGGACTTGTTGATCACTACTTTATGGCCTCTGCTCTTCCGATTTCTGAAAATCCTGTGACCATCACGTTGCAAAGTCTGGATAAACGGATACGGACCGTGATCTCGGAAGGCATTCAGTCAATAGCACCCCATGAAACGAAAACATACACGTATTCGCTTTATTTTGGGCCGAAGAAACTGCAGGTTCTGGAAGGATTAGGCAATGATTTAGCCAAATCGATTGATTTTGGCTGGTTTGATATACTCGGGAAACCCATGTTGTGGTTACTGAATTTTTTCTATCAGTTCAGTGCCAACTATGGAGTTGCAATTATTCTGCTGACCGTTCTGATTAAACTGGCGTTTTGGCCGATTACTCAGAAGGGTATGAAATCTATGAAGAATATGCAGAAATTGCAGCCAAAGATTGCCAAGTTGCGTGAGCGTTATAAGGGTGATCCTGCTAAGATGAACCAGGAGATGATGACCCTTTATAAAACCTACAAGGTCAATCCGCTGGGCGGCTGTTTACCGATGCTGATTCAGATTCCCTTCTTTTTCGCTTTATATCAGGTATTATTGAAATCGATAGAGTTGCGTCATGCCCCGTTTATGCTGTGGATCAACGATCTCTCCGCCCCGGACAGACTGTGGATAGGGTTTGATGTTCCCTATCTGCATGGATTGCCGATATTAACTCTCTTTATGGGGGCATCCATGTATCTGCAGCAGAAGATGACACCAACGGCAGCAGATCCCACTCAGGCTCGGATCATGCAATTCCTGCCGATTGTTTTTACCGTTATGTTCATCAACTTTGCCTCAGGTCTGGTTTTATATTGGTTTGTTAATAACCTGTTGTCTATGTTGCAGCAGTATTTGATCAACCGGCAACACAGTAAAGCCGAAATGAGGTCTGGAAAGGAGTAGCATGTCAAAAGGAAAAGACTTTTACGGTAAGGACATCACAGAGGTCATTGAACAGGCCTGCACAGCATTCGGAGTTGCCCGGGAAGAGCTGGACATTGAAGTGTTGGAAACAGGTTCAGCGGGAATTTTTGGGTTATGTAAGAAAAAGGCACATATTCGGGCGCGGCGCAGGGTTGTCTCGCCTGAAGGAGACAGGAAGGATGCTGCAAGTGTAGATTCTCCGTCTGCAAGACACACATCTTCGTTAAAAAAAGAAAAGGCTTCCTCTGAACAGTCCGGCTCAGTTGTTGAAGACACAAAACCCTTACATACTGACAAAGAATCAGATGAGATAAAGGCGCCGTTATCTTCCCCGCCGCAGGTTGACGATCATCCCGCTGCAGATGATATAGAAGTCGTCGAAGAAGATGAATCCAAGGCGGATGAGGTTGAAGAGGAGCATGCTGTAGAGCCACCGACAGCGGAAAAACTTGCGGCCATTCAGGCGGATCTGCATCAACTGTTATCGTTGATGGGATTACCGTCTGATGTCAAGGTGGTCTTTCAGGAAAATACAGTGCTCTGTAATATCAGCGGACGTTTTGAAGAGCAAATTGTCGGACCTGAAGGAAGGACTTTGGACAGTCTGCAGTATCTGCTGCGGAAAATGGTGGCACCCCATCTGGGCGATCGGATCATGCTGGCGCTTAATGCCGGAGGCTTTCGTGAACGGCGAGCAAAAGAATTGAAAGTTCGGGCGCTTGAGCTGGCGGGTCAGGTGAAAAAGGACGGGAAAACACTGTCCATTCCGGCGCTTAACCCATCTGAACGTCGGGTGGTGCACATGGCACTTCAAGACGACAAAGTTATACGAAGCCGGTCTGTTGGTGAAGGTCTGTTTAAAAAGGTGCTTATTTACAAGCCTGGAAAAAGTCGTCGAACCCTGCCCAAAAAACGTCGAGGAGATAACGGTGGCCGTTCATCCGGCGACTGATACAATCGCGTCGATTGCGACAGCACCCGGAGTTGCGGGGATCGGTATTATCCGTATTTCCGGATCCGAATCCTTGTCTCTTCTCAAGACCTGTTTTGTCCCTCGTGTCCCTCGTGACCAGTTCGTCAGTCACAAACTCTACTACGGTACGATCGTCAACCAGCAGGGCCAGGCCCTGGATGAGGCTCTGGCGGTTTACATGCAGGCCCCGCATACGTACACGCGTGAAGATGTTGTTGAATTACACTGTCATGGCTCGTACGTTGTCTTGCAATCTGTCCTGCAAACTCTTTTAGTCCAGGGGTGCCGTCCGGCTGAACCAGGCGAGTTTACCAAGCGGGCTTTTCTTGCCGGACGGATTGATTTAACCCGGGCCGAGGCGGTTATCGATCTGCTACAGGCCCAGACCGAAGGGGCTGCCCGTCTTGCTGTGAACCAGCTTCAGGGGCAATTGTATACCCGTTTAGAACATATCCGCCAACAGTTAATCGGTTTTTTGGCTTTACTGGAAGTGGCGATCGATTTCCCAGATGACGATGTGGAAATATTTGACTCAACGGAAGTTTCTTTTCAACTCCGCGAGCAGGTGATCAGCTCCCTTGAAGAGTTGCTTGCCTGGTCTGAGCAGGGCAAGGTTGTGCGAGAAGGTATTAAGGTTGTACTTGCCGGTTTGCCAAACGCTGGAAAATCCAGTCTGCTCAATGCCCTGCTCCAGGAAGAACGGGCACTGGTCGCCCCGGTCCCGGGAACGACCAGAGACACCATTGAAGAACGTATTGTTGTGCGCGGTATTCCGATTCACCTCGTGGATACTGCCGGTATCCGGAAGTATGAAGATCCGATTGAGGCACTGGGGGTCGAACGGGCGCGGCAGAAGCTGGAAGTGGCTGATCTGGTCTTATTTGTTGTGGACGGATCTGCCGGCATGACACAGCGGGACCGGGACCTGTATCAGAGTGTCTGTCATAAGTCTCATCTGGTGGTGATCAATAAAAGCGATCTGATGACAACCAGACAGCTTGAGGACTTGTTTTCTTCTTTTCCCGAGGCACTTTGCATACCTATATCCGCCAAACATGGGCACGGGATCGATCGACTGCTGGAAGCTCTTTTTCAGACAATTGTAGGGGGAAGGGGCCCCAGGGCCGATCAGATGACCTGTGCCCCGAACACACGGCATCGCGCTGTTTTGCTGCATACATTGGAAGCCTGTCAACGATTCGAACAGGCACTGATCGCCGGTGCTCCGGTCGATCTGGTGGCGGTGGAGATTCAATCCGCTCTTGACTGTCTTGGAGATATTATCGGCTTGACCACACCGGATGAGGTTCTCGATACTGTGTTCAGCCGGTTTTGTATCGGGAAATAATCAGCAGGGAAAATGCACCCGGTCTCCAGACCTACGTTCCGGCAGGCGCTGGAAGACCAGGTGTGACTCTTTTGACTGACCGTACAGTAGTTGGCGGACGGTTATTCGCCAAAGCTGTCGGCAAAAAGCTGATTAATTGCGGCGAGACCGTCATCACTGAGATACCGTGTCCCGGAGCCGACAAAGGTTGTGTAGCTGATTTTCGGACTGTCTTCCTGCCATCCCCCTTCCTTCCAGGTGAACCAATGACGACGCTGCTGATCATAGACGTGGAGTGGTCGGTTAAAGAGTTTTGCCAGTTCCACAGCCCAGCCCGTACCGCCTTTGACTGAATTGTCGTCCAGAATTGTTCCTACGACAAAAACCTGGTGTCCCCTGTTGACCATGTGAAAGATCGTTTGCAGGACACGGCGGATCTTTTCAGTCTCATAGTAGGTGCGATTCATCATGCGTGAGGCGAGTTCCATGCTGATGTCACCACGTTGCAGTTCCTCTTCGCTCAGTGTTACCGTGTTCCGATCTCGGTTAAGCCGATGACCGGCAAAAGTAAAAATCACCTCTCCAACCGAGTACTTTTCAGCATTTTCACCAAAGGCGGTTTCAGCTCCTTTTAAGCCGCCATGGTACAGGGTGCAGTCATACACATTCATTCTTGTTTACCTTATGTGTGAGTAGAAGTTAGGCTGGCCGGCCAGCCGGGATAATCTGGAAGAGAAAAATTGGTACTGAGCAGCTATTTTACAGCCTTAAAGAACACCCGACGGGGAGCCGGGAACCCTTCTACTGTAAGTGCAGGATTTTTATTGTCAATAAAATCTTCATATGACTCGAAGGTCATCCAGGAGGTGCGGCGCTGTTCTGCCGAGCTCATGGCATGATCATGAAACAACCGCACCTTGTTGAACCCTGTTCGTGTCAACCAGTTATGCAGGCAACTGGCGGTGGGTACAAACCATGTTCCCGGCACCTTGGCATAGGTTGTCTCCGGGAACAGGGCCACCGGCTCCCGGCCGGGAATGGCCTGAGATTCAATGAAAAGTGTACCGTTTGGCTTAAGCGCGACGTGCAGATCTCGCAAGGCCTCTATTGGAGAAGGACGATGATACAGGATGCCAAGACAGAAAATAACATCAAAGCTCTCCGGGAACAACGGGAGATGATCAATGCCGAGTAATTCGACACCAAGATTTTCCTGGTGTGCAAAGGTATTCAGGGTGTGAAATGCATAATAATGGTGAACATACGGCTCAAAGCCAAGAATATAAGCCGGACGGTGAGATGCCATTCGAAACATATAGTACCCGTTGTTACAACCGATATCAGCGATCACTTTGTCTGTTAAATCGGGAAGCTCTGGGATTATTCGGTTCCATTTGCGTTCGCTGCGCCACTCTGCGTCAATTTCAATCCCAAAAACTGAAAAAGGACCTTTACGCCAGGGCATAAGGCTGCGAAGAACCTGGTGTACGGTCTGTTGTTCATCAAGAGAGAGGTCGGTTGCTGTGCCGATGCACACCATGTCTGCGGAAAAATCACAGGAAGAGGCCCGCAGATGAGCCACCTGTTGCAGAAGGGCACGATAGCGAAGAAATCCTTTTTTGTCCTGGTTGATCCAGGCGAATTTGTCGGAGAGGATCCGTTGGAGTTGATCTGTCCGGGTATTGGGGAAAATATCCAGCAGTTTCATCAGGTTAACGTTTCAGAGCCACGATTGAGGAAAAATTAAACCAGGTGAAAAATGGTTCGATTTCGGTGAAACCGGCCTGTCGTAACAGAGCTGTATTTTCCTCGATTGAAAAGGGGATAAGAATATTTTCCAGGGCTTCACGTTTGGCAGCGATTTCAAGCTCTGAGTACCCCTGTTTTTTTTTAAACGAGTGATAGATCTCAATAAAATCACGGTTTAGACGGCTGGAGCGGGCAATGATTTTCTCACTCAACAGCAATACACCTCCAGAGGGAAGAGCAGTGAAAATACGGTTAATAAAGCTCTGCCTGGTTAATGGGCGAAGAAATTGCAGGGTGTAATTGCACAGGACAGCCTTTGCTCCAGGCAGGTGGCAGGAGATGATATCACTGTGCAGGAAGCGGATGTCGTGATCTTTGCTGTATTCGACACTTTTGCAGCGTGCTTTAGCCAGCATGGCTGGAGCGTTGTCAATGCCGATGTATGTAAGGTCCATCCTGGGCAATCGTTTTGCCAGCTCCAGGAGGGTTGTTCCGGTGGAGCAGCCGAGATCATAAACCGTGGCCCCGGGTTGGAGATGGCAGGAAAGAAGTTGGGCCATTGCATCAATGACAAGACGATAACAGGGGATGGAACGATCGAGCATATCGTCAAACACCTCTGCCACGTGCTCATTGAACGTGAAGTCCTCCGCGATGACACCGGAGGTAAACAAGGTATCCTGGAAAGAGTTTGCCATGGAGCTGAAGGTTGGTTCTGTAAAGACAATCTGATGATTATACACTGAGAACGGTTATTGGGTCATTGATAACCGTTTGGGTTGTTGACCTGCCACCGCCAGGTGTCGGCGCACATCTCCTCAATACCATAACGTGCCTGCCATCCCAGTTCTTCCCGGGCCAGGGACGGATCAGCATAGCATTGAGCTATGTCACCTGCCCGGCGGTCGGTAATACGATAGGGGACCGGGCGTTTGCTGGCCTTTGCAAAGGCGGTAACCATTTCTTTGACCGAATATCCCCGGCCGGTTCCCAGGTTGTAAACGGCAACACCCTGTTGTTCATGCAGTTTGTTTAATGCATGCAGATGGCCGCGGGCAAGGTCAACAACATGGATGTAGTCACGCACCCCGGTGCCGTCGACGGTGGGGTAATCACCGCCAAAGATCGATAATTCCGGTAGTTTGCCGACGGCAACCTGGGAAATGTACGGCATGAGATTGTTGGGAATCCCGCTGGGGTCTTCGCCGATACGACCGCTGACATGAGCACCGACCGGATTGAAGTAACGGAGTAAAATGACATTCCAGCGGGGATCGGCTGTGTGCAGATCACGGAGAATTTCTTCAGTTATCAGTTTGGTGCGACCATAGGGATTGGTGCAGGACAGCGGGAAATCTTCCCTGATCGGTACTGAGGCCGGATCACCGTAAACGGTTGCTGACGAGGAAAAAACAATGTTTGTGAGGCCATGCTCATGCATCACCTGACAGAGATTGATGGTGGAGTCAAGATTGTTACGGTAGTAGCGCAGAGGCTGTTGGACCGATTCACCAACAGCCTTGAGACCGGCAAAGTGGATGACCGCCATTGCATCCGGTGTGGCGGAGAAAACAGCGCGAACAGCTTCAATGTCCAACAGGTCGACTGCAAAGAAGGCAATGGATTTTTGCGTCAGCTCTTCAACCCGCCGGATGGATTCCTGGGAAGAGTTACAGAGGTTGTCGATCACCGTAACCTGATAACCTGCACTGAGTAGCTCCAGACATGTATGACTGCCGATATATCCAGCGCCGCCGGTAACAATAACATGCATTTTTCTAGTTCTCCTTTGGAAATTGTCGTCACAGGGTATGGTATTGTTGATCGACGTGGTTGTTAATTTCTGCTATCTTTACCCGCACAAAGAACGTTTGTCCCGTAAAAACAGATGGTGTTTGTCGCTGTTTACGACAAACTGTTGTTAACGATACTTCCTATTGTATGGAATAACCTTCACCAGTCAACCCTAGAAGAAGAGGTGGTATATGCCGTATGTCAGTATTCGAGTTGCAGGGAAGCTTACCAAGGAGCAGAAACAGCAGATAGCTCAGGGGGTCACTGATGTTATTGTCAAGGCGACCAGCAAACCCAAGGAGGCGGTACTGCTGTTTATTGACGAGGAGAGTCCTGTGAACATTGCCAAGGGTGGCGTGTTGATTGAGGATATGTAGGCAATGGAACAGGGAGCAGCCGAACGATTGAGGTATCTGCGAAAGCAGATCCACCTGCATGCACACCGGTATTATGTGCTTGACGACCCCATTATTGCCGATGGTGAGTACGATGCACTGTTTCGCGAGCTGCTTTCCCTGGAGAAGACGCATCCGGAGCTGGTGACTGCCGACTCTCCCAGTCAGCGGGTCGGTGGGCAGCCCCTGGAAGCCTTTGCTCCGGTTGAACATTCTTCTCCAATGCTTGGGTTGGATAATATCTTCAGCAAAAGCGAGTTTGTCGAGTTTGTGGAAAAGGTGCATCGATACCTTAAATCCGATGAACCTGTGCATCTGATTGCAGAACCAAAACTTGATGGTCTGGCCGTGGAGCTGGTGTATCGCCAGGGGGTGTTTGTTCTTGGATCGACCCGTGGTGATGGACTGGTCGGCGAAGACATTACAGGTCAATTAAAAACCGTACCAGCGATACCCTTACGATTGCTGACTGATGATGACAGCGCCATCCCGGAAGAGTTGATCGTCCGCGGTGAGGTTTTTTTGACAAAGCAGGGGTTTGCTGCTCTGAACCGACAACGGGAAAAGGCTGGTGAACCTCTGTTCGCCAACCCCCGCAACGCGGCTGCCGGTTCTTTACGGCAGCTCGACCCCAGGATTACTGCGCAGCGGCCTCTTTCTTTTTATGTGTACGGTATTGGCCCTCCTGCCCTGCCTGGAGTCGTCAATCAGGAAACTCTGTTTGTCCGGCTTCGTAACCTTGGTTTTCCTGTTAACAGGCTGATCAGCGTTTGCATGGATTTAGAACAGGTTGAGGAGCACTTTCAGCACCTGCTATCGGTAAGACATGATCTGGATTATGAAATCGATGGTATGGTGGTCAAGGTTGAAAGACTGGATCTGCAGCAACGTCTGGGGGCTACAGCACGGGCTCCACGCTGGGCTGTAGCCTGGAAGTTTCCGGCCACACAGGCCACAACAACAGTTGACGCTGTTGACTTTCAAGTCGGAAGAACCGGGGCAATAACGCCGGTGGCACATCTGCAGCCCGTTGAGCTCAATGGAGTGATTGTGCAGCGGGCCACCCTTCATAATCGGGATGAGATCGAGCGGAAGGGTTTGATGGTACATGACACTGTTCTGGTGCAGCGAGCTGGAGACGTGATACCGGAAATTGTCAAAGTGGTCACTGAGATGCGTACCGGTCAGGAGCAGCCGATCATCTTTCCTCAAAACTGCCCTGAATGCGGCCAGCCTCTGATTCAACCAAAGGGGGAGGCTGTTGTTCGCTGTGTCAATCGCTACTGCCCGGCTCAACAGTTGCAGAAGTTGATACACTTTGTCGGTAAAAATGGGTTGGATGTGGATGGATTGGGTAAAAAAAATGTTGAACAACTGGTGCGGGCAGAGTGTGTGCAGACAATGGCAGACTTTTTCACATTAAATAAGAAGACTTTGGCCGAACTGAACGGGTGGGGAGAAAAATCGGCTGATAATGTTTTGGCTGCCATTGAGGAGAAAAAGAGTATAGGGCTGGCACAGTTGATCCGTGCTCTTGGTATTCGTTATGTTGGAGAAGTTACAGCGAGCATTCTGGCCGACCATTTTGTTGATATTTATCAGCTGATGACCGCTGAAAAAGAACAGTTACTTCATATTGAAGGTGTTGGAGAGCAAATAGCAACATCGGTTCATGAATATTTCATGGATGCTGATAACCGGGCAACCATCAGACAGCTGCTTGCTGCGGGTCTAACGGTACAGGCTGTTCAGGGAGGTCATGCCTCACTCAGTGGTCGGGTCTTTCTTTTCACCGGATCTTTGTCCACTCTTTCCAGAGAGGAGGCCAAGCAGATGGTAAAGTTGCAGGGCGGACAGGTGGCAACCAGCATCAGTCAGCGGGTGACTGATGTGGTCGTTGGGAACAAAGCCGGTAGTAAACAGAAAAAGGCTGTGGAGCTTGGTCTTTCACTTATCAATGAAGCAGAGTTTTTGCAGCTGGTTCCCAGGAGGTGAAATGAACACAAAGCGAATCCGCGCAGTTATATACGGTAGGGTGCAACGTGTTGCATTCCGGGAATATACCCGGCAGGAGGCAAATCGTCTTGGACTTTCCGGTTGGGTAAAGAATCAGGCCGACGGTACGGTTGCTGTTCTTTGTGAGGGGGAAGCTTCCCGGGTTGATACTCTGGTCTCCTGGTTGTCGGTCGGTTCACCTTTTGCTGTTGTCTCCCATGTTGAGTGCGTTGAGGAAAATTTTCAGGGAGAATATGCAACATTTGTCATCCGCTACTGAACACCGTAGTGTATCCAGATGCCGGTGGCTGTATGGGCTAGCTCGATATTTTTTTATTCCGGCAGAGCACTCCGGAGAATTTAGGGAAAAGAACTTTTCTGGTGGGTAATGCCCGTTTTTCGGAAAAACCAGTGTAGACAGAAATGGAAAAAACGGAGTTCCCGGAGAGAGGTAAACAAAAAAGGCTGTCGGAATGACAGCCTTTTTTGTTCGGAAAAAACAATCAGTGATCAGACGCAGCCGGTTGGTTTCGGGAGACCAGCCATTTTACAGGCACCTTTACCTGGTCCGGATGGAAACAGCTCATAGATGCGCTTCAATGGAAAGCCGGTGGTTTTGGAAAGGATACGAACCATAGGCGCAATACCATTCTTTTTGTAGTACTCCTGAAGGGCATCGATGACTTTCTGATGCTCATCGGTGATTTCTGCAATACCTTCAACGGTTTTCACATAATCTACCCAGTTCTCATCCCACTCTTCCTGGCCTTTCAGCAAGAAGCCATCCTCGTCCACCTCGTATGTTTTGCCCTTGTGCTCAATAGTTGCCATATGTTCCTCCTTGGCCAAGTTTTTATTATGGTGAGTATTCGAAGCCTAATTAAAAAAACACCGATTTAATACTATAGGGGGGGACCTTTGTCAAGTATCCACCCTGTTTTTTTAAAATGTACCCTCAGTCGTTGTCTCTGTACGCATTTCCCTCATTTTTCTCTGGTAACTTGTAAACAAATTGAACATAATACGTTTTTGACAAATTGAAAACTCTTAACTCACTGAAAAGTACGACATAATTATGCTCAATCTACTGAGAAAAAATGCTCAATCGTTTGGTGTTCAACTCATTGTGATTATCATTGCAGTGGTTTTTATCTTCTGGGGAGTTGGAACCAATGTCAAAGACAACCCGAACGCGTTTGCTGTGGTTAACGGTAAGGAAATACCTTATCGAGATTATCAGCAACAGTACGAACGCACACTCGAGCAGTACAGGCAACAATTCGGCGGCCATATCCCGAAGGAGTTGCTTGAGAGTATGGGATTAAAAGAGCAGGTTTTGGACCAACTGATCCAGACAGAGTTAATGCGACAGGGTGCAATGCAGATGGGCATTCTGGTCAGTGATGAGGCTATTCAGCGAAAAATTCAGGCAATGGAGGCCTTCCGTGATGAGGGGCGTTTTGATTTAGAGAAATATAAACTGGTGCTTGAACAAAACAGACTCTCCCCTGCATCCTTTGAAACCGGCATACACAATGATCTGCTGATGCAGCGTCTTTTCGATGTTTTCGATATGCTTGCCACCCTTTCTCCGGCGGAGATACAGCAGTGGTCGGAGTATGTCGGTCAGGAGGTCAAACTTGCCTATGCTTCGATACCAAGTGAGGATTTTATCAAGAAGGTAGTCATAACTGATGAGGTGTTGGTCAAGTGGTACGATGCGAACCAGCACAATTATAAAACTCCTCCACAAATAAAGCTGCAGTACATTACGTTTCCATATTCAGAGGATGTCAAGCAGGTTGTCGTGAACGATCAGGCGGTCAAAACGTTTTATTCTGAACATGTTGACCAGTACAATGTGCCTGAAAAACGTCGGGCCCGACACATTTTACTCAAGGTTCTGCCGGATGATACGGCAGAGGTCAGGCAGGCAAAGAGAGACAGGGTTGTTGCTCTTTTAACGCAACTTAAAAACGGTGCTGATTTCTCGCGACTGGCTCAACAGTTTTCTGAAGACAGCAGCAAAACTAAAGGCGGAGATCTTGGTTTTTTCAGTCGTGGTCAGATGGTTCAACCCTTTGAAGATGCGGTTTTTGCTTTGCAAAAAGGAGAGTTGAGTGATGTGGTGGAGACCCCTTTTGGCTTTCATCTCGTCAGGTTGGAAGAAATACAGCCGGCCAAGACGCAGGCACTTGAGGAGGTCACCTCGTCAATTCGTGAGCAACTTGAACAGCAGGGAGTCAAAGCGATTACCTTTAAAAAGGCTTCAGCAGCGTATGAAGAAATTATTCGTGCCGGGAGTCTGGCCAATTATGGCCGCACCGGCAACGCTCATCCTATTCGGCAGACAGACTTTTTTATGCGCGAAGCTCCACCGAAAGATGATATGATGAATGATCCTGCATTTTTACAGGCTGCTTTCAAACTGCGCAAAGGAGAGTTGAGCTCCACTGTTGAAACGGCAACCGGGTATGCGATTTTCTTTGTTGATGATGTCAGGGAATCGGCTGTGCCCGAACTAACAGCTGTACGTGAACAGGTGGAACAGGACTATGCAAAGGCAAAAAGTGTTGAGCTGGCTCAGGCATCAGCAAAAGAGACGTTGAAGAAGATGCAGGAGCAGAAGCAGTGGCCTGGTGATGTGCAGCGGCAGGAATCAGGGTATCTGTCACGCAACGATGTGTCTGGGGAGGTTCCTGATGAACTGCTTCAAGATGCCTTGAACCGGATCGGTAAGGACATCTTTCCCGAAAACGTCATTGCTGTCGGGCCTGCCTATTATGTATATCAAATCGTTGATATCCGACAGAGCAGGGAGAAACTCGATGCTGACAGACAACACGCCTTGGAACAACAACTCCTTGAACTCAATAAAAATACACTGGTTACTGAATGGCTTGGGAAGCTGCGAAAAGAAGCCAGTGTCTGGACGAATACCAGAATGCTGCAGTGATTACCCTCTACGACACCCCATCTGAAGTGCAGGGCACTTTGTTTGTACAGTACGCTTTGGTCTGTTCATCATCGATGCGGTTCACGACGAGGATGGCACAACTCCTGACAGGTGATGGGCCACGGCGTGATCAAAAGCATCTCCAATTCTTTGCTCCCTTCTCTGTTCGTGGCAACATCAGCAGTATCAGCAGGTAACTCTCCGGATATACATGCGGTCTCTGCCCTCACCGCAAGTGAACAGGTTCTTCTGCAACTTGTCGCGATTATCTATGAGCCGGTTTCAGTTCGATTTTTAAGTCGTTGTCTGGCACACCTGGACCCTGCTCTGTTCGGTGAGCACAAGCCCAACCAGGAAGAGGTTGGCGCGATGGTCACTCGTTTACGGGCAAAGGGGTTCTTGTCTTCAAAAAATCAGTGTCCTGCGCCCCTGGCAGAGTTCTTGGTTCGGCAGGCCGTGACTCGTCAACATTTTGCCCGGATAGCCGCATTGGTTGAAAAAATGGCGCCGGTTAACTACCTGCACGGCAAATGGTCAACCAGATGTTGGCGGGCAGTGCGACAGTTTCGCATAGGTTTGTACAGTTCAGATTTTGACAAACTTGACGATGCCGTTACCTTCCTTAAAAGTGAATGTTCTTCACGTCTGCCGATAGAGCCGCCGGCAGTCTCTGTGGTGGCCAGGGCTTTTGACCCCCTGTGGTTTGCCTCTCTCCCCGGGTCTATGCAGTTTTTTCTGCTGCATCAAATTATCCGCTATGCCCTGGACCAGCTCTGTCATTTCCCGCTTATCGTGACACTTCTTGAGGATGAAGAACATCTGAACGTCTCTCCCGACGAGCGTATTCCTTTCCGGCGCCTTTTGGCAGAATATTATTTGATGCAGGGACGACTGGAACACCTGGACAATCTGCTCAAACGGCATGGCGATTCCTTCCTTGGATCCGGATTTGCGGGTTCACTTGCCTTCCTTTCCGGTGATACCGAAGGTGCCCTGGAACTGTTTGAGGCAGACCTGCTGCATCTCGAGCAGTATGCAGACGCCCAACCCTTCTTCTTTCTGGGAAACACCGGTCTTTTTTGTATTTTTGCTCTTTTATCACGTAACCATGCCGGGGATCGACAGCGGGTTCGTGAAGCCCTGATCACGGTTTTAAACCGGTGTCACGACTGTGGAGAAGAGTTGCTCTACCGGTTTCTTGATGCATTTCTCTGCGCTGATGACGCCGACCTGCCGGATATGCTGGTGCTTACCGAGAAACTGGCCACAGAAAAACGGAGTTTGACACTGCTCGTGGCCATGCTGTGCCTTCATTGGATGGGGGTGGAGATCCCGCCGCGCTTCCTTGCATCACTGCAGCGGTTACATCAAAAAGCATTGGATAACGAGTTTCTCTGGGTGGCCATGGAGTCAGCAGAACTGCTGGCCACGGTGGATGAGAGCTGTGCACCGCTCAGAGAGACCGCTCAGGAGCTGTCACAACAGCTCCGGTCGCCTTTCCTCACCCACATCATCACACCGAGCACCTCATGGAAACAGAGCTTGCATGAGCTCATTGAGGTGACGAATAAAATTAAGGAGGCGGAACGAACGACACGGCTCTGCTGGCTGGTTGAGTACACCAACGACACCTTGAAGTTGACACCAAAAGAACAGAGACGGTCAGCTGCCGGCCACTGGAGCAAAGGCCGGAGCATAGCTTTCAAGCGTTTGTTCTTGAATCGGGAGGTCGATTATTTAACCGCACAGGACCGGTTGGTGTGTGAGGCTTTGATTCAGACAGAGGATGGTGGTGGCAGAAATAGGGGGTATCATTTTGATCTGGAGAAAGCCTTACCCGCTTTAATCGGGCACCCTCTGGTGTTTATGAGACATTCGCCCCGGACGCCGGTTGAAATCGTGGCCGGGGAACCCGAACTTGTTGTTGAGCGGAGAGAAGAGTCGCTGTTTATTCGATTTCTGCAGGATATCGGTACAGGTACAGTTGCCGTCTGGCAGGAAACTCCAACCCGTTTCCGTATTATTCGTATTCGTGATGAGCACCGGCAGATTGCGGAGATCACAGGAAGAGAGGGATTGCTGGTTCCCCTGGCTGCCAGCGGTCAGTTGCTGGATGCGATCGGCAGTATTGCATCTTTTATGACCGTTCACTCCGCCATTGAAGTGCCCGGCGGTGACATCAAGACCGAGCAGGTTGAGAGTGACTCAACTATCCATATCCACATTATTCCCTATAGCAGAGGATTCCGTATAGAGTTCTTTGTGCGCCCCTTTACTGATGGCGGGCCCTATCTGAAGCCGGGTGTTGGTGTGGCCAACCTGGTCAGTGAGGTCGGCGGTAAACGGTTGCGGACAAAACGAAACCTTCGTCTGGAGGAGGAGAAGGCTCAGGAGATTGAGGAAAGTTGTCCCATGCTGGATCTGGCGATTGATTTTGAACAGGAAAATCGCCGGGAATGGCACTTGGTTGACCCGGAAGAGTGTCTGCAGGTATTGCTTGAGATTGAGGAGATCAGAGACAAGGTTGTTCTTGAGTGGCCGGAAGGCGGGAAACTGGCTGTGCGTCGTCAGGCCGGCATCAATCAGCTGAACCTGAATATTCGTACCAGTCAGCAGGATTGGTTTTCCCTGTCGGGTCAGCTGAAAGTTGATCAGGATGAGGTTATTGAGCTCAAGGTTCTGCTGGATAAGGTGAAAGCAGCGCAGAGTCGCTTTATCCCCATGGGTGAAGGTCAGTTTCTTGCTCTGACGCAAGAGTTTCGCCACCGCTTAGAAGAGCTTATTTTGTATGGTGACAGTCATCCGGGGAATGAGCAGGAGGTCAAAGTCCACCCATTGGCGGCCATTGCCTTAGAGGAGTGGGCCCATCAGGCGAAGACCAAGGTCGATGGCGGTTGGCAAAAACGGTTGCAGGCCATTGCCGAGGCCCAGCAGCTGACCCCCAAATTGCCGTCGACACTCAAAGCGGAGTTGAGAGATTATCAAAAAGAAGGCTTTGTGTGGATGAGCCGATTGGCACATCTTGGCATTGGTGCCTGTCTGGCTGATGATATGGGACTGGGGAAGACCCTGCAGTCACTTGCCGTTCTACTCAGTTTTGCCCATCTTGGACCGTCGTTGGTGGTGGCGCCGACCTCGGTCTGTATGAACTGGCAGGCAGAAATCGGTCGCTTCGCGCCAACGCTCAATGTCTGTATGTTTTCAGAATTGAATCGCAAAGAGGCTGTTGAGGCCCTGGGCAGGTTTGATGTACTGATTGCAAGTTACACGCTGCTGCATCAGGAGATAGAACGATTAGCCACAGTCAGGTGGCAGTCGATTGTTTTAGATGAGGCACAGGCCATTAAAAATGCGGCAACAAAACGATCCAAAGCTGCGATGCGATTAAACGGCAGTTTTCGTCTCATCACCACCGGCACACCCATTGAAAACCATCTTGGAGAGCTGTGGAATCTTTTTAACTTCATCAATCCCGGTTTACTGGGGACGTTTAAACAGTTTAACCGCCGCTTTGGTCTTCCTATTGAAAAACATCGTGATCGTAAAGCCCGACGCGCTTTGAAAAAACTGATCATGCCTTTCATGTTGCGGCGCATTAAGTCTGATGTACTGGAAGAGCTGCCTCTACGGACCGAGATTACATTACGGGTCGAACTGCAGCCGGAAGAGATGCAGTTTTATGAGGCGATTCGTCAACAGGCCATTGAAAATATAGAGGCCGGTACGGAGCGAACAGGGCGACATTTACAGATACTTGCTGAGATCATGCGGTTGAGACGCGCCTGCTGCCATCCTAAGTTGATTAATGACCAGATCGATATACCGTCCACCAAACTGCAGGTTTTCGCAGAGACCGTCGAGGAGTTACTGGGAGGCGGGCATAAGGCTCTGGTGTTCAGTCAGTTTACCGGTCACCTTGCCCTTATTCGCTCCTTTCTTGACGAGCAGGGGATCACGTACAAGTACCTGGATGGGCGGACACCGGCGAAAGAGCGTCAGCAGCAGGTTGAGAGTTTTCAGGCGGGTGATGCCGACCTGTTTCTTATCAGCCTGAAAGCAGGAGGTCTTGGCCTGAATCTGACGGCCGCTGATTATGTTATTCACATGGACCCCTGGTGGAACCCTGCTGTTGAGGATCAGGCCGCTGATCGAGCTCACCGGATCGGCCAGAAACGACCGGTCACCGTGTACCGGCTGGTGACAGTCAATACCATTGAGGAGAAGATTGTCCGTTTACATCAGGAAAAGCGGGATCTTGCCGACTCACTGCTTGAGGGTGCAGATGTCAGTGCACGGATCAGTGCCGAGGAGTTACTGGAACTGATCCGGGGGGGTTAATTCTTGCCCAGGCCCTTTAACGGAGCCATGACACCGACCAGCTTGGCCGGTAGTTTTGGTAAACCACTGATAAGAGAGACGACAACCGATGCGAAATAAGGGAGCGACTGGATCGTCAGTACGGTCACCCAGATTCGGACATCGAGCATGTCGCTGTCATCGCGCAACATAATCCCGATAATAGCCAGGACCAGTGCAATAACAAAGAGAAGCTCCTCGCGGGCGTCTCCCAGTGCTTTGATGAAGGCATTTGCCTGGGCATTCTTTGGAGTCCGGAAAAAGCCGATACGCCTGGTGAGAAAGCCGGTCAACATTGCCCGGGCTATTGTATGGGAGAGTGCAAGTCCGGCAAGTCCGGCTGCCAGACTCTGCCGTCGGGTGGCTGTTACCCGGGAACGGTAAAGAAAAAACATCTTCAGACTTTTGAAGAAAAAGAGAGTGACCGGCAGCAGTGCAAAAACAATATGAGGCGGCGACAGGTGCTCAGGGAAAACGATCATTCCCCATGACCAGACAAGTGCCAGCATGTTGAACAGCATGTTGATACCGTCAGCAAACCAGGGAAGCCAGCCGGCGAGAAAGTGATAACGCTGGCCTCTGGTCAGCTTGGTACGTTCCAGGCCAAACATGGCCATCATGTGGTGGCGAAGGATAAGGACGGAGCCATAGGCCCAGCGGAAGCGCTGTTTTTTGTAGTCAAGAAAGGTGTCCGGCATCAGTCCTTTACCAAAGCTGTACGGTGTATAGCTGGCGGCATATCCTTTTTGAAAGATCCGTAAACCAAGCTCAGCATCTTCGGTGATGCACCATTCCGCCCAACCACCCACCTCATCCAGCACCTTTCGTCGGACCATGGTCATGGTTCCGTGCTGGATGATGGCATTGCGTTCATTGCGTGTCACCATACCGATCTGGAAAAAGCCTCGATATTCGGCAAGGCACATGGCCTTGAACATACTCTCATTGCCATCGCGATAGTCCTGGGGAGCCTGCACAATGGCCATGTTTTCATCGGCGAATTGAGGAACCAGGGCGCGAAGCCAGTTGGGTTCAACCATGTAATCACTGTCAATAACGGCTATGACTTCCGCTTCCGGTGCTGTTTCCCGGAGGGTATAGTTCAGTGCCCCTGCCTTGAAACCGGCGAGTGGATCAACATGGAAGAAACGAAACCGTTCGCCAAGGGCCTTGCAGTGCTCCTGGACCGGCTGCCAGACTGCCGGATCCTTTGTGTTGTTGTCGATGACCAGCACCTCAAATCGTGGGTAGTCCAGGGCGGCTAACGCATTGAGTGTCTCAATCATCATGTCCGGTGGTTCATTGTAGGCCGGAACATGGATAGAGACCATGGGCAGGTCCGCATCAGGGACAGCCTCGGGAGGTGAGTGTTGGGGAAGACGCCGCCATTTCCTGATCCACAGGGATTCAGCCCACTCGTGTGCCTCGGCTAAAATGACTAAAATTGCGCCGGTTGCAGCGATGAGCAGAACAAAACCGACCAGCAGGGAGGAAATCGTCATATACTGGCGCTGAAACTCGTACACCATCCAGACAGCGAAAGTGGTGATGGTGTAGGCAATGAGCGCTAAAAATCCGCGACCTCGATCCAGCAGGCCTTTGCTGTCCCTGAAGAGTAAGGATAAGATGATAACCGCCAGGGCAATGCTGATCGCCGCTAATTCCCGCCAATGGGGAATGCGAATCACCGGTTCAACAAATTCAAACTTCGGTTGCCGGGCATCGTTGTACACTCCCCACAGACTACCGGCCTCTCCCTCCAGCTCCTTTTTCCAGATCTGATCAAAGGCCTCCATTATGTAGTAGGTGTACTTGTTTTTTTCCGCGACATCCAGAAACCGACGCAGGAACTTGGCCTGATTCGCAGGGCTGGCCACAGCACCTTTTCGGATACGTCCGCCACTTGGCCAGCCCACTTCACTGATAACGATCTCTTTGTTTGGGTAAGCCTGTTTGAGCTCATTGTAACGCATCACACAGTAGTCGACAGCCTGGTCAACAGGAATGCTTTCCCAGTAGGGGAGAAGATGAACGGCAATAAAGTCGACATGCTCAACTAACTGAGGGTATTGCAGCCAGATATGCCAGGGTTCAGCGGTACTCACCGGTGCTCTCACCGATTTCTTGACGCGATCGAGATACCGGAGCATCTGTTCAAGCGGCTGATCTGTCCGTAAAAGCACCTCGTTACCAACGAGCACCCGAACGATGTTCCGGTGGTTCTCGTGGTAAACTTTGATCATTTTGGTGATTTCTTTTTCGTTGCCCTCTTTATCGGGAGTGATCCAGGCGCCAAGGACAACGTTCAGCCCGTGAGCTGCCGCCAGACGTGGTATTTCAGCCAGGTTATCTTCGACCGTGTAGGATCGTACCGCATGAACATCTCCGGCGAGGATTGACAGGTCCCGATCTATTTGCTCAACAGATGGGTAAATCTTTTTGCTTGGAGACTCTCCTGCTTGAAATGGCGAGAAGGAGAATCCCTGGATTTTGGTGGGCCAGGGTGGTTCCATGTCGGGGGCATTGACCACTTTCCATAAAAGCACGGCTAAGCAGCCCATGATGAGGGTGATGATGAGGCCGGAACGGTTCATAGTGTAGTGTTTTGAAGTGAAATTGTCGGGAAAAGTGAGAGATGTTTGGTGGTCTGTGCAGTGCCCGGCCGTCAGCTGGTGCGAACCGGGATCTGAATTAACAATAACCTGTATACTCGGTCACTTGGAAAGATTGGTAGATGATTAAATGAAAATGGGAAGACAGTCAAGGGGCATCTTGTTGCTGTATGCCTGGTCACAGGGATCAGGGAGAAGAGATCGTGTGATCGCGATGATGTGATGGGGGGAGAAAAGTGGGGCTGTTTTGCTTCGTCAAACCAGGAGGAGCCGCATCGTGGGCGAAGCCAAGTGAACAGAGCGTGCGCCATGAGTGTATATCTTGTTGAAGCAGGTGCAGGCTGTACACATAAAGAGCAGATAAAGATTCAATAATCGCCTTCCGGGTAAAGTGTAAGTGATGGAGGCGATTGAACGGAAGAGCCTGACCGGTGGCAAGGAGCCGCAGGGTATGGATGGATAACCGGGGTAAGGATAAAGAGCCGGAAGAGTTGCAGAGATTGCACAACAGGGCGCCGCTGCCCGGCAGGAGCATGTAGGAGCAGGTGGCAGTGATCGGCCGGCGGCAGTGATTGCACAGGTTTATTTCAGGTCGATATCCTGCAATCCCGAGGAGATGAAGGTGGGTGAGCGCTACAATTCTGTAAGGCCACTTATCCTGTTCAAGAGCGGTCATTGCCCATTTGAGCAGGGCATACAACTGAGGGTCGGGATCACTGTCGCGTGTGAAACGAACGAACAGGTCACAGATGTACGCAGCAGATACATATCTGTGCACATCAGTTCTGAGAGAGAGATGAGCAGCGAGAAGTTCGGCTTCACTGATGAAGAATAATCCCTGGGGTGCTCGAGGCGGTTGACAGTAGATGTGCAGGTGGGTGAATTCTTCAAGTTTGTTGACAAATCTGCGTTTACTTTTTTGAGCACCTTTGGCTATACCGGTGATACGGCCGGCGGTTGTTGTATAAAAGGTTATCAGTTTGTCGGATTCTCCGTATTTGGCAACGCGTAAGACGATCCCATGAGTTTTGAGCAGATTCATGGGGCTGAATGTGTAGCCGGTAATTGAAATATAAAACGTCCCTCTATGGCGTCGGGAAACGGAATGACAGTACCATTTAACTGTAATTCAGCACTGTCAGGCTGGAGAAATTCGACTTTGAGCTGTTTTGCCGGCTGCCACTGGGCCTGTGATCCCTTTGTGTAAAATTGTTCGACAGTCTGCTGGTCGTCCAGAGAAACAAGGATACGACAGTCTGTACTGAACAGGGCTGTGACGTTATTTGTGCTCTGCTGAAATCCATGATTTGTTGCAGGGTCGGCCGGATGAAATGTTGCCTCGCTCGAGGTGGCGGTCGTACTTTGGTTTGTGAGGAACGCAAAGGGATTCCATGAGAAGTAGAAGCAGAAGAGTGTGGAGAAGGTGACAATGAGCAGCAATAAAATACCGGCTATTGACGCTGAAGAAATTCGCGCAGGTTCAGCCAGGTTTTTGGAGGTGATCGACTGGTTGAGAAGAGGATGATGTGAACCGGGCAGTGGCTCACCGGTGCTTCCGTCTCGTTCATAAAAAAAATGATCAGCAGCAAGGCGGCCATCCATGCCGAGAAAGTTTCCGTACAGTATGAGTTGACCACGAGTGAACGGATCGGCGGGCAGTTTGTCATAGGCCATAGTCTCAATGGCCTCAAGGTTTGCCCGGGAAATTTTGGTTTGAAAAGAGACCTCCTCCAGCGTAAGCGATTTATCCTCGCGCAACTGTCGCAATTGCAGCCCCAGAGGGAGGGGCTCAGGTGAGGGCGTTGTGTCCATAATGGGGTGTGGCAGGCGAGTGGTTATGAAATAATCAGAGAATTTTGATATAGGCTTTTTGCCGTATTGACGTCATCCAGTCGTTATAGCGTTGCTCCATTGCCTGTTGATACAGTTTTTCTCGAATCTGATCTTTGACTGTCTCATAAGACTCGTGGGTCATGGTTGTGCCTTCCTGACTCGACTGAAGCTTGAAAAATTGAAAGCTGTTATCAATCTCAACAACTGCGCTGATTTCGCCGGCATTTAAATTTTGTACCGCATCACGCATGGCTGCAGCCATCTCATCAGACTGGAACGTGCCTATATCACCACCATCAGACGCTGAAGGCATGTCGGAATAGCTGCGTGCTAATTCCCCGAAGTCTTCGCCATCCCGGGCGAGTGTATGTACTTTTTTTATTTTGTCAGAAGCCTCTGTTCGCGTAGGTGCAGCCTCATCACCCTGTGCTGTACCCCAGGTCGTACCAATCTGCAGAATATGGTACTCTTTGCCGGCAACAGTGGTGGTAAAATGATTTTGGTAAAAATGAAGAATGTCGCTTTCAGGAATAACAACTTTGGTACGAACTTCGTGGCCGATCAGTTTTGAGCTTAAAATCTGTTCGCGCAATTCTTCCCGATACTGTTTTTCAGTCATGCCCATGGCGCGCATATCCTGTCGCATCTGCTCCATGGTCATCTGATTGTTGGCTAAAATTCCCTGCAGTGTCGTGTCAATTTCCTGATCACTGACCTGTATATTGAGTTTTTTAGCCTCCTGCACCACCAGTTTTTTATTGATAAGCTTATCGAGAACAGTGCGCCGGGCCTGCTCTAAAACAGCGGGTAACTGGTCTTGCGGGGTTTCGGCAGCCAGTTTTTTGAAAACTTCTCTTCCTGTTTCATTGATTTCAGATAGCGTGATTGTGTCTTCATTCACAATGGCGATGCTACGATCTATAACATTGGCAAAAGAGTGGGGCGACAGGAGAAAAACAGTTGCGATCAGGACAAGATAAGGGAAAAGAAAATGGGAAGGAATACGCAGCATGATGGGTAAATAGCTTTTGGGAATCTGTTGGCAGCAGGACGATAAACGAAAGTATTGACCGGACTCTATCTACTCAAAATGAGGTGATCTTGCAATCTTTTTCAAGGTTGTCTGAGTTTTGAGCAGAAAGGAGTGGTGATGTCTCTGTTGGTCAGGTAACCAGTATGCGGCAGAAAAGCCGCCTGTTCAGGATCAACACTGCAAAGTCATTGTTCTTTTACCCGATGACGGATTGCAACTGTTGTACCGTTGCCGTCAGGGTTTGTAAGATCCGGATAGAAAGTTTTAGCTGGGAGCAGCGCAGTGTTGTGACTGTATGCATCCCGGCCACTCTGCTTTTTCGGGTGGTAAAAACGGATACCTG
This sequence comes from Desulfobulbus oligotrophicus, assembly GCF_016446285.1. Taxonomy (NCBI): domain Bacteria; kingdom Pseudomonadati; phylum Thermodesulfobacteriota; class Desulfobulbia; order Desulfobulbales; family Desulfobulbaceae; genus Desulfobulbus; species Desulfobulbus oligotrophicus. The sequence continues at coordinate 1,317,004 of NZ_CP054140.1, forward strand.
ATAAAAGGTGTGCAGAAGGCATCATGGAGAACTTTGTCAAGGCGGGAGACTGTTTCAAATTCCCTTTGCGTGGCGCCAGGCAAGGATTGATGTTGACAATCTGTGGTGTTTTATTTAGACTTCACTTCTGAAATCAGGAGAGAGGCTAAACCGAGACCCCATTATTTTTGGAGGAGAACAGCATGAAAAAAGTAGGAGTAGCTCTGGCAGTTGCAGCTTTTGTGTTGAGCGCTGGTGCGGTTTTTGCCGCAAAATGTACTGTTGACAGTGTAGATGGAAACAAAATGACTGTTACCTGCGACAAGGTTGATGCAAAAGCTGGTGACAAGGTAACGCTTAAGGTTAGAAAAGCACTTGAGGGTTGCTGAGCATCTGATTTATTGTTGACGAGTAAAAGAGCGGGTCGATGTGTATCGGCCCGCTCTTTTTTTTATTCTGTTGTCAGCTGTCATCACACGAGTATATTACAAAGATAAGTCCTTTGCATTGGGGCAGGATCGTTACCTGTGTCTTCGGTCTGGTGGACTCTGCACTGCGACAAGCCCATGACAAAGTTATTTTTATTGCCCAGGAAGAAAAGAATCACTATGGATCCGAACACCTTGCCGAAACATGAACAGTCACTGCTTGCGGCTGTCAAAGATAAGTATACAGTTGCTTTTGAGCCACTTCAGGTGCGAGACTATACACTGCATTTACTGAAGATGACAAACTTGGAACAGGTCTTGGGCGGCAAGGATCCTCTGAAAGAGGTGTCCACCTTTCCTGTCTGGGTCAAGCTGTGGGAGGCGGCGATTGTCCTGTCGGAGTTTGTCGCCGGCCTTGACGGAACAGGCCGGAAGACAGTGCTTGAGCTTGGAGCTGGATTAGGTGCGCCGGGGTTGACTGCCGCTGCGGCAGGTTTTCTGGTTACTTTAAGTGATAAAGAGACCCTTGTCCTCGATGTTGAGCGTATCAGTGCGGCTGCGAGTAAACTGAAGAATGTCGATTTTCTCCTGATGGACTGGCATAATCCGCCGAAAATGGAAAGGTATGATGTGGTTATCGGTGCCGAAGTACTCTTCCATGAGAGTTTTTTTGAACCGCTGCTGAATGTTTTGCGTACAGCGCTCAAGCCTGATGGTGTTATTTATTTAGCCCATGATGTTAAACGACGCAGCCTGCAGCCATTCTTGAAAATGGCTGAAAAAGAATATCATATTGCCGCTTCTCAGCGCCGGTTGAAAAGCTTGGAGGGGGATACCAAGGTCCTTCTCACCCGATTACAACCCCGACACTGAGACCTCCGTACCATTTGCAGAGCCTCCCTTTCCAAGAGGTGGTTTTTTTCTAGAGAAAAACTGTTAAACAGAACGTGTACCCATTATGTTTGAACATATCCGGCCGACTCTGTGTGGTGGTTGGGGGCGGTTTGGTTGCAGAGCGTAAAGTCGGCGGCATTTTAAATGCCGATGGTCTGGTTCGTGTGGTCAGTCCGGTTGTAACGCCGGGACTCGCGACTCTTGCTGAGCATCATACCATTGAATGGCTGCAAAAAGACTATAGTCAGCCGGATCTTGATGGAGCTCTGCTGGTCTTTGCCGCCACGAACAATTCCCATGTGCAGCAGGCGGTGTGCCGCGATGCGCGGATGGCCGGCTTATTAATCAATGTTGCCGATACACCGGAGGCATGTGATTTTCAGGTACCGGCTGTCGTTCGGCGGGGAGAGCTTACTCTCGGCGTTGCGACAAACGGTGCAAGCCCGGCTGTGGCGGCTATGGTTCGGCGGCGGCTTGAACAGGAATTCGGTGAGGTGTACGGTGTGCTGACAGTTCTTGCCGGTCTGATCCGTGTACAGTTGTTGGCAGAGGGACGGGAAAGCGGAGAGGTGAAGCTTCTGTTTGAAAAAATTCTCTGTGACGATATAGTTCAGTGGTTGCAGCAACAACGATGGGATGAGGTGCAACAGCATGTTGAAACCATACTCGGCTGGTCGCCCGGTATGGTTCGGGAAGTCTTGAATAAGGTGATTTCATGAGCTTTCTGCTCTTTCAAGGCAGTGTTGCCGTCTATATATGTTCCACTGCCGCTTATATTGTCTTTTTTCTTACCCGAAAAACCCACATACGCCGTATCAGCAGACTTATTTTTATTGTGGCATTTTTGCTGCACACGGCAAATATTATCGCCCGTGCTGTTGAAACCGGCCATACCCCCATTGTCAGCCACCACGAGACCATCACTTTTTTTTCTTGGTCTGTAGCCTGCTGTTATCTCTCGTTTCGTTGGCGATATACAGTGAAGAATCTGGGGGTCTTCATCAGCACACTTGTTCTGGCATTGATGCTTGTCGCTGCTTTCTCTTCACGTACGGTCATATCCCTTCCACCGATGATGCAGTCGTGGTGGCTGCCGATCCATGCTTCGGTCACTCTGTTTGCAGATGGGTTTCTTGCCATTGCCTGTATCGGTGGAATTATGTACCTCTTGCAGGAACGTGAGCTTAAGCAAAAGCGTTTCGGACTATTTTACTCCCGATTGCCATCACTCGAATCCCTTGATAAGCTCAACCACCACTGTTTGAGTATCGGTTTTCCCCTCTATACCCTCGGTTTGATAACCGGATCGTTATGGGCCAAGCAGGCCTGGGGTGCTTATTGGCATTGGGATCCGAAGGAAACCTGGTCTCTGGTGACATGGTTTTTGTACGCCGCAACGATACACCAGCGATTTACCGTGGGTTGGCGGGGACGAAGGGTTGCCATTCTCAGCATTATCGCCTTCTTGTCAGTGCTGTTTACCCTGTGGGGTATTTCTTTTCTCCTCGAAGGAATTCATACCTATGTCGCGTGACGCTATCGTTCTGCTCGGCGTCAACCACAAGAAGACGCCGTTAGCTGTTCGGGAAAAGTTAGCCCTGTCAGCAGGTTACGAAGAACCTCTGCGAGCCTTGGGGCAGTTGAACCTTATCAGGGAATATTATCTTCTTTCCACCTGTAACCGGGTGGAGGTGTTATTCACCTGTCAGCATGTTGAGCAGGCGCAGCAACTGGTCATGGCAACCCTGTTCGGTTCATCCATCACCGGTGATGAGCTTGCCAGGTACGTTTATCGATATGAGAACATAGAGGCAGTGGAACACCTGTTTCTGGTGGCAGCCAGTCTTGACTCAATGATTGTCGGTGAAGCGCAGATCCTTGGGCAGCTGAAGGAGGCCTACCGGCATGCCGCCAGGATGAAAACCACGGGTTTTGTGCTGAACAAACTTCTCCATAAATCATTTTCTGTTGCCAAACGAGTGCGTACTGAAACCCGGATCGGTGCTCATGCTGTTTCTATCAGCTATGCAGCAGTTGAGCTGGCCAGAAAAATTTTTGGTGAGCTTGCCGGTAAAAAAGTCATGCTGGTCGGTGCAGGAGAGATGGCTGAGCTGGCTGCTGAACACCTTGTGGGGCAGGGGGTTGAGGAGGTTGTTGTTGCCAACCGCACCCTGCAGCGGGCTGTTAATCTGGCACGGTGCTACAATGGTCGGGCTGTTTCGCTGGAGGAGCTCGTTTGTCAACTGCTGCATGTCGATATTATCATCAGTTCGACGGGGTCGCCGGATCTGATTCTGACGAAGGCGGATGTCCGCTCGGTCATGCGCGAACGGCGTAATCGACCCCTTTTTTTTATTGATATCGCTGTGCCCCGTGACCTTGATCCTGCCATCAACACGCTCGATAACGTGTACCTTTATGATGTTGATGACCTGATGCATGTGGTGGAGATGAATAAAACCGAACGCGACAAGGAGGCGATCAAGGCGCAGCGGATCATCGCCGAAGAAAAGTTGAAATTCGACAAATGGCTGACCAATATTGAGTCGACTCCAACCATCGTCCAGTTGCGTTCAACAATTGAACAGCATATTCGTTATGAAGTCGAGAAAACCATGGGCCGCATGGAGGATATGGATGCATCGACACAGCAGAGTCTGGAAAAGATGATCGGAGCTATTACCGGTAAAGTTCTGTATCCGCCCCTGCATTTTCTGAAAAGTGAAAGTCATCGCAGCAATTTACCTGAACGGATCAAAACTGTTCGTGAACTCTTTCTTTTGGACAGGCAGAATAATGATGATCAGGAGATGTCATGAACGCCGATGACCGTCAGGCCGTGCTGGAGGAAGAGCTGCTTATTATTCGCCATTCCGGTGAAATTCCGGAGGTGGCGCTGCATTCCGGGCTTCACTATCTCTGCGAGGATAGCGACGGCCCCGGACTGCAGCTGTTGCCATCGGAGCGGCGGGCTCTGGAGACGGCGGTTCTTGAACGGTATCAGGAGATCATTCTCCGTGATCTTGATGCGGGCAACAGGAAGCTGCCGCTTTTTCGAGGCATCAGGCGTGCTCATCACAACTGGTACCGGTTCGTTCGCTTTTGTGACAACATCAAGTGTTCCAGCGAGGAGTTTCGCGCCGTCGCAGCTCAAACCCTTGTGCAGTATTTGCACATCGCCGGCGCAGAGCAACCTGCTGTAAATGATTGCATAGTTGTGAACTGTACGCCTGATGCTCTGCTGACCTTTGCCATTGCCTTGGGTCTTGATGAGGATCAGCTCCCGGAAAATTGGCGACACCTGTGTGAATGTGAACAGAAGACATGACCATGGGCGATGGTTCTCGTCTTCTCTTCTTCGTCGGGTTGTTCGCTGATCTGTGCTGTGAGCGGTCAGACCGGCAGCAGGGGTATTTGATGTGATCTGATTAAAAGAATCGGATCCGGCCCTGATCCGGGAAAGTAATTGTTTTCGGGCAGAGATAAAGCATCCTTCAGAGCGTCTGAACAACAGGAGAGAGAATGACGGCGCAAAAGGCCTGTTGGCAGGTCGGCATAATCGGAACCGGGAAGCACGGCAGCCGCTATGCCCGGCATATTTTGACGGATATTGATGATCTGGAGCTGGTTGCCATCAGTCGTCGATCTGAGACAGGTAAAGAACAGGCTTCCCAGTGGGGATGCCGGTGGCACAAAAAGTGGCAGGATCTTGTCGACGATCCGGAGGTGGACTGTATCATTGCAACACTTCCACCGGCCATCAATGAGACTGTGGCCAAAGCCTGTGCTATGGCTGCTAAACCGTTGTTACTTGAAAAGCCAATGGCCGTGTCGAGTGCCCAGGCACTGTCGATCCACACCTGTTTTACCCGGCAGGGCGTCGGCTTAACCATCGGGCAAACCCTTCGCTACAACCGCGTGATACAGACGTTGCGCAACGAGCTGCCATCCATCGGCACCTTACACAGCTTTACCGCTGATCAACGACTCGAGCCGGCTACTCTCCCCTGGCTGGATGATCCTGCCCAGGCCGGGGCAGGCGTGACCTTTCATTCAGCAGTGCATGTGTTTGATGCGCTGCGTTTAATAACCGGCCTGGAGGTCGTACGGGTCATGGCCAGAATCCGTTGTGTGCAGAGTCGGCGGCTGGAAGACCATCTGGCAGCTCTGGTGGAGATGGAGAACGGGGTTGTAGGGACGGTGGACTGTTCGAAGATCGGGCCGGCACGATCCGGCAGATTTGAGTTTGTCGGTGATAAGGGGTCTGTATCCGGAGATCAGGTGCATAACATTGTTGAGCAGACGCATGATCACAAACGACAAGAGATTGCAATTGACGATCCGGTGAACACCATTGTTCCTTTGTTGAAGGATTGGAGTGCATTTTTGAATGGACAGCGTTTGAACCCCATCCCGGGTGAAGAGGGGGTGAAAGCGGTACAGATCTGCGAGGCCTGTCTCCGCTCGGCTGAAAAAGGGGGGTGGCAGGAGGTATGAGAGGGTTTGGCGGGTCAGGCACAGATGACTGCTTGGTCAGTGCTATCTGTTCTTTCCGTGGTGGTCATAACAGACCCTTTTTTGGCACTTAAAGAGAACAATGGTTGTAATGTTTTGTTGTGATCCCTGAAGACTGCTATCATCTCTTACAGGTGATGTTGTCATTGGGATCGCGTCTGGTAATCCGGACAGTATGACAAGGTTCCGGAAGGCGGGGAGTCTGTATCAGCAGCAGAAATCGGACTCCATGCATAGACGGGCCCTGCCGGATCAATGGCCCTCAGCTGTCTCAAGTTAAGCAGTTGTTGGATACCGTTCCAGTTATTTATGGTTCATACCTTTTACAGTGCAACAAACAGTCCATGGCAGAACAAAGCGCTTTTCTTAAGCAACTCAAACAGTACGTCGAATCAGAACGGTTTTCCTTGCCGGTTTTTGATCCTGTTTCTCTGCGGATTCAGCTGGAATTAGTTAAAAAAGATCCTAACCTGCGCACCATTGAAAAGCTGATCACCGGTGACCAGGCTCTGTCCGGTAATCTGCTGAAAGTGGCCAACTCTCCCCTGTATCGCGGGTTGGTTGTCACCACCTCGGTTCGCTCGGCACTGACTCGTTTAGGACTGACCGAAATTACCCGCATTGTTTTGGCAGGTATCAGTAAAAGAAACTTCAGATCCGGTGACCGTCAGCTCGATGGTTTAATGAAAAAGCTCTGGCAGCATTCAATGGGCTGTGCCTTTGCCGCCGGTATGCTTTCCAACTGCCTTGATTTCGGCGTTCTGCAACATGAAGCCTTTACAGCAGGATTGATGCACGATATCGGTAAGCTGCTCATTCTCAAGGTTGTTGCTGAAAGAAAAAAGCGAATGCGGGGCCTGGATATTTCCACAAATCTGCTTGTAGAGGCCATGGACAGTTTACATGCGGAACAGGGATATCTTTTATTAAAGCATATCCATATGCCGGAATCCATGGCCGTTATTTCCCGTGATCATCATCTGGAGAATGTTTCAAGCGACCAGTACGTTCTTCTGCTGGTGCGTCTTGCCAATCGTATCTGTCACCAGATGGGCATTGGTCTGAAACACGAACCTGATCACGATCTGCTGATGATACCGGATGCCCAGGTTGTTGGCCTCAAGCAACCGGACCTGGAAAAGGTGCAGCATTTTCTCATCACCACCCCGGAACTTTTTTCCTGATGAGACATACCCTGTTTATTCCCTTCTAGCCGCTGTCCATCTGTCCTGAACCAGACTGCCACTACCTCTTGAACCGGCAGGGTGTCGTGCGGTCTGGTATTATCTTTTTGTAACGATATCAACTATATATACTGATGGCTCCTTGTTGTCTCATGGTCGGCAGTCTTTTTGACTGTATGGCCACAGGGCTGATACCAGACCCTGGTGGACAGGACCTGCTGACCCGGTTTGTCCGTCTGTCCAGCCATGACCATGTATTGCTGCATACCTTCCGTAACTGCTGCATCGCTCCGTTTCTGAGCATTCCATTGACGTCGGTATTAAAAGTCTTTACAGTGACGCAGCCCGTATTTTCCTCCCTGACCCCTTCGAGGTTCATCCATGAGTGATTTTGATATCAAGGCCACACTCTTTGCTTTTGACCAGTTGAGTGATACCTATCTGCGCACTGAGGTGGAAGCCGCCCTGGCGCATCAGCAAGAGTTGACCCCGCACCTGATTACCGTCATTGAGAGTGTGGCGAACAATCCTCTGCTCTACTCGCTGGAGCAACGTAATGCGCATACGTACGCCGCATCCCTGCTTTCCCATTTTGGTGAACCGGATGCACACCTGGCGTTGATCCGCGCTTTTTCCATACCAGAAGAGCAGTTAGTTGATATCTGGGGCGACATGACCACTGAAACGTTGCCGACCATGCTTTATCGTACAAGCGGTGATTCCATGGAGGCGATTAAGGAGCTGGTGGCCAATCGGGAGGTTGATCAGTATGTGCGTTGTGCAGCAATGGAGGCCCTTTCCTACTGTGTTGCATTCCAGCCGGCCTGTCGTGACGAGGTGGTTCACTTTTTTCACGGCCTGTTCACCGGTGAGGAGGCTGCCCGAGACTCGTATTACTGGGCAAATATGGCAGCTACCCTTTGTGATCTGCACCCGGGCGATTCAATGGACATCCTGCGGCAGGCCCACGAAGCCGGCATTATCCATAAGGGCTTTATCTCGTGGGAAAACATTGAGGAAGCCGGTCGGAAAACCAGGGAACAGGCCCTGGCATCCCTGCAGGCCTGGGTGACATCCCGGATGCCTGTTGATGTGCACGCCTATATCTCCTGGTTTGCAGAGTTTCATCAGGAGGAACCTGAAGACCGTTTTACCCCCGCAGGCAGACCAGGCCCTGTAAAAAAGAAAGCATCACGCAAACCCAAATCAAAGGTTGCAAAAAAAACCGGTAAGAGAAGGTGATGATACTCGGCAGGTTGCGACTGCAAAGGAGTGTTGAAGAGGCCTGCACGTACACGGAGACCTCTCATTTTCTGATGTTGCCGACCGGCGGCTGGAAAGAGCAGGATCAGGGGCTATTCTTTAAGCACAATGTGCAGGTTCCCTTCACGAACCTCTATGGCGGCAATACCATCGGCAAACCCTTTCCAAAAACCGGGGTCAGTCCCGAACTCCTGGACAAGATCGATATTCTTTAAGCCGCCAAGCCAGGCATTTGGCACGGGCACTCCCATCACTGAGATGCCCCTGAGGATGACTATCGGTCGTTCATTGCGAAAGGCAAGTTCAGCACCGGCCCGCACCTTGAGAGTTTTTCCGCCCATAACCGGAAAATCCTGATCGATCGGGATCAGCAATTTGACGCTGACCAGATTGTCAGAAAAATCCACCACCATTCGACTGGCCAAATCGGTGTTCTGTGCGATCATACTGTTGATCTCCCGTTCGGTCAGCTGAATCTGTCGAGAAGCTCCCTCCTCACTGTACGGTTCCGGCTGCAGATCTTCGGTGGCTGGCTGATCTTTTACCCTCCCGCCCGGCAGTCGCTGTTCCCGGTCCATTGTCCATCCCAGTCGGTCAAGTTTATGCTCTAAACGCTGTTCTTCACTTTTATTTAAGGTTACAGGTTTAAAGGGACCGGGAAAGAGCCAACTCTTGATGATAAGGAGAGTTGCCGCCATGGTGAGCAGCATAGCCGCACCAACAATTGCTGCCACTTTGCCTGTGGAAAGCCCCTTTGTCTTTGGGGAACTGGTGGGTACCGGTGGTGTTTCCATTTTTATGCCTCCGGGCGGATGTGCTGTTGTTTTGACGAGCCGATCCGACGGTCGACTGGAGCAGGCTGACAGTCGGGTCTGCCGGAACACAGGCGTTCATTGCCTTGTATCTGTTTGTCTGCACTGCTGGTTGTGGGGAACGATTGTCTGTATACAGTACGGCATCCTGCATCAGAAGAGTGTCCCGTCCATCCGGCAGCGTTCGCTGATGTGAGAGTCGTGTTCGGAGTGTACCCGGAAAATACAGTCGCAGCAATAATGTCAGGCTGTCTGCCTGGCCGTTGTGAAAGCGGACTCAGGATATAAACAGGTATCTTTCTCCCTGTCATGTACAGAGGTGTCTGATAATTTGGCGGGTTTCATCAGATCTGTCCAGCTGTCCGGGAACCTGTTGCTCGTTTATTGTTTGATAAAAATCGGCATGCGGCCTGCAGGTGCCGGAAGAAACCTTGCTCATCTTCTGAGCAGTCGTTATGGTGCAGGTTGAGAGGTTTTCAAATGAAAGTCTTCCAGGGCAAACCGATCCCACCAGATCCTGCCTTTGGTGTGCGGTTTTTTTTAATAGCAGGAGGTCCTGCTTGCCGAATACGCCGGTATCGTTCATGGAAAAGGAAAAAAAACCGAAATCTGCCCAAGCCATTTCCATAAGGATAGCCCTGCCGGCGCTTCTCACCATCGTCCTTTTTGTGACCGCCACCTTTATCATTATTCTGCCTACTCTCAAAAATAGTCTTCTCGATAAAAAACGGGAGATGCTGCGGGAGTTGAACACCATTGTCTGGGATACAGTGGCCTTTTATGAGAAGCTGGCCCGAGAGGGAACACTGAGTCATGAACAGGCGCAGAAAGCCGTTTTAGGTATTATTGAGACCTTGCGATACGGGCCGACGAATAAGGACTACTTCTGGGTTAATGACATGAACGGCCTCATCGTGGTTCATCCCTATCGCCCGGAACTGCAGGGGGAGATAGTTCCTGATGTGCGTTTTCCCATAGGCAAGAACCTGCTTGAGGAATTTGTCAAGGTGGTGCAAACGCAAGGTGCCGGCTACGTTGAGTACATGTTTCAGTGGCAGGATGATCCTGAGAAAATCGTGCCGAAACTCTCCTATGTCCGGGGCTTTAAACCCTGGGGATGGGTGATCGGTACCGGCATGTACATTGATGATGTCAACGTTGAAATCGGTCTGATCGCAAAACAGCTGAACGCTGTTGCCACCGCCATCCTCCTGCTGGTTTCTTTTCTTGCCCTCTATATCATCCGTCACTCTATCCTGGCCGATCGGGTGCGCAGGATCATCTGGGAGGAACGGGAACGTCTGTTGGTGGCACTGGAAGAGAGCGGTGAGCGGTTCCGGGCACTGGTTGAAACCACCAGCGACTGGATATGGGAGACGAACGTCGAGGGTGAGTATACCTACTGCAGCCCCAAGGTTAACGACCTTCTGGGTTTTCTGCCGGAAGAACTCATTGGTAAGCATCTGGTTGATCTTGTCTCCATTCAGGAGGTGGAACGCACCAGCCGTATTTTTAAAAAACTGATGGAATCCCGTAAGTCCTTCAGCGGGTTTGAAACAGTTTGTCAGGCCAGGGACGGCCGGGTGATTGTCATTGAAAAAAACGGGGTACCGGTTTTCAACGACAGCGGTGAGCTGACAGGGTACCGTGGCGTTGCCCGTGATATTTCTGAACGCAAAAATGCCCTGGAAGCTTTAAGGAAGAGTCGGGACGATCTACGTGTCAGCCTGGAAGAGACCGTGAAATCTCTGGCCCTTGCCGCAGAAAAACGAGATCCCTATACCGCCGGTCATCAGGCCCGGGTCGATTATATAGCCTGCAGTATCGCCCGGGAGATCGGATTGTCGGAAGAGCGAATCGAGGGGTTGCACTTTGCGGCTTTGCTCCATGATATCGGAAAGATCAGTCTGCCTTCCGAGTATCTGGCCAAGCCTGCCCGTCTTTCCACTCAGGAACGGGCGATTATCAAGTGCCACAGTGAAGTGGGGTATGAAATTCTGAAAAACATCCCCTTTCCATGGCCGGTTGCGGAGATCGTCTATCAGCACCACGAACACCTCGACGGCTCAGGGTATCCCCGGGGACTGACAGACAGAGATATCCTGCTCGAGGCAAAGATCCTGACAGTGGCCGATGTGGTGGAAGCCATGAGTTCACATCGGCCCTATCGGCCTTCGCTGGGTCTGGAGACAGCCATAGAGGAGATTCGTTCCGGAAGGGGCGTACTGTATCATGCGGAGAGCGTGGATGCCTGCCTGCGCCTGATCGCTGAGAAAAAGATCGATCTGACCGCCTCTGCCTGGTAAGCCTGATCAACAGGTCCTGCGCAAAGAAGAATTTTTTCCTATCTCGTCTTCATCGGTACGTACTCGCATCCCATTGGTCCGCAGTATTCACCCACATACTGTGCCTGTGGCCGATAGAGGGCCGGCTTCCCCTGTGCATCGGCGAACTGTTCTTCAATAATATGCGCACACCACCCGGCCACCCGGGAGATGGCAAAAACAGGCGTCATGAGATCGGTTGGAATACCCATGAGATGGTAGACCGGCGCAGAGGCAAAGTCGACGTTTGGCAGGATGGTGGTTTTCCCCTGTTCTGCAAAAAGAGCCAGTGCCGCCTTTTCAATTCTTTCCGAGATTGCCGCCCATTTGGTGACCGTCTGTTTTTCCAGGCGTTTTCCCATTGTTTTGAGAAACGCCACCCGCGGGTCACCGGTCTTGTAGATGGCATGCCCCATACCCATAAGCCGATCACCCCGGCGTAACTGACCGGCCACCCACTGTTCAATATCCGGCTCATTCTCCAGTTTGATCAGCATCTCCATTACCTTGGTATTGGCACCTCCGTGCAGATTTCCCGACAGTGCGCCCAGGGCTGCCGATACCCCGGCGTAGAGACTGGCGCGTGTGGAGACCACTTCACGGGCGGCAAAGGTCGAGGCGTTAAAGGTATGGTCAGCATGCAGGATCAGGCAGATATCGAGATCTCCGGCCGTGGCGGTATCTGGTTTTTTCCCCTGGAGCATCCAGAGAAAGTTGGCAGCATGGTCTAAATTGGGATCAGGCTCAAGTATCGGCTGCCCGGTGCGGATCCGGTGCCAGACAGCAACGAGACTTGGGAGCCGGGCAATCAGGCCGATGGAGCATTCCAGACAGATTCGGCGGTCAGGCTCATCACCCTCTTCCCGGTCTTTTGTCATGGACAGAAGAGGAACACTGGCCTGTAAGATATCCATGGGACGGGCATTCTTCGGCCACAGCCGCATGGAGTCAATCACATGGCCGGGAAGCGTGCGCATCGCTTTGACCTGCTGCGTAAACGAGTCGAGTTGCTCTGGTGTCGGCAATGTGCCGAAGAGCAGCAGGTATGAGGTCTCCATAAATGTGGAGTACGCGACTAAATCTTCGATACGGTAGCCGCGATAGATAAGGATTCCTTTTTCACCGTCGATGAAACTGATGGCAGAGTCAGCTACTGTCACTCCCCGCAGTCCGGTATTTTTCAGGCGTACTGTCTCTCTCATAGGTTGTTTCTCTGTTGTTGTGATAGGCTGTGCATCAGATGCGGGTGAATACGACTGGTTTTTTGGCTGGGCGGATAACTCTGTTTGCTGTTTCAATGTACGTCATCGCAACGGCTGTTCAGTCGGTTTTTTCGGATGTATCGCAACCGGCCTGTGCTGCGGGAGGCTCGGTTTTTTCCTTAACAACACCTGGTATCGGCGTTGATTCGACCGGTTCAGGTTGCAGTGCTGTCGGGTGTTCCGGCGTGGATGTATCGGGTTCAGAACGAAACAGCGGCCCGACTTCAGGCAGATAGTCTGCAAAGACATTGCCGTAAATCTCCCAGATGGTGGTGAACAGCGCAGCGATGATCGGACCGATGATAATACCCAGGATGCCGAACATGGTGATTCCGCCAAGGGTGCCGAACAGGATCAGGAGATCATGCAGTTCAGTATCTTTTCCCACCAGTCTCGGTCGGACGATGTTATCAAGGTTACCGGCTATCGCACCACAGAGAACGGCCAGAATCCCCACGCCGAGAAACTCTCCCTTCAGGGCCAGCAGGATCAGTGCCGGTCCCCAGATGATGGCCGTGCCGAAAGCGGGGATGATCGACAGGACAGCCATCATTGCCCCCCAGAAGACCGGTGCCTGAATACCTGCCAGCAGGAAGGCGAATCCGCAGACAGTTCCCTGGAGGGCACCGATGATCAATGTCCCTTTCAGCGTTGCTTTGGTAACCGAGGTGAAACGGTGCAGCAGTCTCTGCTCGTCACTGTCCTGCAGCGGCAGAAAGTAGAGTATCTTTTTCAGCAGCGTCTCCCCGATGGTGAGGAAATAGAACATTGCATAGAGCATGATGATGCTGCTGAATACGGCACCAACGGTCATCTTGGTGACTTCAGACAGACTGTTGATCAAAAAGGTGGAGACATTGCCGACCAGTAACCCTGCTTTTTCGATGATCAGGGTGCGATACGGTAAGATCTGCTCGTAGTAGGGGAGCTTCTGCATGTAGGTTGTGAGCGTGGTCGGCTCGTTGATAAAAGACTGCACCCAGGGCGTAATTGATTGGCTTACGCTGACGGCCTGCGCAACCACCACCCCGATAAAGAGAGATAACGGTATCAGAACAAGCAGAATGATACCGGCAATAATGAGGATCGAGGCGAGATTTGTCCGGTTGCCGAGCTTTTTGGTCAGCCAGCGATGCGTGGGGCTGAGGATGGCGGCAAAGAGAGCGGCCATGAACATGGGCATCAGAAACTGCCGGATCATGCCGAGAAAGAGGGCTGAGATGAGCAGCACAAGGAGAAGAAGTATGGTCTTATGCACCAGTTCCCGTTTCATGGATCTTTCAGCCTGGCGTGGAGGAGTTGTTGGAAAATGACTGTTTGTGTGCGTGCTTAAACCGTCATGGCCGCGGCCTGCACCAGGGTTGAGGTGAGCTTTGACAGATCATCCGGATCAATGATATACGACGGCATAAGATAGAGCAGACGACCAAAGGGGCGAACCCAGACCCCCTGATCGACAAAAAATCGCTGCAGTAAAGCCATGTTCACCGGTTTGTGGGTCTCGATGACACCAATGGCTCCCAGGACCCGGACATCTGCCACGGTTGGCAGCTCAATCGCCGGTGTCAGCTCGTCTTTTAACTGACGTTCAATGGCCAGAACCCGTTCCTGCCAGGGCGTTGTCAGCAGCAGCTGTGTGGAGGCGCAGGCAACCCGGCAGGCAAGGGCGTTGCCCATGAAGGTCGGTCCATGCATGAAAACGCCCGGCGCTGCTTCAGAGATGGCTGTGGCCACTTCGGTGGTGGCCATTGTGGCGGCCAGGGTCATAGTACCGCCGGTGATGGCTTTGCCCACGCACATGATGTCCGGGCTGATTCCGGCGTGTTCGGCGGCAAAGAAAACGCCGGTACGGCCAAAGCCGGTGGCTATTTCATCAAAAATCAGAAGTATCTCATACTGATCGCACAGCTGCCGTAAGCCGCGCAGGTATTCGGGATGATAGAACCACATGCCGCCCGCTCCCTGGACGATGGGTTCGATGATGACGGCTGCTATCTCATGATGGTGGCGGGCCAGCAGTTGTGCCATGGCTGTCAGGTCGTTCTTGTTCCAGGCGGCATCAAACCGGCATTGGGGGCGTGGCGCAAAGAGTTGACGAGGCAGTGCACCCTCAAACAGAGTATGCATGCCGGTAACCGGATCACAGACAGACATGGCATGAAAGGTGTCACCATGGTAGCCGCCGTGTACGGTTGCCAGCCGATGTCGCTGCGGCCGGCCAACAGCCTGCTGGTATTGGAGGGCCATTTTTAACGCGACTTCAACACTGACGGAACCGGAATCACAGAGAAACACCTTATCAAGAGGATCCGGTGTCAGTTCAATCAGCAGGCGGGCAAGATCAACGGCAGGGTCGTGGGTCAGGCCGCCGAACATCACGTGGGCCATACGTTCGCTCTGTTCGCGGATGGCCTCCACCAACACCGGATGACCATACCCGTGAACAGCACACCACCATGAAGACATCCCATCGATTAATTCCTGGCCGGTATGCAGACGGATGCGCACGCCGGCAGCCGAGGTTACAGGGTAGACCGGCAGAGGATGGGTGGTGGAGGTGTAGGGATGCCAGAGATGGTTTCGGTCAAATTGGAGCAGGGAGTCGACATTCATAAAGCAGGTCTCTCAAAAGTAAAACCCATGGCTGCGAGCCGGTGCAGGTCGTCGGCAATCCCGGCACCGGTGGTGGTCAGGTAGTTACCGACAATGGCTCCGTTTGCTCCGGCAGCAAAGCAGCGATACTGGTCGTCGCCCAGCTGCTGCCGGCCGCCGGCCATGCGAATGACCGCATCAGGATTAATAAACCGGAACAGAGCCACTGTGGTCAGCACCTCTTCTGTTGACAACGGTACCAGCTCAGCCAAGGGTGTGCCGGCAATCGGGGTGAGGATGTTGATCGGGATTGATTTAACGCCAAGATCCCGCAGTTCAAAGGCCATGTCAATCCGGTCAGCCATTGTTTCGCCCATCCCGAGAATACCGCCGGAGCAGAGCGACATGCCTGTTTCTTGAGCCAGGCGCAGGGTCTGGACCTTTTCTTCCCAGGTGTGGGTGGTGCAGACTTCTGGAAAGTAATTCTGTGAGGCCTCCAGGTTACAGTGGTAGCGTCGGACACCGGCGGCGTACAGGGTGTCAGCGGTGTGCTGATCAAGAAACCCTGCGGAGGCGCAGAACAGCATGGAGGTTGCCCCGGTCATTTGTCGGTAGAGCCGGGTCAGTGCGGCCAGGGTGTCAGCGGAAAGATGATGGCCGCTGGTCACCAGGGACAGGCGGTGGACACCGAAGTGGTCGTTGTCCAGTGCCTGGTGCATGGCCTCATCTTCGGCAATGACCTGGTAGGTGGTGATACCGGTGTGATGTCTGGCCGATTGTGCGCAGAAACGGCAGTTTTCTGTACAGTTGCCGCTTTTGGCATTGATGATCGAGCAAAGGTCGAAATGATCGCCCATAAAGTGACGACGCAGAGCATCAGCGGCTTGCCACAGATCCTGTTGATCTGCAGTGAGCAGGCTGAGGGCTGCCGGCCGGTCAATCGCTGTTCCGGCCAGGACGGCGTCTGAGATCTGTTGAACGGTGATATCCATAGAAGTTGCAGTTAATTCTGGTTGATGGTGACTCGGGGTGGGCCATTGACGATCATCTCGGCAATGGTCAACCTGACTCTCGGTACGCGGGCCTGCAGCTCGCCCAGCAATCTCATCTCCAGCCGGACCAGTCGCTGGAAAAGGGCTGTGCGTTCCATTGCCGGGGCATCGGTTGGCCGGGCATAGGTTTTGTTGACTATTTCCTGACACCGAAAACAACCGGGGAACCGGTGATGGCGGCCGTCGGGACTGGTGAGGGTTGCCGGTACACCGTGGGTCCGGCAGATCATCAGTCGATGGCTGTACAGGCTGCACAGCCCGCCTTCGTTCAGGGGGCACATGAGCTGCGGGCGTTCACTGCGGGCAAGCACGAGCCGGCTTTGACTGATATAGTCCTGTGCGCGCTGTATCACCCGGTCCAGCTGTTCTTTTGGCAAGTCTTTAAGCCCTTCCCACAGATAGGCCCATTCGCTGTAGGTATGGTGAAGGAAGTAGGAATCGCAGCAGTTATCGGAACATCCGGTACAGCTCAGGGAGATTTTTTCTGCGGTCTGATCATAGGCAGAAGCCATGGACTGGTAGATCGCAGCGATCTCACCGGAGAGCTCAGGAGGTAAACAGAGTTCATTCATAGGAGGTGATACTGTAATATAGGTCTACCCTAGGCAAAGGATTGTACCTGATAGGTGGAGATGGTCAGTTGTTCCGATCGCCAGGTCGTATCGGCTAAACCGGCCTTGCGGCAGAGATGGTCAAGAAATGTTGCCGCATCCGGGAGTTGCCGCCATACCTGGGGCAGGAAGGTGGCGCCGGTACCACCCGACCCGTTGAGGATAACACCATCGATATCCGGCCGCAGCTGCTCAAGCAGTTCGTTCACATCGCGGTACACAAGCGGCTCAGGTGTGGTCAGCACCGAGACCTCAATGTGCAGGTCCGGCAACTCGTCGACGGTCAGGGGAGCAAAACGCTGATCATGGAAGGCTGCGTTCAGTGCCTGTCGCTGCACACCCTGGACAATCGATTCCACTGCGGTCAGGCTGCCGATGCATCCCCGCAGAGCACCCTGTTTATGTAGAGTGACAAAGATACCGCGTTTTTCCTGGAGCGCCGGATCGGTCAGTTCCTTCTGAGAAGCAGGAGAAGAGGGGGAGACCCCGAGATGGGTTTCGATCTGCTGACGGGCAAGTCGTATGAGCAGTTGGCCTTGTTGTTGTGTAAGCACGTACCTTCCTTGCATGAATGATATAAAAAACGTACCTCAGGGTACTGTCCCGTCCAGTCAGCACTACTGTCTGCAACAACAGCGGGGCAACACGGTTTGCGGTAAAAGAGGGGGCAGTTGCCACGGTCGTTCGACCCGGTGACGTTGAGTTTGTCTGTGTGCGCCGAGCCGTCCGATTTCCGGCTGGTGGAGATCGGTACAGAGTGGTCAGCGGGGTGGTGTCAGCCCTTTGAGGGACAGCTCACCAGAGGATTTGAAGGGCACTTCCCGTTTAAATCCGTGCACACCGATACGCACAACCCCCTTCAGCAGGTACGGAACCGGTTTGTCCTTGGTCGATGGTTTTCCGGCGGTGTGTAACAGGTCCGCCACCGAGGCAACCATATCAAGTACCGAGGCGTAGACCTCAACCGGTACAACTGTACTGCCAAAGGCAGGGACTGTCTGGCTGCTGTCACTGATGCCGTTGGCAAAGTGCCGTTTGTTGAGTTCCAGTGTGCAGTTGATACCGTGCAGGTCAAGGGGGACATCATTGGGGTTCATCACCCGCAGCTTAATCAGAAATATACCCTCCATGGCCCGGATATCCTGAATTCGGATGTCTGCCACGGAAATTTTCGGATCTTCCTTCAGGCCGTACAGCGCAGCGCAACCACTCAAAAACAGCAGCACGCACGCAATCAAAGGGAACATGAAGGCTTTCAAGTGCTGTTGAGAATAAGGCATAACCGCTCCCTTAAAGTAGAAAAATAACTGGTCCAGTTTTACCTAGGGGCATAAACAATGTCAACAGCTCTCTGGAAAAGTTCATCTTGTGGAGGAAACGGTGGTTGTTGAGTTGACGTTGCGCCGGGAAAGCGGTATCAATACCATCGTTTGCGGAGGGGTGCCGGAGTGGTTGAACGGGGCGGTCTCGAAAACCGTTGTGGGGGTGACTCCACCCAGGGTTCGAATCCCTGCCTCTCCGCCAACTTTCATGTATTACGGGGGGAAGGTATTTTAAGGAAATCCCACCTGCCGCCCAACATAAAAAGAATGCTTGAGCTTTTTCCGGATAAAATAAAAAACAGAGAAAGCTCAACGGCCTGCCCATCCTTTGTTATTGATCTGCTTTTTTGCTGACTCTTTTTTAACTCTTTAGTCCCTCCCGTTACCTTCCCACAGGTCACCAGCTCGTTGGACCGCTTTCAGATAATAGCGCCCTCTTGATACATTGCCATGAGCATGTCACCATCGATCTGTTCCGCCATGGCGCGAGTTTGTCGCAAGTATTCCTCTGCTACTTGTCGGCATGGTGTTGCAGCCAACGCCGGCCTTGAGCGGTCAACCGATAGCGCTGGGTCGGGCTGCGCGGGGAAGCGGGTTGTGTGCGTTCGATCCATGCGCCTTCCAGGGCCGGGTTGAGGTAGTTGTTCCGAAACGTGGGGCGGTGGGACAAATCCAAAGCCTGCATCAAATCGTTGCTGCCCAGTTCGCCGCTTCCGATCGCCTGGATCAATGCCGCTACTTGGTCGGTTACTTGATCGGTTACTTGGTCGGTGGACACGGCTTCGGCCACGGCATCGCGTAACGCACCCAGCATGAACTCAACAAAAGGGGTGGCATCCGCTTGGCTGTCGGCCACCGCAAGTACCCGGTAATAATCTTCCTGGCGATTACGGATCACTGTCTCCACCGGCAGATAGGCCAGCAGCGGCTTCCAGTTGCGGAGAATCAAGGTTTGCCACAACCGACCCATGCGGCCGTTGCCGTCGGCAAAGGGATGGATGAATTCGAACTCGTAGTGAAAAATGCAACCGGCTACCAAGGGATGCTCGGCGGTGTTTTCCAGCCATTCCAGCAGATCCGCCATCAGTTTGGGCACACGATCAGCAGGAGGAGCCATGTGGACCAACTGCTCGCCCCGGAAGATGCCGACCCCGCCGGATCGATAGCGACCCGTTTCATCCACCAGACCACGCATCAACAACGCATGCGCCGCCAACAGATCCTCCTCCACACCGGTGTTCCAGCCCTCCATAGCCTCGTAGGTCGCAAAGGCGTTTAGCACCTCCTGAATCTCGCGAGGATGTCCCAACACCCGTTTACCCTCAATCACAGCGGTCACCTGTTCAAGGGTAAGCGTGTTGTTCTCGATGGCCAGTGAGGCCTGGATGGTACGGATACGGTTTTCCCGGCGCAGGCGCGGAGCCAGCTTCTGTTCGGCCAGCACGGTGTAGCGCCCGATGGTTTCACTGATTTCGGCAACCAGATTCACTATCGCCGGTGTGATGGTGTAGGGCGGCTGATATGTCACGTTGCCTCCGCTGCTGTTTGAAATGGTGCAAACCATGTCGTACCGTACCCCAGCTCAAAGTGATTCCTCGTAAAAGATACCCGTTCGATGCGGATGATCGCCTGGACCATGCGGTTGATAATGGTGAATGCAGGGGTGAAAATCATGGTGCGGCTCCCTCCATTGCAATGGCATCAAACAGACCGGACAACTGGCATGCGTCGAGAAAAGGTTTTCTGAGGAAATTGCAGTCGGCGTACGGACAGTTTTTAGCCTGCTGGGCATGCATAGCCAAGATGTCGGCGGGTTGCTTGCCATACGCCTGGCATTCGTCGAGTACCTGCATCAACCAGTACTTGCCGTCGTTTTCTCCACAGAGTTTAGCCTTGTAACGCTCATTGAGGCCATAGATCTCTTTCCAGGTCTCGATCTCCTCGTGGAGGGTAGCCGGGCCAAAGGTGAGTTGGATGTCGGCAGGTGTCAGACGATCAATATCCGGGCTGTTAAGATCAACGGTAATCTCGATATCGTGGGAACCGGTCGCATAGGGATAGAAGGCCTTGCGTCGACCAGCGGCATTGCATGCCGGGTCGCGGCTGAGTTTGTAGGCACTGTTGCACTCGTGGCAAGTGGGGACGAGGTTGTGGAAATTAATCGAATTGAAGGGATAAAGCGCCTTGGGCAAATAATGGTCATAGGCCTCGCGTTTGGTGTGGCGTACCCCCTTGATGTCACTAAGACCACAGAACGGGCATTTGCCGGTGGTGTTTGTCTGCATAAAGGCCTGGTAGTGCTCATCAATCTGGCCGATCTTTTCCCGCAGCGCCGCAAGATCGAGCAGTTGTTGGGAATAGAGCCTCTTGAAAAATGACGCCAGTCGTTCGCTTAGGTCAGGATGGATGGCGGCGATATCGACATAGCGGACGATCTGAACCGCCGGATCATTAGCACAGACCTTTTCGATGTCATTGTTGGCCTGGTACCATTGTTTGAACTGGCCGATCTGCACCGAGGTTAATGGAGCAAAAAGTTCATAGATAGCTTTGATGTCTTTGTAAAACTGCTTGCCACGCTCGGGGGCATTCGCCGCAAACCCAAAAGCTGAAAGAACTTCTCTTAGGTCTGGCTCGTTTTCAAACAGATCGAGACGGAAAGCCAATCCGATAGGCGCTTTACACCACACCTCAAAAAAGATGAAGTCGATAAACTCCTGCATCTTCTCCATCGCATGGGGGACATAGGTATAGGCAAACAGCATCAGTCTCTGCCCTCCATGCTGTCGAGAATGGTCTTGATAAGCAGTACCTTTTCCACTGAGTCACCAAGCTGGCGGTTGATCTCAGCGATGAGCTGCTCTTTGTCTTTACCATCCTCAAAATCTTGACGGAACTTTTTCAGTTTATCTTGTGCAAAACCGCCGATAGTCTCGCGTTTGCCGAAGGTAGCCATGGTGATCTTGTTAATGGATGCACCGAGAGTGTTGTATTCGGGATTTTTGACGCTGACCTCGCCAGTCTTTTCGTGCTTGCTGAACACCAGCACCTTTTCCGGTCGGCTGTCGGAGATCAGAAACGGGGTGTGAGTGGTGACCAGCATCTCCTGACCTTTGCTTTCGCCAAAACTTTGATGCAGGCGGGTGACGAAGTTGGCGCGCCAGTCGGGATTGAAATGGGTCTCTGGCTCGTCGAGCAGAAAGAGGCTCTGGGTCTTCTTGAACAGCAGGCAGAGACCCAGGGTGTGGAGCAGTTGATGTTCGCCGTCGGAAAGGTCCTTGAGCATCACCGACTCGGTCACGTCGGTCTTGCGGAACTTGACGAGCTTGAAGCGCATGATGCGCTCGTCCGAGGCCAGGGTCGGCACTGTCTCGCTCACATAGTGGCTGTCGGACTGGTACAGATCGGCCTTCAACTGATCGCTGACGGAAAAGAGGTTCAGCGTCAGCAGCACCTGAAAAGCCTGGAACAGGGCAATGGGCGAGCTGTTGATCTCGAAATCAAAGTTCTCGCGGAAGGCCTGCCGGGTGGCCTCATTGACCCAATAATCGAAAATGAGGGTGTCGTTGTCCTCGTCGAGATACCAGCAGGTGGCGCAGCGTTTCAGGCGAGGAATTATCTTATCACTGGTATTGTCACCGTCCAGCAGATGCACCAGATTGACGCGATACCGCTTAGTCTGGCTCTCGTCTTCGATAACGCTCAGGGCCGGGTGGTTTTTGACAATCTCTTCGATGGTCTCCCGCCTGTTCTCGTCCTGACTGCCGAAGGCGGGAATCCGGCTTTCGTCTACCTCGATGCTGCGCCGAATGATGATGCGGAACTCTTTGATCGCCTCAATTTTTACATCTTGGCCCAGGAACGCGATCGTATCGGCATCCTGAAGCAGCAAGTTGCAGAGCAGAATCGCCTGGCTGAAACCGCTGTCGAGGTAGACCAGCCGTGATTCCGGGCGGCCCGGATAGGGTAACTGCTGCTTCAGCGCTTGGTCATATTCGTCGAACTGGACAAAGCGCATCTTGAAAAACGGCAGACTGAGGATTTCGTTCTCACCGGAAGAGTAGCCCAGAACATATTCCGGCAGCAGTTGGCGGGCCAGGGTCTGGCTGATGGGCAGATCCACCGCACCTTCCTGCTCTGCATAGTTGAGGAGAAACCACTTGGGCGCTTCACCGGGTTGCTTGACGATGCGCACATGGGCCTGACCGTTGTGGCCCTTGGTCGTCAAGGCATCCTGCGGACGGATCAGATATTCGATCTCGAAACCGTCCGGAATGGCGGTTTCACTGCGAAATCCGCCGGGGTTGGTTTCTTCCTCAAAACGAAAACTGTCCGGCAGGTTTTCCAGATAGATGCACTCCAGGTGGTAGAAGATCGCCGCCAGCGCCTCCAGCAGGTTCGACTTGCCGCTGCCGTTCGGGCCGGCACAGACAAACGGAGCAAAGTCCTGCTCCTCCTGCAAGTTCCAGTCGTTGCGGAAGTGGTACTCAAAACCAGCTTGCAGGCTGCGAAAGCCCTTTGGGTCGGTGATTTTAAGTCTCAGCAGCTTCATTACAATCTCGATTTCCGACTTCGCAGAATCACTTGGTTGCCGAACTGCTTCTTTTCGTTGATGCTGATTATATTTCTGGTCTGCTTTATCTTACCCGATGCAATTTTTTTAAACACCCAGGCCTTGAGTTCGTCGTATTCCACCGCGCCCCAGTTCGGTGCATCGTCTTCCGACAGCTCCCACAGGCGCCCCCGGGCGGCATCCATAAAATCTTGCGCGGCAAAGGGTGCATTACCCAGTTGCTCCAGCCAGGCATTCAGCCACTTGCCCAGCAGGGATTTACGGCCTTCAATGGTTTGCAAGACGGTAAGTTCTTCGGGTGCAGGCAACTCGAACGATGGCTCCATGGGTTGTTTTTCCTCTACATCGATCTTTTCTTCTTCAAAAATATCAGGGGATTCCGCTGGCAGCACTACCCGCGACAGGTCCAACTCGCCCTTGAAGGCCTTCTGGCTCAGTGCGCCATAGAGGTTTTCCAGATCAGCCAAACTTTGCTGGTAGCGGGACTTGAGGGCCTCGACCTTTTCGACGATGGTTGCGAATCGATTTTGGAGGTCGAACGGCGGCTTGATCATTGTGATCTTTTCGAAGTCGCCTTTGGTCAAAATTTTCTTCATCCCCTTTGATGCATGACTTTGAACGTAGGCTTTGGAAATCTTGAACAAGCCGTACAAAAAGAGCGGATTGACATCCAGCTCTGGTTGGATGGCGTTGATTTGCTGGTTAAACGCAACTGTTCTGTCTGTCAGTGCTGCCCGCCCGATAGACTCAACGCTTCCGGCTATACAGGCCACCATAAGAGCACCCTTCGTTACAGTTCGCGCTTTGATTGACCCAGTTTCTGAGAGATATTCTACAGCCTGACTTATAAAAACAGAGTCAGCCGAAATATTGTCTGTCTTTATCCATTCAATGTATCGACTCGAATAGTTGGACGGGTCTTTTTTTGGAGGAGTATTTCCCGTCGAAATCTTGCCAAAATGCCTCAATTCCGGTTTGTCCCACCCCTTCTCATTCCGCACGGGGTCGCCGAACATCTCCAGAAAGACGCTTTTGAGCAGGTCGTCGAGTTGTTGTAGGTGTTGTTTGCGCTGGGCGATCAGCCCTTCCACCTTGCCGAGCAGATGAGCAATGCGCTTTTGGTCGTCGATTTCCTCAGGTATCGGAATTTCGTAGCCCTGAATCTCTCCGAGGCTGATGGCTGGATACGCTGGGTCTTTGATAAGGCTTGAAGGCGGGAATTGTTTGAGCGCAAGTCGAAGATAATCCCTATGAACGTTGTCTTTCGAAGTCAAGATGGCCAAGTGACTGACGACATAGGCAGAATTTTGCAAAATATAAATGCGATCCTTCGTCGCAGACATGCCGCTTTTCGCGAAAAGAATCGAGCCCTTAGGGT
This sequence comes from Desulfobulbus oligotrophicus, assembly GCF_016446285.1. Lineage (NCBI taxonomy): Bacteria > Pseudomonadati > Thermodesulfobacteriota > Desulfobulbia > Desulfobulbales > Desulfobulbaceae > Desulfobulbus > Desulfobulbus oligotrophicus. Next base: position 1,341,193 of record NZ_CP054140.1, read on the forward strand.
AGAGCTTCAGCTTTCGTTTTTTAGCCGTTTCTGCAGGCACCAGTTCAAGGTTGGACTCACTTTTACCGGCGAGCAAATCTTCCAGACTGCCAGCGCGAACGAAGGGAACGCCGCTATCGGAAAATTCATCCGGCTTAGGAGCACCTTGCCCTGCGGTGACGTTCGCAATTAAACTAAGCGGAACTTTTCTCATCCCACCATCCCCTTCAACTCCAGCAACTCCCGCACAATCCCGCTCTCAACTCCATCCAGCAACTTTCCGTGTTTTCCGTGCCTTCCGTGGTTAACAAACTCTTCCCCAAGCTCTGCCACCAGCAGCCGCTCCAATATCACCCTCGGCGCATCGTACTGCACCTCCTCAAAAACATCGGTCTTGTAACGTGATAGCGAGAGATCGAAGTTGTTCTTCTCGTCGGCAATTTCGCTGCGTGCCACCATAAAGCACTTGTGCTCATCCGTAATGGTGCGGTCTTCGACGTCTGTTTCGGGATTGCGCCCATGGAAGCACGCCACAATATCCTGCAAATCCCCATAGCCTTCCTGCTTGCTGCGCTTGTCATCCAGCGAGTAACCGTCGGCCTGCATCTCGTAGAACCAGACATGTTCGGTGGCCGGCTGCGTCACCTTGTCCTTCGGCCCCCAGACCTTGGTAAAGAGCAGAATGGCGGTGCTGACCCCGGCGTAGGGCTTGAATACGCCGCTGGGCATGGTGATGACGGCCTTCAAGTCGCAACGCTCCAGCAGCAGCTTTCGCAGGGTCTTGAACGCGCGGCCGGAGCCGAACAGCACCCCTTGCGGCACGATAACGCAGGCGGTGCCGCCCATTCTCAGCAGCCGGTAGATGTTTTCCACAAAGAGCAGCTCGGTCTTGGTGGTGGAGAGGCTCAGGTTTTCATTGATGTCGCCCTTGTCGATGGAGCCGGTAAAGGGCGGGTTGGCCATGATGATGTCGTATTCGGCCTCCTCGTTGTAGCTCTTGGAGAGGGTGTCCTTGTAGTCGATGTTGGGCTCGTCGATGCCGTGCATCATCAGGTTCATCAGCCCCAGGCGTACCATGGTCTGATCGATGTCGTAACCGTATAGGCTTTCCTGCAGAATGGTTTGGCGCTTTTCATCGAAAGCCGCTGCTACCGAAGTACGGACAAAGCCGTCCTCATCGGGCTGCACGTCTTTTGAACCGGCCTTTTTCGCCAGCTCGGTGACAATGTACTGGTAGGCTCCGAGCAGAAAGCCACCGGAACCGCAGGCCGGATCCCCGATGCGGTGGCCCAGTTGCGGCCGCACCAGATCGGCCATCAGTTGGATGATATGGCGCGGGGTGCGGAACTGGCCGTTCTTGCCGGCGGTGGCGATCTCGGACAGCAGCATCTCGTACACATCGCCCTGGATGTCCTGAAAGGCCTGGCCCTTCTCCCTGGAGTCCTGCTCCATGATCTCGAAGATCTCGTCAATGGTCTTCACCGCCTCCACCAGGAGTGCTGGTTTGGGAATGATGAACACGGCGTTTTTCATGTGACGGGTGAAGTTGGACTCGGTACCATTCATGTCCTTGAGGAAGGGGAAGACCTTGGTCTGCACATGCTGGAGCATCTCCTCGGCCTGCATGTGCTTGAATTCGCTCCAGCGCAGGGTGCGTTTTTCAATGGCATACTGTTCGGGGTTTTGCCGATCCCGATACTCGGTCGGAATCCACTGACCCGCGAACCTGGAGGTGTAGGGCTCTCCGATCCACTCGGCATCGGCCTGCTTCTTCTGATCCAGCTCATCAAGCCGTTTCATAAACAGCAGGTAGGTGATCTGCTCAATGGCGGTGAGCGGGTTGGAGATGCCGCCGGACCAGAACTTGTTCCAGAGCTGGTCGATCTTGCTTTTGAGTTCGGGGTTGTTTTGCAGCATGGTTCTATTCCTTTTTAACCACGGAAGACACGGACAACACGGAAGATTTGTTTTTTACCACTGAAGACACGGACAACACGGAAAAATGAAGGTGTTGTCATCTGTGTGTTCGGTGTATTCCGTGGTTCATAAAATCAGTTGTTCTGCAACCTGGGTAGATTTGTTTTTTACCACGGAAGACACGGACAACACGGAAAAGAGAGTTTATTTTTGTCTGTGTTTTCTGTGTTTTCCGTGGTTAAAATAATTTTGTCGTGGTTCATAAAATCAGTCTTTCGATCTGTGCCATTGGGTGGCTGCCGAAGTTGACCAGCAGGCCAAGTCTCAGATCCGTTGCTTTCAGGTAGTTCAACACCTGTGCCTTGTGTTCCGGTGCGATGGTTTTAATGGCTTTCAGTTCGACAATAACCCGTTCAAAGCAGATCAGGTCAGGTTTGTACGTCTGACGCAACCTTGTGCCTTTGTAGTTCAGCCGCAATTCCGGTTGCGATACAAACGGGATGCCTCTTAAAATAAGCTCCTTTTCGAGACATTCCTGATAGACCGGCTCCAGGAAACCAGAGCCCATCTCTCGGTAAACATTGAAGATCGCACCGCGTATGGCAAAGGTCTCTTCCTCAAAAAGCAACTGACTCATTTCCGTGTCTTCCGTGTTTTCCGGGGTTCATATTTTTTACCACGGAAGGCACGGAGAGCACGGAAAAAGAATTTGTTATCGTCCGTGTTTTTCTGTGCATTCCGTGGTTCAATTTAGTCATTTTTTTCCAGTTGCTTAACGTTTCTGTCCGCAAGCAGGAGTTTCATCTGGTGTATGGCGGTCTGGTTCAGAATTTTCAGGCGCTCGGCCTGGGGCAGCCCCTGATGAATGAAATGGGCATTCAGGGTTTCGAGGTTGGCCAGACAGACAAGCTGGGAGACATTGGCTTTGTCGCGGATATTGCCTTTGTAGTTTGGGTTTTCATCCCGCCACTGCTTCGCGGTTTTGCCGAACAGAGCCATATTGAGCAGATCCGCTTCGCTGGCATAGATGAAATTGATCTGCTGAGGCGATAGCTCGGGCGGGATCAGGTTTGTCTTGATAGCGTCGGTGTGGATGCGGTAATTGATTTTCGTCAGGTTGCGACGGATATCCCAGCCGAGTTGCTGGAGTTCCTGCTCTTTGAGACGCTGAAACTCCTTGATCAGGTAAAGTTTGAATTGAGGAGATATCCACGAAGCAAATTCAAAGGCAATGTCTTTGTGGGCGTAGGTTCCACCATAGCGTCCGGCCTTGGCGATGATCCCAATCGAGTCAGTCTTTTCAACCCATTGTTTAACCGACAAAACAAAACGGTTCAGGCCCGCTTGGCTTTTAATTCCCTCGAATTCGGGGGAATTAAAACCGGGGTTGTAGATTTCCTCCCAAATACCCAGAAACTCTATGGTGTTTTTGTTTCGAAGCCATTTCTCAATCAGTGCCAGTCCGTTTTCGATATCGCGCACCATGTCGGTCAACGAAATATAATCCTGCTTGTTTTCTTGCAGAACGGTAATCTGACTGCCTTGTACGGATATTTTTTGTTTTTTCCCGCTCACTTCATCCCTCCTGCCAAATTCCAACAGAACCGGTTTTCAAATATGGCGAATTAGCCGTAATTGGGCTCAGGCTTCCCGACCATTTTCGTGACGCTGGGGAAATGGTCGCTTCTATCCTTTCCGTGCTTTTCGTGTTTTCCGTGGTTCATATTCATCAAGCCGCCAGTCGCTCGGTGAGCTGCACGATTTCGTTGATCTCTGCCGGGCTGAACACACCGCGAATCCCCTGTGGGTGAATGACTGTAAACGGCGCATTGATGAGGTCTTTCTTCTCCACCTTCTCGCGTTCGATGATGAAGCCTTTGAGCAGGTTTAAAAATTCCAGCTGACGGCTGGAGAGATTTGTGTGCTGCCTAATGAACTGGTCAAACGTCTCGCTGACCGTTTCCGGAAAACTCTTCAGGATCTCGATGCCGAGGATGTGGCGGATGAACTGGATGAAGTGGGCCTTGCGGATATTGTAGACACGGCGCAGCAGATCTTCGGTGATGTGCGGGTGTTCGGCATGGAGCAGCTCAGCCAGAGCAGCGGCCTCGCCTGATGAAACCTCTTCACCGTTCTTGATCTTCTGCAGGATGGGATTGCGCGTGGTCAGCTCCGCGATCATGGTCTCGACCATCTCGCGGTAGCGGCTGATGCTGACCGATTCGTGCTGGGGGCCGAACTCGACCATTTCTTTGCAGTGAATTGCATCTTGCAGATCAAGGTGCATCGGACCAGGACCAATCCGTTCGCGGAATTTCATCAGTGGGCCCAGGCGACTGTTCAGCTCGTCAAGGGCGTCTTCCAGCTCATTGGCATCTGTTTTGGCCCAGTAGTGGTTGCTCTGGGCGGTACGAATCAGCTCTTCTTCGGCTTGAACAAAGCTGATGGCAAGCGGCAGTTCACTGATCTGCTCAACAATACCGTCCTTGAGGGTTGCCGCTTTTTCCTTTTCCTTGCTGAGTCGGGCAAGTGAGTATTCCAACAGGTCACGTTCGAAACGCATGGCCTTGAAGTCAGCCTCGGAGACAGTGCGGAACAGGGGCTTGATCTCGGTGCGTAGAAACTCCAGCCGCTGGTGATTCAGGGTGATCCAGAAGTTTTTCTCATCGAGTTGGGCGAGTACGGCGGCGGCCTCCTTGATGATGACGGAGCTTTGCGGCAGCCGGCTGATCTGCCGGCGCACCTTGGTAATTTCACACTCGGCAATCTGCGTCTGCGCAAGGTCGATGGCCTTTTCAATCTTATCCAGCCGCAAGCCCACCAGGCGTACCGGCAGAGGCAGCTGGGGCTTGAGTTCCTTGCCCTTGGGTTGCAGCTTGAAGTACTCGAAGTTGTCCCAGCAGTCGAGGATGAGAAACACATCCTTTTCTGTACACCAGGGCTTGGGCTTGCCGGATTCCAGCAGGCGGGTGCCACGCCCGATCATCTGCCAGAACTTGGTGTAGGAGTAGACCGGCTTGGCAAAGACCAGATTGACGATTTCCCGCACGTCGATGCCGGTGTCGAGCATATCCACACTGATGGCAATGCGGGGCATGTCGTTGTTGGTGAACTGGTCGAGGAGACCGCCCTTGCCGTAGACACGCGGGTCGTCCGACACCAGCACCTTGGCCAGCTCGCCTTTGTATTGCGGGAAGAGCTTGTCAAAGATCTCTTCCATGCGCCGGGCATGGGCCATGGACGAGCAGAAGAAGATGGTCTTGCCGGGTAGCACACCGCTGTCGTCCTTAATGCACTCTTCCATGAACTCTTTGACGATGAGAGTGTTGGTGCCCTTGTTGATGACCTGTTTTTCGAGCTGCGAACCCTCGAAGTTGATCTCCTCAATCTCTTTGCCTTCCAGCAGCAGCTTTTTCTGGTCTTCCAGCGAGATGGTGCGCTTGCTGATCCCCTCCATCTGGAAGCGGGTCTGAATCTTCATCACCTGGAAGCTGCACAGGTAGGGCGGCAGGTTGTTGACCGCCTCCTCAAAGGTATAGGCAAAGGTGGGCAGGCCATCTTCGCAGTGAAAGAGCTGAAAGGTGTTGTGATCGATGATATCGGTGGGGGTGGCGGTAAGCCCCAGGGTGATGGTCTTGAAGTAGTCCAGAACTTCGCCATAGGTGTTGTAGATGGAGCGATGGCTCTCATCAATCACAATGAAATCGAAAAAGTGCGGCGACAACTGCTGCGACTCGTCCCGGATGATGTTGAGCATGGTGGGATAGGTGGAGACGTAGATGCGGCGGTCTTTGGCGATGAGTTTTTCGCCCACATTGGGCCAGCGTGGCTCGTGGGGCAGATGTTCCTTGAAGGCGGCCAGTGCCTGCTCACGCAGGGCGATGCGGTCAACGAGGAACAGGGTTTTTTCGGCGTGTCCGGCACGCATCAGGGCATCGACCAGGGCGATAGAGGTGCGGGTCTTGCCAGTGCCGGTGGCCATCACCAAAAGGAAGTCGCGTCTCTTCTGTTCTATACCTTCCAGCACAGCGCGAATGGCGCGGATCTGATAGTCGCGGCCCGCTATGGCGGTATTGATCAGCTCCTGGGTCAGGGGCTTGCGGTTGCGGCGGATATATTGAAAGCGCTCAAGGTCATCACGGGTCGGGAAGCCGACGATCTTGCGTGGCGGGTAATTGCCGAGATCCCAGAAATAATGCTCATGGCCGTTGGTGTAGAAACAGAACGGCAGCTCGCCGCCCAGTTGTTTCTGGATGTTGTAGCAGTATTGCTTGGCCTGTTCGCGACCAAGGGCCGGATCCTTGCTGGTCTTCTTGGCCTCAACCACGGCCAGAGGCTTGCCGTTTTTTCCCAGCAGCACGTAATCACTGAACTGGTGGCCGGCATAGGGGGATGGGGATTCGGCGGTCGTCAACGCGGGTGCGGCGACCAGGATGTCGAACTCCTGAATGACCAGAGTTGGGTTGGTCACATCCCAACCTGCCTGGGCTAATTGCCAATCAATGAGTTCTGAACGGGTTTGTGCCTCCGATTTTGTCATAGGTGTGGCGATCCTTGGGCATTATCATGTATTTTCAGCAGGTTTACATCCCAATCAGTTGCACCTTATACCTCTGTCTGATGTTTCGCGATAAAAAAAGTCAAGCAAATCAAGTCAATCTCTCATCTGTTGACTGAAGCATGGATATCATGAGCAGTAATGGTCACTTTCCTTGTGGTGTTGAGCCTGACTGCGTCCACTAAAACCGGCAACCGGTTCTAGTTGCTGTTTTACGGTCAATGCCTTTTACCTGTGGGGTGGAAATATCATTGAAAGGTACACAGAATGGCGGTAGCTTAAACTGTTTTTTTAATAAATAAAGCCGTCACCAACTTGGAGGACTGTTTTTCATAAATTTTGCAGTGGAACAGGGTGGAGATATGGCATTGTACCCGGCAGCCCGAGATACGGGTGGTTTAAGTGGCCGGATCGCCGGCGCGATTTAGGCGTGGCCTGTCGGTTGAAGTGAAACAACACATGAGCGAATAAAGTGGACCCTATGGAACTGTCAGTTGTTCTTCCGGAAGATATTGATGAGGTGGTTGCCGGCTACAAGGACTGCCGGCCGTTGATCCCCATGCTGCACGGGCGGCTTGCCCAAATGGCCGATAAAGCGGCCATCAGGACCTGTGCAAAACGTTTGCACATGTTGAGCAGGCAAAACGGCAGGTTGGGTGTACGTTTTGACCATGAGCTGGAGGCGGAGGTCTTTCAGGATTACCTGATCTACATGTATCGCCCGCGGGGATTCAGCCTGGTCCGACAGCTTTACAACCGTAAAGTTTACCCTGAAAAGAGCCTGGAACAAGAGCTGCTGGCCGGTATGGTGCAGGCCCGTTTCTCTGTCTTCTGGATCGGTGTGCTGCATCCTGAGAAGGGGTGCAGTGCTCTTGATATCATCAGCGGTGAGCAGCTGTTCATCTTGGATCAGACACTGACACAACAGGAGGCAACCGGTCTTTTGGCGGCATTTCGGGTTTTCCCCTTCCGAGGCGTTTGGGCGCATACCGGTGCCAACATGGTGTTGGGAAAAGTTGAGGACACCGCCGGGTTGCAGCCCATGGGTCGCATCTTAAACGATCAGCAGGAGCGTGAGCTCAATGAGGAGAATGTGCGGCGATGGCGCACACTGCTTGCCGGGCAGCAGTAAAACGATTTTTTTGTTGACGCTGACATGACCGGCAGGGAGGTGAAAACCCAGGAGATCGTCTGATGATCTTCAGTGCGCCTGCCCTGCGGTTCATTGTGTCTGCCGGGGGATGGTTCTATCCCACCAGACGGCTCAACCTTCAGACAAATAGACCGGTTGAGCCATCCGGCAAGACCTGTTCTGCTGCTGCGGAGCGTTGGTATCAATTGCTGCCGGCTGTGGGTTGTTCGGTTGAATCTTCCGGCGTCAGGGTAAAGATGCCGGCCTTGACTTCCTGTTCAATTTCCACCAGGGCACGGCGCATCTGTTTGAGAGCCTGGCGGATACGGTTTTCATTTTCCACAAGAGCCAGGCGTAAAAAACCGTCACCTTCCTCCCCGAATCCTGCCCCCGGAGCCACCGCCACATTGGCACGGTTCATCATCTCTACCGAGAAGCGGATGGAGCCCATCTGAATAAACGGTTCCGGAATCTTCACCCAGACAAACATGCCTGCTTTAGGTTTTTCCACTTCCCAGCCCATGCGGACCAGACCTTCGCAGAGGGCATCCCGCCGTTTTTGATAGATGGCCACCTGCTCGAGAATGGTGTCGTCGCAGTCCCGCATGGCGACAATTCCGGCCACCTGGATCGGTGAAAAGATACCGTAGTCGTAGTACCCTTTGATTTTACCGAGTCCACCGACCATCTCCGTATTCCCCACGCAGTAGCCCAGCCGCCATCCGGCCATATTGTACGACTTGGAAAAGGAACCGAATTCAACCCCCACATCAAGTGCCCCCGGCACCTCCAGCAGTGAAGGGGCAACCTCATCATCATAGATAATCTGGCCGTAGGCAAAGTCGTTGATCACCATAAAGTTGTACCGTTTGGCCAGCTTAATCATTTCGCTGAAGAAGTCCCTGCTGGCCAGGGTACCGGTGGGGTTGTGCGGATAGTTGAGCATGACCAGTTTGGGCTGCGGATAGAGAGACCGGCACATGGCGCTGATCTGTCGCAGAAAATCCTCCTCTGAGCCAAGCGGAAATCGTATAACGCTGGCACCGGCAATGACTGCTGCGTACACATGAATGGGAAAAAAGGGCGTCGGTACCAGGACGGTATCCCCGGTACCCAGCAGGGCAAGGCAGAGGTGGGAAATGCCCTCTTTGGAGCCGATGGTACAGATGACATCATCTTCTCCGGTGAGCTCCACATCATACTTGCGCTTGTAGTAAAGGGCTATTTCCCGTTTAAGGTTTTTCATGCCGCCGGCGGCGGGATAGCGGTGGGTTTTCGGGTCAACCGCCACCTCACACAGTTTTTCCGTGACCTTGTCGGGGGTGGGGTCCATGGGGTTGCCCATGCCGAGATCGATCACATCAATACCTTGCCATCGCTTTTCCATCTTGATCTTGTTGATGATGCCGAAAAGGTAGGGCGGCAGCTGGTTCATCCGTTCTGCAAAACGAATAGGGGACTGTGATGTCTGCATAGTTGTTTCCTCGAAAAGAGATGGTAAAGGGCCAGGGACCAATCGACAGGTTTTTTTGTGAGCAAACAAAAAAAGCCTGAACCGTTCCGGTTCAGGCTTGCATGCAACGCCATGAACCGGAATGCCAGTCCATGGTGAGCCGTTTTTCTGCTATGGTTAAGCAGCAGGCGGTCGCCAAGGAACTGGAGCTATCGCCGCTGCTGCTGCTATGGAGTATTGCATGACAATGAGTACACTGGTTGATAGTTATAGAAACGTATAGATGATTATGTAGTGTGATCGCGAGCTTTTGTCAACTCTGTTACTACGCATGAAGTATGTCGGTTATACAGATGTACAGGTAATCGGTTTCGGGCCGTACACTCCGGGCATTTGCCGGATCATATCTCTGTTGTACATATCCTGCCGACCGCCGGGTTTTCACGGAGACCCGGCGGTCGGCAGGGCCTGTGCACAGTCCGACTTCTGCCGGAATACGCTGTCTTCGATGTTGCAGATCTGTCTCCTGTTTTTAACGATACGTTTATCCCGGCAGTGCAGAACTGTCGATCAGAGCACAATCAGGCTGTCTGTTAAGCCGCTGCCGGCGGACCGAAAAGTCTGTCGGTCAGTTTGACATACCAGGCAGCTGATTGAACCTGAATGATGTAGGCCATGGCAACCACCAGGGCTGCCTCAGCGCCGAGGGCGCCAAAGGCGTTGATGGCCACAGCCAGGGCAATGGACAGGTTACGCATCACCGTACCGTAGACCATGGCAATGGCATCGCCGCGTGGTAGCAGCATTCGGGCAACCACAGTGCTTACAGCATAATTGACGCTGTAGATCAGAACAAGGGGAACAAGAATCTGGAGAAGAATGTGTGGTGAGGCCATCACGGTTCGTGCCTGCAGAGCCAGAGCAATGAAAACGATCCCCAGCACTCCCAGGGTTGACAGTCCGGGGAAGCGCGGTGCAAAACGTTCGGCAAACCCCTTCGGGCCGTAGCGGGAGACGAGATACCGCTGGGTGGCATATCCCAGGGCCATGGGCAGAAAAACAATAAGCCCGATCTGCGTAAAGACGCCGGCCATATTCATGGTGACAGTGGCTCCCAGCAGGACTTTGACATATATCGGGGTGAGCAATGAGCCAAGGGTAAGGCCGATCACCGTCATCTTGACGGCAGCAGCCACGTTGCCTTTGGCAAATCCGGTCCAGGAGATGGTCATGCCACTGGTTGGAACCAGACCGGCCAGCAGCAGTCCAAGCATCATGTACGGATGTTCACGGAAAAAGATCCAGCCCACACCAAAGGCCAGGAAGGGGATGAGTGCAAAGTTCACCAGTTGGGTGATTGTCTGGGCACGGATGTCACCACCGGAAAAGACATCCCTGATTTTGAGGGTAACCATCATGGGGTAGACCATGAGAAAGGTGAACGGAACAATCAGACTTTTCAACCACATCATATCGCCTGCAGCACCACAGATAAAACCAAGGATCATGGTTGTCGGGATAGCCAGGATGAGATTTTTGGTCAAAAATTGCAGGATCTTCCACATCGATTGCCCCTCCTTGACAGATGTCTTGCCTTTGTTCTCGTCTTTATGCGTTTGACGACCGGCCGGATGTAGACGTGTGTGGCTGTTGATTTCTGTATCCCGGCAGTCTGTTGTTCTTCACTTTGAATGTATCAAGAATCAGGCCAGCATGCATCTCACTATAGAGATGATTGCGTCTTGGTGCTACCTCATCGTGTGGAGGATCGATTTTTGCAACAGCATACAGATGGGTGAATGCCAGCACTGTTGGATGGTAACCGATGAAGTCTGCCGGCACAGAATGGTGGAAGACGGATGTTCCTTGTTTTTTCTGCCCCGGCTGTGAACGCGGTTGATTTTCATTTTCATAGATAGTAACTTTTCTTAAGTTGTATGGAGCGCGACGATTTGATTTTTCTATCTGCACTTATATCCAAGGAGGAAGCGTATGGCTGATAGTCCTGCGATTGGTTGTGCCCGCCCGACCGGAGGTCTGGTAGGTCAACCACATGAAACAGAAGAACAACAGACAGCACCACCAGTAAAGGAGGAAAAAAAGATGATTCAGGTAGGAAAGCCAGCCCCTGATTTTGCGGCTCCCGCATATCATAAGGGCCAGTTCACCTCATTTAAACTTTCTGATCACTTGGGAAAATGGATTGTCCTGTGTTTTTATCCAGGTGATTTCACTTTTGTTTGAGCAACCGAAATATCGGCGGTCGCCGATCATTATCCGAAGTTTCAAGAACTTGGTGTTGAAGTGTTTTCCGTGAGTGTGGACAGCGTTTTTGTTCACAAGATGTGGGATGACCACGAACTGTCTAAAATGGTCACCGGAGGTATCCCTTTCCCCATGCTTTCCGATGGTGGAGGCAAGGTTGGGGAAGCGTATGGCGTGTACGACCCGGACGCCGGCGTGGAAAACCGCGGTCGATTCATCATCGATCCCGACGGCATTATCCAGGGGTATGAAGTGCTGAGTCCACCGGTGGGCCGATATGTGGCCGAGACCATACGCCAGATACAGGCCTTTCAACTTGTACGGGCAACTAAGGGCGCTGAAGCAACTCCCTCAGGTTGGAAGCCGGGCAAGCTCACCCTCAAGCCGGGTCCGGATTTAGTCGGTAAGGTTTGGGAGGTCTGGAAAGTCAGCATGGAATCCGAGTAACTCTCATCTTTTCGTCGCGTTTACCCGTACGGGGCAAGACGGTTCCACGACAAATGGAGCTGTTTGCCCCGTTTTTTGTTGGATATATGCTTCTCAAAAATTATCGTTATATGGCTGTGAGCGTCTTATAAACTGCGAAGAAGGTCTGCCTGGTTCAGGTCATTCTCAGGCGAACTTCTTGCGGACAGGAAGGATACTGCGCAACGGTTGTGTGGGAGAGTGTGCAACAGATCTGTGCATTGTCCACAGCATCCGGTGAACAGAAGACGTTCATTGGGACAAGCGCAGTGGACCTGTTCTGTTGCCATGTTCCCCTTGGCATGCCTGGAAGATGTACCCTTCCGGTATAGAGGTCTCTCCTGCCTGCTGTTGCCTACAGGGTGTTGCCGATTCTTCCACCCATGTCGGCGCTGTTGTGCAGCAGGATGCCTGAGGAGAGTGTGTTGCAGGAAAAAAAATTAAGAATCATTGCAACCTGACAGGATACTTGCAGTACAAGAGAACAATTATTCACTGTCGGGCGGGGTGCCGGTGTTGAACCGATACCTCTCAACTTCTCCTGACAACCGGGAAGAAAAAAATTATCGATCACAGGAACTGTTATGTCATTGACAACCAGTATCCAGGATGCCGGAGCCGTTATTCTTGTTGATAATGCAGGCCTGCCTGGATTTGCAACCGAGCATGGCTTTGCCCTTTGGGTGGAGGCAGACGGTATGCGTCTTCTTTTTGATACCGGACAGGGCGGTGTCTTGTCTGCCAATGCCAGGCGTGCAGGCGTCCGTTTGGCTTTGCTCGATCATCTCGTGCTCAGCCATGGCCACTACGATCACACCGGCGGCCTGGAAGAGGTCTTGCACCAGAGTCATAATTGTATGCTGCACTGTCACCCAGGTGCGGTCTCTCCCCGCTACGCTATCCGCAATCATGATGTCCGATCTGTTCAGATGCCGCGTGAGGTCATGACGGTGTTGGATCGGTTTCCGCAGGAGCAGCTTCATTGGGTACAGCGGCCTGTCCTCTTGAACAAGGCAGTCGGGCTTACCGGTCCCATTGCCCGCAAGACGGTTTTTGAGGGAAGTTCAGGCCCTTTTTTTCTTGATCAGTCCGGGCATCGACCGGATCTGTTTGATGATGATCTTGCCCTCTGGATACGGACAGACAGGGGGCTGGTTGTCTGTGTGGGCTGTGCTCATGCCGGTTTGATCAATACATTGATGCAGGCACAGCGGCAGAATGATGGGATGCGTATCTACGCGGTAATCGGTGGTTTCCATCTGGTCAATGCGGATCGCAGCAGGATCGATCTGACGGTCCAGGCCTTGCAGCGGTTTGCACCGGATCTCATTGTTCCCTGCCATTGCACAGGTGCGGATGCAGTGGCAGCACTGCGCCAGGCCTTCGGTGACCGGTGCCGACCCGGTGCGGCGGGCATGACATTTCAGTTGACCGGAGCGGCATCATGAACCGCTGCATATCTTTTAGTTTTTAGAGTTTAGAGGTTTGATGCGTCTGCTGTTTTTACACGCCCTAACCACGCTGCATTCTGATCAGCGTCCGCGACCTTGCGCGTGCGGGGCGCTGATTTCCGGAAGCCTGCCCTGACGGTACAGGGTAAGAGCGTCGGCAACGCCTGTCGCTGTTGTCGCAAAAATTTTGATCCCGGCAGTCCGCAGTACCTGAAACGCCTTTGGTCCGCACTGACCGGTGATCACTGCCTGGGCACCGGATCGTACCAGGGATTCCGCTGATTGAATACCGGCACCGTGTGCAGCTTCACGGTTTTTATTCTCATGCATGGCAAAGGTATCGTCGTCCAGATTGTAGATGAGGAATCCGAAACATCTCCCAAAGCGGGGATCTATGGCTGCGCTCATATCGGTCCCTGCAACTGTAAATGCGATTTTCATGTTTGCCTCCTGTTATGCTTGTTTGCGGCTGAAAGACCAGGTGTTCACCATCTTTCCGTGATGCTGAGCTGACAGCACCGTAGATGGGTTGATGAACACCTGTGCAGAGAGAGCCTTTATGCAGCCGATTGTTCCTGGTTCAGAAGTGCCAGGCGCTGATTCACAGCATCCAGCCTTGTCTGCAGATGTTCAGCCTGCAGTTTGAGCGCCTGCCTTTGCTCGCCGGCATCAGCTTCAAAAGAGGCCATACCGTTGCCCAGGCCTTGTCCCCAGCCGGGACCCAGGCCCCAACCGCGAAAAGCTCTCTGGGCAGACGATCTGCGGCAGAATGCACGGCCTCCGCCGGCAAATCCGCGACCTCTGCCGGTCCGCATGCCGCCTCCTCTCCCCGGGCCTCCACGCAGTTGGCCCGGAGTGTACTCCAGCACGCCTGTACCGCCGCAAAATCCTGCTCCCCGTCCAGTCATTGATCCCTTTCCCAAAGGTCCTGATCCATCTCTTCCCGGCATATCGTTTCCTCCTTGCCTTGGCATAATGTTGCCTGCCCTGAGCGGAGTCGTTTTACAAGATCAGAGACAGCCCCGGGCAGAAAATCTCCTCACCGCGATCAATGCTGCACGAGCCGCATCCCTCGAGGTGACGGTCTGTTTTGTATATAACCAAGCAAATACAATGCCATGTTGACGGCAGCGCTGATATCTATATATAGTATTGATTTTATACTATTTATTTTTTTGTGGGTGAGTGTGAGTATGGATACAGGTGCGGATGTGCGACGGTACAGTTGCTGGTTTAGTCGCTTTTCTGCATTGTTGATGGTGTCGTTACGGTGTGTTGCAACAGTATCCTGGAGCAAAGCCGGACAAAGTCTTTTTATTGGGAAAGGTGAGGTGTGGACATGTTCAGGCCGATAAACGGGAGTGTGGCGGTTTTGGTGAAGAGGAGTATCGACAGGCGGCCTCTGCCGTGAATAAGAAATAGAAAGGGCCGGTACTTCCCTGGACCTGCAAGATATCGCACGTCGGGAAGTCCGGCCCCGGTCAGAATCCGGTCTGGTTAGTTGTTGACAGTCACCCGTCGCTTTTCCTTATTCACATATTTGAAGAAGATCGGGAACGCGACGAAAAACGCTACACATATCAGGTACTCGATACCTTTGATATGGGAGTAGAAGTCGACCAGGGTATGCATGGGTTTCAGCATGCCCGTTGCCATCATGTACTGTCGTGCCAGCTCACCGACTTGCCAGTTAACCTGGTGGAGAGCACCGACAAAGGCCGCTACTACCCAGAGCATGACCAGGGTACCGAATGCCATCATGATTGTGGTGACCCGTTTAGAACTTTTTACCGTAGACATGAGTATACTCCTTTCCTTCTATGATTATGCTGCACATCAGAGACCGACAATGGTGCTGATGTATCCTTTGATCAGATTGCCTATGCCGCCGCTTGCCAGCCCGCCGATGAGACAGGCAGTGGCCCAGAGACCAATCAACCCTGCCATGGCCATGATAATCCGTACCGTGAACTTGGAAGTTTCCTGCCCGAGATCAACCTTAGCCTCATTCTTGTTAACGATCTGTGTAGTCATGGTGTCCTCCTTGAGTGGCTGTTTTGCCGAGTGTTCGTTGTTTTGCCTGGGTAGTTGCACCTGCAGTGCCAGTCTTGAACCTCTTGTGGCGGGAAAACGTGTATCCTTGTAACGCTATGAAATAATTACATATAAAATTTTATCTTCGCGATATTGCCGCCTTGCGTCGGTGCAACGGTAGTGTTGTGATGATCTGTGGCGGCCACAGCAGTGCTGCAAAACAGTGGTAAAAGTGTGGTGACTGTGGTGCTGGGGTGTGGTGAAGTATTGCAGACAGGTTGTAGGGTGGGGAAAAGCGTGGTGTGTACTGGACCATGCACCTGTGGATGGTGTGGTAACTGCTGAGGATAGGGGGGATTCAGGACGATATGGTGTGGCAGGGTAGATCCAGTGTGATGTGGCTTGCCCGGGTTGTGTCCTCTGGGATGAGTGATGCGCCATGTAGGTGCAACAGATGTGCGCAGAAGGCTGAGGTTGGCCAGACTGCATCAGCAGGATCTTCGTGCCAGGAGGAGGCGCTGTTTGTCAGGAGTAACTGCAGTCGGTTAGCTGTTTCGGGGTGTTCGCGGCAGAGGATGCCGAGCTGCCTGTCTGTGTCAGGGTCTGTTGGCTTACGGTTTAACGCCATCTTTCCCTGGTGAAGCAGGGTGAGAAGGACGAGCCACAGGTCACCGGCCGGAACCGTGACCGTGTGTCGGCAGTTGGCGGGGAGGTTGAGCACAATGGTTTCAATGCGTAATGGTTTTTCAAGAACGAGTGCCAGCAGATCAAATACTACACGCAGAGGTATGTCCGACCCGCTGCGGGCAGCCTGCCATTGGCTGATTCGTTGTAAGGCGGCAACAAGTTCGACGGACTTTTTTTCTTCTTTCATCAGTGCCTGGCAGAGGGTTATTTCACGTTCCCGGTTGATACCATGTTCACAGATATCGATGAGCGTCTGGGTGTAGTTCATGACGCCGTTGAGGCTGTTTGTCAGTTCGCTTGCCAGCTCGGACCCGATATAGCCTGTTGTTGCGTATCGGTAGCGAAGCGCCTCTTGTTGTATCTGTGCGGCGCTGGTGATTTCGGAGTCTGTCGTCCGTTGCAGCGGGTGGTCTTTTTCTTCCAGAAGATGATGGAGTCGGTTCACCAGGGTGTCGATTGAGTACTGTGCATGGTCCTCTTCCTCCTGCCTCTTTAAGGCCGGCAGTTGGGAGAGACTGAGAATAGGGGCGGCGAGATAACGGTTGAGCAGATAGAGCAGTGTGCATGACAGCACGACGATCAAGCCCAGGGTACCTATTATAATCCGGTGCAACCCAACCAGGATGCCCTGGGTGTGGTCAGTGAGCAAAAATCGGAACTGCTGCAAAGTAATATTGGTGTTGTTGAGGATACGCAGCACCTCTGCAACCTCTCCGGCCCGGTCATGACGTTTTTCATGGATGGCCCGGAGCCGGACCTCTATACCGACAAGTTCAACTCTGGTAGGGAGTGTGGTCTTAAGATTTTCCGGGACAAGGATGTTGCCCTTGAGTTGCTCCATTTCTTTTTCAAGGTGGAGCAGTTCGCCGCTCAGGGTATGCAGGCTGATCTCTTTTTCCAGCACCAGAGATTCATTGAGATGGTCTTTGATGCCAGTGAATTGAAACAGCAAACGATCAGCATCAATGACAGCCTGTTGACACTGGTCATATAAGAGGTATTGGCGAACACCGAGCAGAAGAACAAGAGTGAGAAAAACTAAAACCGTGGTGGTTATGGTAAAAAACAGTCGTCTGAGCGGCCAGCGTAACCAGTGGGTTGTTCTCATGTCCTCTCGTTTCATTGCCACTATAACAGTCTCCAGAAGAATGGCGGATTCCGGATTGATGCCCTTTCAATTGCCGGAATCCGCTGACGGACGGGTTATCTCTCGCCCTGCCATTGGTACAGGATCGGCAGGCGATAGAGGATGAAACGATAGACGATAAAGTAAATGGCAAAGACAGTGATGGTTGCCCAGATCTCTTTCCAGTGCGGAATCTCCTGATACATCTGCCAGTTAAAGCAGATCATGGAGGTGTTGAGCCGATTCCAGATAATTCCGAAAACACTGATCCAGGCGGCAAAACGGACCATGCCGACCCGTTGGTGTTTGACACCGTAGGCAAAAAGTATCATGGGCAGGATCACGGCCAGGGCCATTTCCAGCATGAAGTATTGGCCCCATCCGGTGAGCAGGTAGGCCCATTCGTTATCATGGGCGACTCCCACCAGCTTGATGACCAGATAGGTGATCAGAGCATAGGCACAGCCTTTTCCCAGGCCTAAGGTGCAGCGATCGATATTGTGAAGAAACTGGTTGTCGCAACGCCATGTCATATAGCGTTTACAAAGTGCTGCCGAGACAATGACCATGGATAGACCGGCAAAGATGGCCGAGCAGAAGAAGTGGATCCATTGAAAGTTGGCTGATAACCACAGTGGATGAACCTTGGCGGGAGCATAGGTGAAGAGCGCTCCCAATGCCCCCTGGTGGAGCGTAGAGAGAATGATACCGGAAACGGTGAGCCCGATGGTTATGGACTTGATAAATCGTTTTCCCTTGAGCCAGCCTATCCATTCGAAGAAAGCTGAAGAGACTTCGGCTATCTGTACGGAAAGATAGGTGGCAACGTGCCAGGCAACAAGAAAAAGTACAGCTGCGGGCCCCAGCGAGACAATCATCGGATAGTACAGCCGCCAGGGCATGCCGAGATCGACCAGAAGATAGACAACGGCAAAGAAGTAGCCGAGCAGTCCATTGAGCAGGGCGAGTCGTTCAATGGGCGTGAAATCTTTACGACCAAAGATCTCCACTGTCGTGCCAAGGAGAAAGCCTGAGGCTGACAGTGGAACCATGCCGAACAGACCAAAGCCGAGAAACAACCCCCAGGGATAGTCGTTCGATGCGTGTGTGATCGATCCCAATCCGAAGATGTAGCGCTGGAGCAGAATCGGAATGCCGATGGCAAAGATAAAGATAAGTACCCAGTTGACCGGATTACGGAGAAACTGTTCTTTATATTCCTGCTTGCTTAAACCAAGCCAGAGTTTTTCTTTTAAATTCCATTGGCCCCCAGTTGGATTGAGGTGGGAAACAATGGGTATGGCGGTGGCCGGTTTATTTTCAATAAAGGTTTTCATGATTCAGACCCCTCGCTCTTTTTCTGTTGTTCCATCTTTTCTTTTTTTGTTGCCAGCAGGTGAATCCCGGTAAACAGAGCGGGCCAAATGGTTAGCACCATGGGCACGATCGACAGAAAGTCTTTGACATAGTTCAGTATGGGTTCTTTAGGAACAGCGGTGTTGAATTCAACCTGTTCAAAGGGGACTGGTGACAGGTACATCCAGGCCGTACCTCCCGCCTCATGTTCACCGTAGATATGGTCAACGTATGCTGCCGGATTTTCGCGTATACGCTGCCGACCCATTTCCAAGATATCTGTCCGGCGGCCGAATGTCATGACCTCCTGCGGACAGGCTTCCACGCAGGCAGGGGGCAGACCTTTGACCAGACGGGTGTCGTGACAGAAGATACATTTCATGATCTTGGGATCAAAAGCGCTGGAGTAACGGAACGCCGGAATGTTGAACGGACAGGCGATCATACAGGTCCGGCAACCGACACAAACACTGGCATCGTAGATGACAGCCCCTTCCGGGGTCTTGGTGTAGGCGTTGACAAAACAGGAGGTCAGGCAGGCCGGTTCCAGGCAGTGATTACATTGGATTTTACGGAAAAGCGGGTGATTTAATCCGGGGATGTCGTGCCGGTTGACAACCGTGTAACGGGTTTCGTCAGTGCGCCGTTTCTGGCCATGGGAGAGTTCATCAAAGACAGAAAAATCATTGAAGGGTTTTTCCGGGGCAGGCAGATTCTGTTCTTTGTTGCAGGCCGCTTCACAGCTTCGACAGCCAACGCAACGTGACAGGTCGACAAGTACTCCCATGGAGTCGGGATACCCTTCAAAGGTGGCCGCTGCCGTGTTTTTGGCCAGGGGAAAGGTCGCAGCGGCAGATGCGACTAAACTGCCTTGGAGGAACCTTCGCCGGTTGATCAGTTTTTTCATGTTCATGCACCTCAGGTTGTAAAAGTAAACAAACGGCCGAAATCAGCGGACACGGTTGTCTTTATTCTTCGTTGTTGCAGATGTCTTGTCTGTCAGATAGAAAAAATCTTTGCCGGCATCGGTCATGGCATGGCAACCCTCACAGTGGGACGGGGCATTTTTTTCCACATGACAGGGAATGCAGTTAAGGTGATAGGCACCTTTTAAGCCGGGTTTATCGATGTGATAAATATTGGGATTACTGAGTTCAGTGACCTGTTCCGGGTAAAACTGTTGTCTGGTATGACAGTCTTTGCAGGAGACAGTCTGTGACGGCGGTGAATGCAGGTGGCAACGGACGCAGTTTGGATGCATGTCCTGATGTCCGGTGGTGTGGTGATGACAATCCTTGCACCCGGCGAGTTTGGTATGACGAACATGACTGAAAATGACCGGTTCATACAACTCACTCAAACTGTCTATGGTGACAGTTGTTGGTGCATCGTACTCGTCCATGGTCTGTCCGAGTCCAGGCGATGCCCCGGCCAGCAGCAGAGCCACCGCTACGAACAGGGTCCGGTGGGTTGTCTTCATTGGATATCCTCCGTTTGTTGATAAGAATTGTTTGCATGTGTGTTTATGCTGGTTTTTATCAAAGTGTGTTCAAGATCTTGTTCATTCAGATAATTGCGGTAGACGATATCCACTTCCTCGGCATCCATGGTCTCGTTGAGGAGCAGCACTTCAGCAAGAGTATGGAGAAAGCGGTTGTGCTTTTTGAGTAAAGACGCGGCCTGTTCATAGCAGTCACCGATTATCCGGCTGATTTCCCTGTCAATATGCTGGGCGGTGAGTTCGCTGTGTTCCGTATTCTGAGCACTGCTGCCGAGGAAGTCGTCCGTGCTGCGACGGTAGGCAATAGGGCCGAGCTCGGCACTCATGCCCCATTCACAGATCAATCTGGTGGCAATATCTGTGGCCTGAGCGATGTCGTTGCTTGCACCTGTTGTGATGCGTCCGAAGACGAGACTTTCAGCAGCTCTTCCACCCATGAGAATGGAGATACGGTTGAGCAGGTATTCTCGTGAGTACGTGAGGCGATCATCCAGCGGGAGCTGCTGGGTCAGACCCATTGCCTGGCCCCGCGGGATAATGGTGATTTTATGGAGGGGGTCTGTTTCTTCCATGAGGAGGCCGACAATGGCATGTCCTGCCTCATGGTAGGCAGTAAGACGCCGATCCTGTTCGCTGAGAACGATACTTTTACGCTCAAGCCCCATTATGATCTTGTCTTTGGCCTCCTCAAAGTCATCCATGTCCACTTCTGTTTTATTGTAGCGGGCTGCCATGAGGGCTGCTTCGTTGACCAGATTGGCTATTTCCGCACCACTGAAACCCGGGGTTGATCGGGCTATGGCAGGTAGATCAATCGCCTGTGCAGTGGTAATTTTACCGGCATGCACTTCAAGTATCTTGAGACGCCCTTTGACATCGGGGAGGGAGAGGGTGATCTGTCGATCAAAGCGACCGGGGCGCAGCAGAGCAGGATCAAGGATGTCGGGTCTGTTGGTGGCGGCGAGCATGATAACCGTATCATTGGTTCCGAAACCGTCCATTTCCACTAAAAGTGCGTTCAGGGTCTGGTTTCGTTCGTCGCTGGCGCCGGAGCTCTCACCACCGGAACGTCGGCCGCCGATCGCATCAATCTCATCTATAAAGATCAGACAGGGTGTGTTCTTCTTTGCCTCGGCAAACAACTCCCGCACCCGTGAGGCACCGACACCGGCGAACATCTCAACAAAGTCAGAACCACCTATGGAAAAAAAGGCGACCGAAGCCTCACCGGCGATGGCCTTTGCAAGAAGTGTTTTTCCGGTGCCGGGAGGCCCCTGAAGAAGGGCACCTTTGGGAATACGTCCGCCAAGACGACTGTATTTGGCAGGGTTTTTCAGGAACTCGACAATTTCCTGGAGTTCTTCTTTCGCCTCGTTAATCCCGGCAACATCAGCAAAGGTAACCCGTTCTCCCTTAATGGGTGTAAAGCGAGAGCTGCGGCGGCCACCTGATTTTTCAGAGGTGAATTTCTTGTTGAAGATCATCCAGCCCGCAAAGATAAGTACTCCCGGGAGCAGGATCTTCAACATGCCTGAGGTGCCGGATTCCCGGTCGCTCTCTCCGGTAATATGTATATCGTGTTCAAGTAATCGGGGGAGCAGGGTGGCGATGTCCGGGGCAAAGGTGCCGAAGGTTCGGCTGAAACGATCTTCTCCTGTCAGCATCTGGCCTTTGAAGTGGACTTTTTTAATATTGCCCTGCTCAAGGTCGCTGAGAAATTCGGCATAGCTCCGTTCCGGGGGAGTTGTTTCAAGCAGATAGACATTGTAGCCGGCTATCCCGATTATTGTCAGGGTCAGAAGGAGCAGGCCAAGCTGAACCGGGTTGTTCATGACAGTGGCTCCATAGCTTCTTGAGTAACAGTTGTCTGAAGGCAGCGGTGTTTTTGGATCGGCTGATTGAGAAGACCTGTCAACAGTGCGGTGAACACGGCATTGCGATCCGGCAGAAGTGCGGCATTGTGCCGAAAGCAGAATTCATCCAGATACTGCTGCAGGTATTTAATGGCAACGCCTCCCCTGTGCACCCTATGGAGACTGTGTTCCAGACTTTTGTGGAGACTGTGAATATGGGCTGGAGATTTCTGGTCGAGATGGAAGATCGTATACGAACTGCCGGGATGACACAGCGGCAGTATCTGCTGTCTGCTTGTCATTAAAGCAGAGGTTTCCTGTACGGTCTCCTGCAGGAAACCGGTCAGCGTTTGTCTGTTGAGTACAGGGATGTGGCGCATGCGTATTCGTCCGACAGTGTCATGGGCAGGCGCTCTTTCCAGTGCGGTCAGAATGTGCGCATGCTTCTTGCGCTCGGGTGCCGGCGTTATGGTGTCACAGCTGATCTCCACGACTCCATGGCAACGCCTCTGATCGGCCGCAGCCATTGCAAGACGCATTTTCTGCAACCAGCTCCAGGCTGTTTCATAACAGGAGAGATCTAGGAGGCGTTGCAGCTCTTTGGCACTGACGCCGAAGGGAGAAAGGCAAAACCACCAGGTGGCGCGCAACCATGTCTGTATTGTTTTTTTGGTGCCATGAAGAAGTGTACCGCTTGTCAGTGAGGTCCGGTTGCCGCAGTGGGGGCAGAGCAGGTTCCGTTGAGGCGGCATGTCTGCATATCGATTTTTGCAAAGCGGACAGATAAACCCATCAGGCCAGCGCAGGGAAAAGAGCAAGGCAATGCATTGCTCTTCTGTGGTGAAGAGCTGCTGAAAGGAGGTGAGCAGAGCGTTTTGCGGGAGGTCGTAACCTTTCATGGTGTTTGCGTTGAACGTTGATGAGGACTTATCCACTTGGTTACGGTCGTTTGCATGGGCAGTGCCACACTGCGGCGTGTTGGCTGTCGACAGGTGACTTCCTGTCTAATATATTGAAATCAATGAATAAAAAATTATCCATTAAAAGGAGGGGCTGTGGGAACAGCAGATGACCGGCAAGGATAATTTTTGAGTGTGTACTGATTAATGCCAAGAAATCAGCAATATAAATCATTGGCTTGTCATGGGGAGCTCTGTGCAGAGAAAGAGCACGGCCCACCACATAACTGTAGTAAAGCCACAGTTGTGTGGCTACAGGAGTGTGGCGGTTCTCAGGTGTCGATTTGTGAGAGGTCGATTTGCAACGCCCGGATTCTGCGGTAGAGTGTAGTGCGATCGATGCCGAGCAGGCGGGCGGCTTTGGCCTTGTTGCCACCACTTTTCTGAAGAGCTTGAAGAATACACTCAGCAGGTGTGAGTTCCGTTGCTGCTGCCGGTTGTGCCATATGGGGTTGAGATCCTTCATCGGTATCGGCATCGGAAGTTGCTACCGGAGGTAACACAGGATGACTGATTTCCTTTGAGAGATGATCCGTGGCGATTGTGGGCCCCGGACAGAGCACGCAGGCTCGCTCAATGACGTGTTTGAGCTCCCGCACATTGCCCGGCCAGTGATAGCCCATCAGCAGCTGCACAGCCTGATCAGAGATGCCGCTGATGTTTTTATCGATCTTCGGGGCGATTTCATTGATGAAATGGTGTGCGAGCAGGAGAATATCCTCCCCCCTTTCTCGCAGGGGTGGGAGGATGACATCGATGACACGGAGGCGAAAGTAGAGATCTTCCCGAAAAGCTCCGGCCTGTACCTTTTCTTTGAGATTGACGTTGGTGGCGGCAATCACCCTGACATCCACCCGGAGCGGCATATCCTGGCCGACAGGATAAAAGGTGCTCTCCTGCAGAAAACGCAGGAGTCGCAGTTGCATCATTGGGGGGATATCTCCAATTTCATCAAGGAAAAGAGTGCCGCCATCGGCCTGGAGGATCCGGCCCATGCGATCACGATCAGCTCCGGTGAAAGAACCCTTGCGGTGACCAAAAAGTTCGCTCTCCAGAAGCGTTTCAGGGATAGCAGTACAGTCGACCTTGACCAGCGGTCGATTTTTACGATGACTTTCCTGATGCAGTGCCTCGGCGGCAAGCTCTTTCCCTGTGCCTGATTCCCCGGTGATCAGGACGTTCAGATCAAGCCTGCCGACATTTTCAATCAAGGTGTAGGCTGCCTGCATGGCATCGCTGGCGCCAAGAAAACGATGAAACTGCTTGCGCCGCCCGCTCTGGGGAGGATCCGGCGCTGTCAGATCCCGCAGGACCATAACTGCGCCCTCATATCCGCCGGCCCCGTCTTTGAGTGGAGCAATGGCTATGCTGACCACCTTTTTGCGTCCGCCCTCAATATCGCATTCGCACAGTGTGGGGGTACTCTCCTGTCCGGTCTTTAAAACGTACAGCAGGTCTTTTTTTAAGGACGAAAAGGTGTGTAACCCGCACATGGGCACGATGCTTCGCTGATCGACCAGTCCCGGGTACAGTTCGTTCAGCAGTAATCGGGCCGCGGGGTTGAGTTCCATGATGTCGAGGTTGTCATTCACAGTCACAATGCCGTCGGTCACGCTTTTGAAAACTGTTTCAAGAAAGGCCCGGTTGCGCTCTCGTTCCTGTTCCGCACGTCGTTGCCCCTCCTCGAGCTGGTACTGCTTGAGGGCCAACCGTGCTGTTTTGAGCAGGGTCTCCTTGTCCACAGGTTTGGGGATGTAGTCAAATGCCCCGAGCCGTACAGCGTCAGCTGCTGTTTCCACCGTTGGATAGCCGGTTATCATGACCACCGGGCAGTTGAGGCCCAGTTCACGGGTCCGTTTAAGCACATCGATACCGGTGTGGCCTCCGAGCACTATGTCGCTGATGATCAGATCATAGCGGCGGGTACCTATTTCACGCACGGCTTCTTCAAAGGTGGCTGCTGTGACAACCGGACTGTACCCTTGATTCTGCAAGAAGAATTGAAAGGTATTGCGCAGGCTCTCCTCGTCATCGATCACCAGAATAGCAGCGCCCGGTTCGAGCTCTTTCATGATTTTTCTCCTGGGGTCAGAGGTCGGGGGAAGGTGGCCAGATCACGAAACACCACCACTGCTCCGGTCAGGCGACTACCGTCGAGGATTGGCGTACTGATGTACTCGACAGGAAAACTGGCGCCGTCTCTTCGCCAGAAAATTTCATCACGTCCGAAATGGACCTTTCCGTCACGATACGCCTGGTGAATCGGACATTGATCAACCGGATACGGGGCGCCGTCAACCTGAGTATGATGGATTAAATCATGATGTGATTTCCCGACCAGATCTTCAGGTTCCCATCCGATCATCAGGGCGGCCGCTTTGTTGACAAAGGTCACCTTACCGTTGATATCAAGACCAAAGATCCCTTCACCTGCAGACTCAAGAATGAGTTCCATGCGTCGTTTTATTCTGGCGGTTTCAGCTTCAGCCTGGATGCGTTCTGCAATTTCACGGTTGAGCGAGGCATTGGCAACAGAGATTTCAAAGGTCCTTCGTTCCACTCGCTGTTCAAGGTTTTCTTTGGTGGCGGAAAGTTCCCGTTCGGTCTCGGTTAACAGTCGCTGTACATTGTTAAGTGCTGTTTCTGCCCGGCTTGTCTGGGAATAGGCCAGATAGGCGACAATCAGAAATAAACCGATCATGAGCAGAAGTGACAGCAGTGCAAACGGCCATTGTTTGAGATCTTCCGGCCCAATGAGCATCTGGCGGTCCATCAGCAGCAACAGAATTGCAGCAACAAGAAACAGTACCGCCAGTTGACCGATCAACTTTGTGTGTTCAGGCATGTTGTCTCGCATTCTCCTTTGCAGCTGGTAAATCTATGATAACTGTGGTCCATTTTCTCCACTGGCTTTTTATACGTAAATAGCCCTTGTTTTCGCGGACCAGATTGTGGCTGATACTCAAACCGAGTCCGGTCCCTTCTCCTTTTGATTTTGTTGAGAAAAAGGGGTCCATCAACCGATCCATGAGATCGTGTTCAATGCCGGTACCGTAGTCGGTAACGGTGATACGGATAAAGTTCTGCCGGTTACGTTGTTTAGGAAAGGCGGCGATGGCAATGAGTTTGTCGGCATGTGTGCATGGGTAACGCTCATTCAGGGCGTAGCGGGCATTGCTGAAGACGTTGAAAAAAACCTGCTGAAGCTGCTGGGCATTGCAAAATGCCAGGGGCAGATTCTCTGCATAGTCCTCCGACAAGGTGATACCATCAATGAGATACTGATGCCGGATCAGTTCGATGCAGTGACGAAACAGGGTCGGCACATCGACCGGTTCAGCGGTTTGCTCACGGTCGCGGGAGAAATCGAGCAGGTTTTTGGTGATACCGGCAATGCGTTTTCCCTCCTTGATGATGCAGTGGAGAAAATGTGCGTTGGTTTCGGCCTGCTCTGAGTCAAGCAGGATCTGGGCATAGTTGATAATACCGTTGATGGGGTTGTTGATTTCATGGGCCACACCGGCGGCCAGCTCACCAACCGAAGCCAGTTGAGCGGCACGCAGCGCTTCCGCCTTCATCTGCTGTTCTTCCGTCATGTCACGTGCAAGCAGCAGAATAGCACCTGAAAGGCCGCCATTGTCCCGGAGCGGGCTGACCGTCAGAAGAAAGTTGCCCCGCAAGCCCTGGAGTTCCGTCTCAAAAATACGACTTTTATTCTGGCTGAGCAGCACTTCCAGCGGGCAGATTGCCCCTGGACGCCGGTTGCCATGCAGAATCTCACAAACCTCTTTGCCAACCAGTGCTTCCCTTGGTTTGCGCGCCGCTGCTACCGTGGCCGGGTTGACATCAATGATGAGTCCCTGGGTGGAGACGATTAAGGCCGGGTCCTGGACCGAGGAAAAGATGTTTTCCCACTTGGCAAGAGCATGATTGAGCGCCTGGTCGGCAGCAAGTTTATTGGTGATATCTATACCGAATAGCACCAGTCCTACCTTGCCTCGCTCTATATCCGGGCGAATAGATCCATGCCATTCAATCATTCGTGTCTCACCGGTCCGGGTGAGGAGCTCAGCCTGAAAGTTCATTTCAGAATGACCATCTTGCAGCACCTTGGAGAATTTGTTCTGACTCTCTGCTCGTTTTTCAGGTCTGATAAGGACATCCACCCAGAATCTACCCTTTACCTCTGATTCGGTATAACCTGTGACCTCCTCCGCCGTGGGGTTGAAGGAGAGAATCTCTCCGCAGGGGGAAAGGGAGACCAGCAACGCCTGCACCGTCTGCACTATTTCACAGTTAAAGTCATGTTCCAGGCGAAGATGACGGGTAGCATGACGAAGTGATAGCGCTCGGGATATGGTTGCCGTTATACTGGAGATAAAGTCAAACTCAATACCCTTAAAAGGTGATACGCCTGTTGAAAAGATGTTGAGGATTCCATAGCTTTTCTGATTATGAACAAGCGGCCATGAGCCCCAGGAAAAGCCGTCTGTCATGGTTGCCGGCAGATGCAATGACCGGTTATTGGTTGGTGTGTTCAGTTCACTGATAACAGGCTCTGTCTGGGCCGTGATTTTGGTTAAGATGTCGGTAAAGAAAGGGTTTTGCAGGCAATCGAGAATCAGCTCACGAGATTGACTGGCAGGTAATCCGGCCTGAGCAACAATGGTGACCGGTACGATCTGCCCTTCAGGAGTACTCTGTGCCACCCATATCAGTGGGTACTTGGAAGCCTTCAACAGTAAGCTGCAACACCGGGTCAGAAAGACGGTGTCGTCGGCAACGGATTCGACCTGCAACTCGCCGATTTCCCGCAGCAGTTTATAGTGTTCGACATACTGTTCTATTGTTTTGGTATCCATGACACATGATTTTGGTTCATTGTTTGACTGGATGCTTTTTTGCCACAATAGTGTGGCGGCAGGTCCGTGCATGCCACACTATTGCACATAACTGTTGCAAGACGCAGCAGAATTGTCGAGTTTTTTATATCCTTGCATTGGTCGTGCCTGTTTGATGCGGGCTGGGTGCAACGCCGGGAGAGGACAGAGATCTGCGCACAGGCAATGAAATGAGAAGAAACACCGATGTCGTATGTGGCGATCGTGTACAGGTGTCCTGGTTGTGGTTTATGAACAGTTGCTTTTATGCATTCTGCACACGGATAGGCAGTACCTGCACGTTTTTGTTGTCAGGTCCGGCTGCCGGCCGATTTAACCGGCTGCAACACCTGTTTTGTCTTTGATCTGCCTCACTCATACCGTCCCTGTGATCAGAAGAGGAGTGTACCCTTCATTGAAGATGAATAATAGTGGTCACACAGTGTCAGAAGGGGAGCCGCCTCCTGTATAAAAAAATGCTGCTTTGTTAAAAAGGCCTGACATGTTTGTAATCATCAACACGGAGGAGTTTGATGCTTGTACCGGTGCATTGCTGGACGCTGTTTTCTCAATGCTGCCGGACCTCCACCGGATTGAAAAGTGATGGTCTGTTGTTGTCATCAGGCATGGGTCGGTCTGCAGCAACATGACTGATCTCCATGCGTTTATGGAGTAACCGGTACCAACAGCATCGTCATTTTGGTGCGTATTTTTGTATGCCGTCCAGTGTACAGCATGCACGATTGGGTGCCTGTCGCAGGTATTTGGTTGTTTTTTGCAGACTAAACCGGATCTTTTATGATAAGTTGCATTTTTCATGGGCATTTTGCATCACACCGGTCAGGCCGATACCAGAGCTATGCGGTTGATAAACAGGGAATACGATGTGCCGTCGGTGCGGTAGGTAAAGATGAATCGAGAGTCTGGCGTCTTTTTGTTGATTGGTCAGATTCTACAACGGGGTGACGGGATTTATGGACACACAATACCAGGCTACCTTGGAAACTTTGGAGAGGCTGCGTGCGGAATCTGTTTCTGCCGGCGGAGTTCAGCAGATAGAGACTCAGCACCGTAAGGGGAAGTTGAGCGCCCGGGAGCGTCTTGATTTACTCCTTGATGAAGGCACTTTTGAGGAATTCGATGTTCTGAAGGTCGGCCGCGGCAGCAGTCTCGGAGGCGTAAAGAACTATCTGGGTGACGGTGTTATTACCGGCCATGGCTCCATTGACGGTCGTGAAGTTTTTGTCTTCAGTCAGGATTTCACCATTCTTGGCGGCTCCCTGGGGGAGGCCCATGCGCAGAAGATCTGCAAGGTTATGGACCTGGCCGTTAAAGTCGGGGCACCTATCATAGGCCTCAACGATTCGGGAGGAGCCCGTATTCAGGAAGGTGTCGACGCCCTGGCCGCCTACGGTGAAATTTTTCATCGGAATGTCCGAGCCAGCGGAGTGGTCCCTCAGATTTCCTGCGTTATGGGGACCTGTGCCGGCGGTGCGGTGTATAGTCCGTCAATCACTGATTTTGTGTTCATGGTTGAGGACTCGTCCTATATGTTTGTGACCGGTCCCTCTGTGGTTAAAACCGTTACGCACCAGGATATCACCTCTGAGGATCTTGGCGGAGCTAAAATCCATGCGGGTGCCAGTGGAGTCGCCCATTTTACTGTGCATAATGATGTGCTGGCTCTTCGGGAGGTACGGAGGCTGATCAGTTATCTCCCCTCCAATAACCGTTTGCAGGCCCCCATTCTGGATCTCAGTGATGCGCCTGACCGGACTGATCCGGTTCTTGATTATCTGATTCCGAGCAACTCCAACCAGACCTATGACATGAACGTGCTGATTCATTCCATTCTCGACGGCGCAGAGTTCATGGAGGTTCATGCAGGTTTTGCCCGTAATATTATCTGTGGTTTCGGTCGTCTTGGTGGTCAGACCGTAGGGCTTGTCGCCAATCAACCGGCGGTGCTGGCCGGGGTTCTTGATATCGATGCCTCGGTCAAGGCCGGCCGTTTTGTCCGTTTTTGTGATTCTTTCAATATTCCGCTGATTTCTCTTGTTGATGTACCCGGCTTTATGCCCGGGCCTGATCAGGAACATGGCGGTATTATACGGCACGGTGCCAAACTGCTCTATGCCTTCACCGAGGCAACAGTGCCGAGGGTTTCTGTGATCATTCGTAAGGCCTACGGCGGTGCTTATCTGGTTATGAACTCCAAGCACATTCATTGTGATGTCAACTATGCCTGGCCCACAGCTGAGATCGCAGTGATGGGGCCTAAAGGGGCAGCCGAGGTGATTTACCGCAAGGAGATTTATGCAGCTGAAGATCCGGAGGCAGTGCTTGATGAAAAAATGGAAGAGTATCGCCGCACTTTTGCCAACCCGTTTTTGGCAGCGCAACGAGGGTATATCGATGATGTTATCTTCCCTCGTGATACTCGGTCACATCTCATCCGTACCTTGCAGATGCTTGACAGCAAGAAGACAAAAGGCCCGGATCGTAAACACGGAAACATTCCCCTGTGAGGTAAGCCATGTTTGAAAAGATACTGATCGCTAACCGTGGTGAAATTGCCATCCGCATCATCCGGACCTGCAATCGTTTGGGGATTCAGACTGTGGCGGTATATTCCGATGCTGACAACAGAAGCCTCCATAGACATCTGGCCGACGAGGCTGTTCATATAGGCGAATCCCAATCGCAACAATCGTATCTGGACATAGATAAGATCATCGCAGCAGCAAAGGCCACCGGAGCACAGGCCGTTCATCCGGGCTATGGTTTTCTCTCGGAAAAGGCTGATTTTGCCCGGGCGGTCCAAGAGGCCGGACTGGTCTTTATCGGCCCGCCTGTGGAGGCGGTTGATGTTATGGGAGATAAGATCACCTCCAAGGAACTGGCCAAGAATGCCGGAGTACCGGTTATTCCAGGACATATCGAGGCTGTCAAAGATGAGGAGGATGCACTGGCTGTTGCCGAAGAAATCGGCTACCCCGTTCTTCTGAAGCCTGCTGCCGGTGGTGGCGGCAAGGGGATGCGTATTGTTCGCGAACCGGAACAGATGAAGGAGGCGCTTGAAGCCAGTCGGAAGGAAACACTGAAAGCGTTTAATGATACACGAGTATTTGTTGAACGATATATTGAGCAACCTCGGCACATCGAGATTCAGATCTTGGCTGACAGTCAAGGCCATGTTGTTCATCTCGGTGAACGCGAATGTTCAATTCAACGCCGGTATCAAAAGGTGGTGGAAGAATCGCCTTCGCCGGTTGTCTCCGCGGATCTGCGCACGCGGATGGGAAAGGCTGCCTGCGATTTGGCCCGACAAGCCAAATACGTTAATGCAGGCACTGTCGAGTTTGTCATGGATGCGCACCACAACTTCTATTTCCTGGAGATGAACACCCGTCTCCAGGTTGAGCACCCTGTGACCGAGATGATAACAGGGCTTGATCTGGTGGAGTTGCAGCTCCGTATTGCGGCCGGAGAACCATTACCGTTTGATCAGAGTGGAGTCACCTTCAAAGGTTGGGCTATAGAGGCGCGCATCTGTGCCGAGGATCCGGCTCGGGGTTTTATTCCTTCCACAGGCATGATAACTCGGTACGCTGCTCCTCGCGGTAGCGGGATCCGTGTGGATAGTGGCGTTAATATCGGTGGCAAGATCGATGTGTACTACGATTCTATGCTGGCCAAAGTGATCTGCCACGGGAAAACCCGAGAAGACGCCCGACGTCTGTTGATCGAGTCTCTTAACGGCTATCATATCGAAGGTGTATCAACCAACATTGATTTTGTTACCAGTGTGATCTGCCTGCCCGAGTTTGCTGAAGGCGCCCTGACCACCGGCTTTATTGATCAGCATTTTGAAGGAGGAATTTCAAAGCGTTCACCATCACTGCAGTACTTGCAGTTAGCAGCCTTGGCAGCAACACTGATTTACCACACGCGGACCGTTGCTGTACGTGAATCTCTCCGGCACATGGTGTCCACTATCGGGGGTAAACGTGACATGGGAAGAACACACCATTACCGGGTGCGATCTCATGAAGATTTGTTTGAGGTGGTGCTGGAGGGGACACCGGTCAGTGGAGAGGTCTGTACTATTCGCGTAGACGGTAGTACACATAAGGTTGAAATTCCGGTATTTGAATTCTTCCGGCGCCGACTGAAACTGGTTATCAACGGCTTGCCCTATCGTTTTCGTATCCGGTTTCAGGATTCATTCATTTTTATGAGTTTCAACGGCATCTCTCGGCTTTTTGAAGTGTATACGCCGAAAGAGTGGACCATGATGCAGTACATGCCGAAGAAAGCCGATAAACTGCTCGACAACGTTTTGGTCTGCCCAATGCCTGGGTTGGTTGTGGACGTGCTGGCTCAAAAGGGTGAGCGTGTTTTCCGCGGTCAGAACCTGGTGGTGCTTGAGTCCATGAAGATGGAGAGCGGCGTTGCCTCGCCGGTGGACGGTATTATCACTGAAGTGCTGGTCAATAAGGGGCAGGCAGTGGAGGCTGATCAGGTCCTTATCAAGTTTGAAGTGATGTAAAAGAAGTGGTGCCGGGTACGGCATAAACGGGAAGAGGGCTCACTGTAACCGGTTGTTTCATCGAAGGTGTCGGTGACAGCAGGATTTTCATTGGATATTTTTGTAGACGGCATGATCAAGCTGACCCGGATCAACCATTCTGAATTTTACCTGAATCCTGATCTGATCAAGGGGATAGAACAAACCCCGGACACGATTATTACATTGATAAATGGTGATCATGTTCTTGTTCGTGAAAAAGCGGAGGAGATTATCGATAAGATAATCGATTTTCGTGTCCGGGTCATCCATCAGTCTCGACAGGATGTAACCCTCTGATGCGGTGGATACAGGCAATACCTTGTTTTTTATTCCAGGAAAGGGCCTGTGTGTGGATCGAGTTGCACTGCAGTTTGCAGGTGTTTCTCCTGAGCGCTCAGGCCGCTCTCTATTTTTTTCTTTGTAATCAGAACGATAGTCCATACAATAAGATAACATAACAACGTGCAGATTCGTTCAGGATTTTTAACCAGTTGTTGAAGTTATGGATATTGCAACTCTTATCGGACTGACCATGGGGTTGGGCGCTATTATCGGTGGAGCGGTCCTTGAAGGACTCCACCTGACCGCCCTGCTACAGCCTACAGCTGCCATTATTGTGCTCGGTGGTACCTTTGGCGCTGCCTTTGTCAGTTTTTCCCTTGATGTCGCTCTTGGTGCTTTTAAAGATTTAAAGAAATTGCTGACCAGTTCACCGAAAAACGACGACCTCATAACAGAGATCTGTGGTTATGCTGCCAAGGCCAGGAAGAATGGTATTATTGCCTTGGAACAGGAGGGGCAAACCCACAAAGACCGGTTTATGAAAAAGGCGATTTCACTGTCAGTTGACGGGGTCGAGCCCAAGGATATTCGGGAATTACTGGAAATTGACCTTGGGGCAGAAGAAGAAAGTGCCAAGATGAGTGCCGAGTTTTTTGAAGCTGCCGGCGGTTATGCGCCGACCATCGGTATCATCGGTGCCGTACTCGGATTGATCCATGTCATGAGCAACCTTGAGGATACCTCTAAACTTGGTGCTGGGATTGCCGTGGCCTTTGTTGCCACTATTTATGGCCTGGTTACTGCCAATATTATCTGTCTGCCTGCCGCCACCAAGATCAAAAATCGGATAAAAGATGATACCGTACGTAAAGAGATCATCATCGCCGGGGTGGTAGCCATTCAAAATGGTGAAAATCCGCGTTTTATCGAAGAACGGCTGCGTTCGTACCTGGGAAGCCATGCAAAAAGGGGTGGCGACGTCGCTGAAGAGGGAAGGAGCAAAGGATAAATGGCTCGGAAAAAAGCACCTGAGAAGGCAGCGAATCACGAACGGTGGTTGGTTTCCTATGCTGATTTCATCACCCTTCTGTTTGCCGTGTTTGTCACCCTGTACGCAATGTCGCAAACCGATAAAAAGAAAGTGGAGCAGGTTGCCGCATCGTATAGAAGTGCCTTTGGCATGAGCTCCGGTGCTGCCTCAGGTAAGCTGGAGATGTTACTCAAGACCGATATTCTGCCTGTACCGTCAATACGTCATCAGCCGAAGAATGCGGAAAAATCGAAAGCTGATCAAGACCAGTCAGCCAGGGGACAGGCAACCAGACAGGATTTTAAAAACATCATGATTGTTTTAGAACGCTACCTGGCTGAACATGATGCGCAGGAGAAGGTCAGCATAGAGATAACCAGACGCGGACTGGTGATCAGTCTGAAAGAGGCTGGTTTTTTTGATTCGGCCAGTGCGGTTGTCAAACCGTCTTCCTATGAGCTGCTGGCTAAAATTATCGAATCTCTTCAGCCTTTCGAAAATCAGATCAGTTTTGAAGGACACACTGATAACATGCCGATACGATCATCAACTTTTCATTCCAATTGGGAGTTGTCGACAGCAAGAGCCATCAATCTGGCTCATTTTGCCATGGATCAGCACAGTGTACGACCAGCAAGAATTGCTGTCACCGGTTATGGCGAACATCGTCCGGTCGCAGACAATGCAATTGAGGAGGGAAGAAGGCAGAACCGTCGTGTTGATATTGTTCTTCACGGCACAAGCACCGGCGAGGTGGAAGAAACCCGGCCGGTTGAGTCGTCGCCGTCCAGAGCATCGCGGCCGCAAGTACCGTTTTAAGAGTACTGTACTGACAAGATAAAATTATGGCCGGTGCGCACCATGGAGATGGGGTCCCGGCCTTTTTGTTACCCGAACAGGGCACTGTTTTTATTCTCTATCGCGATGATCAATTTGCAACCGTCTGTTGCATTACTGTACAGGAACCACTACCTGTTTATTTAATTCCATGCAAATAGTCACTACCCACCGTAATACTGATTTTGATGCGCTGGCGTCAATGGTTGCCGCAACTTTGATTTATCCGGATGCAATCGCCGCCTGTCCAACAGATGTTAACCCGAATGTCCATCGGTTTCTTTCGCTTCATAAGACATCTTTTAACATCATTCTGACCCGTGAGGTTGCCCTGGAGAGTGTTACCCGGCTGATCATCACTGATACCAACCAGTGGCGAAGGATTGAGCGGTTAAGTCAGCTCCAGGATAGAGAGGATGTTGAACTGTTGCTTTGGGATCACCATACGGGTATCGGTGACATCCGTCCTCATTGGCAGTGTGTGGAAAAGATCGGGGCCACAGTAACCCTCCTGGTGCGGGCTGTTAAGGGGCAGAATCTGCAGTTGAGTCCGCTTCAGGCAACTCTGTTTCTTCTGGGGTTGTATGAGGATACCGGCCAGCTGACCTTTAGTTCCACTACCCCGGAAGATGCCAGGGCTGCTGCTTTTCTCCTCGAACAGGGAGCAGATCTTGATATTGTCGTTGATTTTCTGCATATGGCGTATGGTGAAGTCCAGAAAAAGGTATTGTTTCGATTGATGCGTGATGCTGAGCAACATGAAATCAAGGGTAAACAGGTGGGGATCGGCGTTGTGCACATCGATAAACATGTCGAGTTGTCGGTGGTGGTGCAGTTGTATGGAAAGATCGTTAATGCTGACGCGGTATTTGTTATCTTTGTTAACGAAAAAGGTGGTTGTTTTGTCATTGGTCGCAGCAGTGTTCCGGAGATCAACGTGAACACAGTCCTTCAGCGATTTGGTGGGGGTGGGCACCCGGGTGCCGGATCGGCAACCATCACTGCTGATCGTGTAGTGCCGGATGAGATCCGGCAGGAGATTCTGACTGCTCTCCACGAGGTACAGTGCAGCAGTGCGTTGGTGGCGGACATGATGTCCTTTCCTGTCACCAGCGTGTTACCGGCTACGCCGATGCATCAGATCCGGCAGATTATGGAAGAAGAAAATATTCGCGGGATTGTGGTTGAGGAGGACGACCGGCTGCAGGGTATTGTTGTGTTGTGGGATTTGAAGAAACTACGTTTAGAGAAACAGTGGAACAGTCCGGTGAAAGCATTCATGAATCGCAACGTCACCACCGTCTCTCCCGATGCCCTGGCAAGTGAGGCTGCTGATGTAATGGTACAGAAGAATATCGGTCATCTGCCTGTTGTGCAGGGAGAAAAGGTGATTGGTATCGTTACTCGTACAGATGTGATCAACTATCTGTACGGCATGTTACCGGCGTAGCCAAATAATTATTCAGCCCGTGTTCTGTTGGTGCTGTGGCTGAATGGACAGATGTGGTGCAATATTGGGCGTCTCACCCCGGAGGCCAGGCCATGTATCGGCCGCCGAGGATGTGCACGTGCAGATGAAAGACGGTTTGCCCTGCCTGTGAGCCGTTGTTGGCTACGACCCTGAAATGTGGAATCTCTTCTTTGGCAGCTGTTTCAGCACCTATTCTCAATAATTTCCCCATCAGACGTTCATTCTCCTGCGTTGCCGCTGCAGGACCGGTGAGATGTTCTTTCGGAATAACAAGGAAGTGCACCGGGGCCTGGGGAGCAATGTCGCGGAAGACGAGCACCTCATCATCTTCGTAAAGTTTATCGGCAGGCACTTCTCCCCGGATGATCTTGCAAAACAAGCAGTTGTCAGGCATGATAGTCCTCCTGTAGTTAAAGAAAAGAAAGCTCTTACTGGGCCTTACTGACTCTGGGCAGCAGGTGAAATACCAGGGTATCGTTGAGGGTCGATATATTGATCGGTTCCATGACAAGAAGAATGGATTGAGCACCGACCTTGAGATCAATGGCTTCCAATGCATCAAGATCGACCACGTACTCACGGGCACTGAGAGCATTGATAAGAGGTGTCAGGGGGTCTTGGGATTCATCGGCAATATGGGCGGTTTGACGAAAATGCGGTGTGAGCAGCAGTTTTTTTCGCACCGCATCAAAACGGGTCTGGAGATCACAGATCATGGGGAGTCGGACTTCCCCTAGACGCAGTTGGATATCTTGACCGCCGAAATTGGTTGTGGCCACCAGATTCCGTCCGAAGAGCACTCCGTGAACAGTAATGATGTTATCGTGTATGACTAAACGCTCTACAGACTCCACGGTGATATCACCTTGTAACTGCCGGCTCTGGGAGGGGACTTCCAGGGGTAAGAGCTTTTGTATCGAAGTCAGGACTGTTTCTGCAGGCAGGGAAAGCACAACCGGCTGTTGCTTCGTATTGTCGCCGATTGCATTGGTGGTAAGGAGGGCTGGGAGGAGAACAATTATCAGGCAAATGACGCTGCGGGCAAGAGAGATGTGCATAGTGACTTTGAGGTGAAAAGCAGCGTTGTTGCCGCGTTGATTATCGGGAATATATACATTGAAATTTAAACGGATACTCGTCAGGATGCTCTATTTTCTTTATGCTGTCAAGGTCTACTTCCATGGGCATTTGGAAGAAAAAAATGCAGGATCGGTATGAAAAAAAATAGGGGTAGGCATCCTTCACCGCTTCCGCCTGTGCTGACTGTTGATCGGCAGTGCTGTCTGAAAAATATGCCACCTGATCTCGCTGCTGCGCTCCGTTCTGCGTTAACCATCGATAATCCAAAATACCGGGCAGCCAGACAATTTGGCCGGTGGATCGGTAAAAATCTCAAGCCGAAACTTTTTTTCTACCATGAAACAGAAAACCGCCTTTTTTTCCCCCGTGGTTTTGGTAACCAGGCCGTTCGGCTCTGTCGCAGGATAACCGGTCAGTCGCCGGAAATTGATGACCTTCGTCGTTTGCTGCCTCCTGTTTCGTTTTCTTTTTCAGGTGAACTTCGCCGGTATCAGCATGATGCGGTAACAGCCATCCTGGAGCATTCTTTCGGAGTGGTCGAGGCGGCTACCGGATCGGGCAAGACGGTCATGGCTCTGGCCGTCATTGCTCATCGGTGTCAACCGACCCTGATCATTGTTCATTCTAAAGAGTTGATGTACCAGTGGCGCTCACGTATCGAACAGTTTCTCGGGATAGAAGCCGGGATGGCAGGTGACGGTTTGTTTGATCTCCAACCAGTGACCGTGGCCATTGTAAATACTGCCGGAAAACATCTTGATATGTTGCCTGCACAGTTCGGCCAGATTGTAGTGGACGAGTGTCACCGGGTTCCGGCAAGCTTGTTTACCAATGTTGTGGCTGCCTTTGACTGCAAGTACATGCTGGGCCTGTCAGCCACTGCCTTTCGTCGTGAAGACGGTATGACGCAGTTGATCAATATCTATATGGGAGATCGGGTCCATACGGTTGATGGTAAACAACTGGCAGCCAGCGGTGCTGTTGTCCTCCCGGTGTTTGAACAGCGACCAACCACTTTTGTTTATCGATACCAGGGAGAGTATGCGCGGTTGATCAAAGCGCTCACCGTCAACGAACAGCGGAACCGGCAGATTAGCCGCGATGTGGTGAACCTGGTTGAACAAGGGCATCAGGGGACAATTTTAGTGGTTTCGGATCGAGTAGCGCATTGTCATATCCTGGCCCACCTGCTGACAGAGAAGCATATGTCTGTCCGTGTTCTCACCGGTCAGACACCTCCGGAAGAACGGGCAAGGATTGTTGAAGATGTTCAGTCAGATCAGGTGACTATACTGATTGCCACTGTGCAGTTGATCGGAGAGGGGTTTGACTGTCCCGGTCTGTCCACCCTGGTATTGGCCACGCCGATCAAGTTTGAGGGGAGGCTGTTGCAGGTGGTTGGCCGTATAATGCGACCGGCCATGAACAAACAGGCCAGGGTCATTGATTATGTTGATGAGCATGTTCCGGTCCTGCGTCG
Source organism: Desulfobulbus oligotrophicus (assembly GCF_016446285.1). Lineage (NCBI taxonomy): Bacteria > Pseudomonadati > Thermodesulfobacteriota > Desulfobulbia > Desulfobulbales > Desulfobulbaceae > Desulfobulbus > Desulfobulbus oligotrophicus. The sequence goes on from NZ_CP054140.1 coordinate 1,379,562, forward strand.
TTCCGCTGCAATTCGACGGACAGTGTTTGCGGAATGGTGAGCAGCGTTTTTTCCGGATATTACAGGTTCGGCATCTTTGTTTATTGGATGATCTGCAGTGCAAAGTTCATAAAATGTTCAATAAAGAGAGATGAACGAGATCAAAAATGAGGTGACAAGGGGAAGGATGTGGTAAAATTAGTCGCTGTGCAGAGTTGCCTGTTGCTCGACTGACTCGATCGTGACAGGTGCTTTCTTTCTGTTGGCCGGGGATCAGGGGAGAGGTTGAAGCGACCGCCGGTTAACCCGTGTAGATGGCGGATCCTTCCCCCGGTCAATCTCCGGTTGGAGATATGCGGAAACAGCGAACCAGGGGCATTTGGCGTAAAGATTCAGCCAGGACGGCCATTTTGTTTGAATCAACAGTGCCGATGACCATTCTGTATTCAAAGGACCGGCCATCATCAGAAGTCTGGTACTGCATGTTGTCGACAGTAAAACCGTGTTTGGTCAGTAAACTGATAACTTCATTTTCGTTTAATACGTGGTTTCGATCAAAACAGATGCTGTGGTGTGCATAAAAATTTGACGGTAACTTTCCCTCGATCCACCGGAAAACCGAGAGTATCCCCAAGGCTAACAGAGTTGCAATGATTGCCGGAAACCAGAACCCGATGCCGATCAAAATCCCGGTGGCTGCGGTAATCCATATTGATGCTGCGGTTGTTAATCCGCGCACCGATTGACCCTCTTTAAAGATCACACCTGCACCAAGAAAACCGATGCCTGTCATGATCCCCTGTGCCATTCTGGTTGGATCGGTACGAACTGTGTCCAGGGGTACCCCCGGCAGCCAGTTCCACTGATAATACGTGACCAGCATCAGGAGACTTGAAGCCAGGCAGACCAGTGTATGTGTCCGAAAACCGGCCGGTCGTCCATGATAGCTCCGTTCAAACCCAATAACTCCACCGGCAAGGAGTGCGCCGGCCAGGCGGGTGCTGATCATGAGATAATCTGCTTCCATTGCGGTAAGAACTGATTCAAAACCTGTCATAATATGTCTTTTCCGGTTAGCGATAAACTTATGCTATCTGTTTTTATCCATCTGCGCAACGGTCCGTCTGATACCGAATTCCCTGTTGAGGACATCAGGGTGAACCTTCCTGCTCACTCTCCACTCTGTACGCAGTCCGCATAGAGTTGTGTAAATAAATGTGCTGCCGGTCAATGTTTTTCTGCCGTCAGGTGTGGCGAGTGTTGCCAGAGGAGTTTTTCTGAAATGAGAAGCAGGTGAGTCTCTATGAAACTTAAACATACCTTGAAAGTCGGCTATTTCCCTTGGAGACAGTGTGAATTTAAAAAGGGAAGTCCACTGTTTCTGGAGGATGTTCTGCTGAACCAGGTAGTCGTTCCCCTGGCGATCAATCCTGTACGATCGCCCCTGCTCTGTTTGAACAGTCCCGGTTCTGAGCAGAAGCGGAACTCTGAATGAATCTCCAAAGCCGACATCCACAAGCCAGGTTTCCTCAAGATGCACAAGCAGGACAACATGATCAAACGCAGGTGTGAATGTACGGTCCTCCTGGGCGACTTGAGCAGAAAGAAGGTCGATTTTGTACCCAAGCGAGCGTAAAAGGTTTGCAAAGAGAATATTGTTTTCGTAGCATATGCCCCCTCGATTTTCTGTGACGATCTTCCGGTAGAAATGTTCTGGAGACAGCCGCATCGGTTCCGCCCAGTGGATGGAGAGATTTTCAAACGGTACACAGAGGAGATGAGCTGCCTGTAACGTATGTAGAGAGACCTGATCCGGATGTGTAAAAGTATGGTGATCAAGTCTCTTTAAGTAGGCCCGGAGGTGTTCAGGCTCCATTCGCATCCATTTCACGGCATGCATCCATTCGAGATTTGGTGGATAATCAGGTTGAAAGTAGAAATTAATCGGTGGTCACAACGGGGTCAATTCCAAATGATCGTACTTTTGCTGTTTTCCCGGGATACTGATATCTTCTGTTTGAATTGACAGGGGGTGTATGCTGTTCTTATCTGTTTGCTGAGGACAATGACCGGTGGATGTATGTCGCCAATCTGCAGTGTGCCCCTCTATTACCGACGGCGGGAATAATCCCGATAACGGTGGATGCAGATGCACCGTATATACTGTGGGGACAGGTGGTCTGGACCCGATTGACTGAAGGCAGGATCAGATCATTGCAGCTCTGATCTTTTACATGAATAAAGTTTTTGACAGGATACAGGCCGCTGGGACGGCACGAAAATATTTGCCGTCATCTCTTGTCAAACCGTTGGTTTTTTCATCCCTTGTTGCAATAAGCAGGAACCCATCAGAAAGTCAGGAGTAGTATGAGACAGCAGTTTATTCGTAATGTCGCTATTATCGCCCACGTTGATCACGGTAAAACCACCCTGGTTGATCAGTTATTTCGTTCAAGTGGTATGTTTCGTGATAATCAACATGTGGCCGATCGGCTGATGGATTCCATGGAGATTGAGCGTGAACGCGGTATCACCATTACTTCCAAAAACGGTTCGTATACGTATGGTGATTATCAGATCAATATTATCGACACTCCCGGTCATGCCGATTTTGGTGGTCAGGTGGAACGGGTGCTGCATATGGCAGATGGAGCACTCCTGTTGGTGGATGCGCAAGAGGGGCCGATGCCGCAGACTTTTTTCGTGGTAAAGAAGGCACTGGCTGCCAAGTTGCCGATCCTGGTGGTGATCAACAAGATCGACAAACCTGCAGCCCGGTGCGATTGGGCTGTGGATCAGGTTTTCGGCCTGCTGGACCGGCTCGGTGCTCCGGATCATATCCTGGACTTTCCGGTGGTCTATGCCTCTGCCAAGGCCGGCTACGCTGTTCATCAACCGGATGACCCGGTGACTGTGGACACTGGTATGCAGACTGTTTCCGAGATGATCATTCATCATGTGCCGCCACCATCCGGCAGTCCTGATGCCCCTTTGCAGCTGCAGATCAGCACCATTGACTATTCACCGTATCTTGGCCGTTTAGGGATCGGCAAACTTTTGAATGGTCGACTCAGTCTGCGTACTCCGCTGGTGGTTTCCCGCCGTGACGGGACCATTAACCCCGTACGGATCAGCAAGATCTTCGGCTTTGCGAGTAACCAGAAGGTACCGGTCGAAAATGTACAGGTGGGGGATATTGTAGCTGTTGCCGGTATGGAAGATGTGACCATCGGCGTTACCTTTACCGACCCCACCAATCCTCAGCCATTGCCGCTCATTGAGATTGACCCGCCCACTATTTCAATGAATTTTATTCCCAACGACTCACCTTTTGCCGGTCAGGACGGCAAGTATGTCACCTCCCGTCATCTTGAGGAACGCCTTTCCCGCGAGGTTCTCTCCGATGTGGCTCTTCAGGTCGAACCGCTCAGCAACGAGATCGGTTATCGGGTTTCCGGTCGCGGCGAGCTGCATCTTTCTATTCTTATTGAAAAGATGCGTCGTGAAGATTACGAGTTTCAAGTGACTCGTCCGCAGGTGATTGTTCGCGAGATTGATGGTCAGCTCATGGAACCGTATGAAGAGCTGTTTGTGGATGTTGATGAAAAGTTTCAGGGAGTGGTGATTGAAAAACTTGGCAGGCTTAAAGGGCTGCTCATCGACATGCAGGTCGAGAAAGAAATGACCCGTATGAAGTTTAAGGTGCCGACCCGTGGCCTGCTGGGGTATCGTTCCGTGTTCATGACCGATACCCATGGTATGGGGGTGATGCACTACGTTTTTGCAGAATGGGGCCCCCATGCCGGAGAGATTCAGAATCGGATCAACGGTGTGATGGTTGTTAAGGAGACATGCACGTCAGTCGCCTATGCGTTGTTTAATCTCCAGGAACGAGGTAGACTTTTTTTAGGTCCGGGCGTTGCTGTTTACTCCGGCATGATCATCGGCGAACATTGTCGGCCTGCTGATCTGATTGTAAATCCGGCCAAAGGCAAAAAATTGACCAACATTCGTGCATCCGGAACGGATGAGGCGGTTATACTTGTTCCACCGGTAGACATGAGTCTTGAGGACTGTATCTCGTATATCAATGATGATGAGTTGGTGGAGATCACCCCTAAGGCGATACGGTTACGTAAGAAGAAAGGGGTAAGGATAAGAGGATAAATAGCTTTCTTTTCTTCAGGGAGGTTTCATGAAAGAGTTGTTGCTTATCGGCGTGGCATTCGTTGTCGGTATTGCCGCCTTTATAGTTCTTTTGAAAAAAATCGGTGATGGCTGTACTCCCTGACTGCTGCTCTATGGCTCCGTAGGTGCGGGGCTGTTGACCTATGCGGTGTTGAAATTTTTCCTGTCCGGTTAAGTATGATGGCAACCATCAATCAAAATCGTCAGCTACAGGATCCGATTGTCTCAATACGGGCACGAATTGCGGAAAAACGCATTTTTGAGGCCCGATTTCTCTTTCGTCAGTTTGGAGACGTGATTGCACCACAGCAAAAACAGAAGCTGGCCGATGAACTGGCAGCCGTACTGACAGAAGCGGAACAGCTGTTGCAGCGTGCCCGGGCCCATGTTGCAGGTGGTGAACGTGCCCAGGCTGAGCAACTGTATCAAGAGATAGAAAAGGTGGTCATCGATATGCCCGGGGTTGCCGATGAGGCACGGGCATTGGCCGGAGCAGCGGTACTGACGTTGAAAATGAGGGCATCGGCTCCACTTGTCCCGGATCCGGAACAGCAGTTCAGCATCGATCCGGAACCCCGGATTAGCAATCAGAACCATATAAGATTCAGAAAACCGCAGTCAAAAACACGAGCTGCACGATGGCTGGTGGTCTGCCTGGTAGCCGGTGCAGGTCTTTTAACAGCCTCTTTGCTCGTACTTTGGTACAAAAACGTTACAGATGCTGATTTTTCAATCCCTTTTCTGAGCCGGCCATCTGAAAAGATTCAGATCAGGCCGATTATAACGGCAGACCATCCTGCGATGGAACAGGCAGCTCCGGATACGGTTGTCTCCGGAACGAATGGACGGGATGATTCAGAAATGCAGGCAGCTGTTACTTTGTCTCCTTCGTCTGCAGACACACCGGTCTCGGCACCGGCTGGAAAGGTCCGGGTGCACCCTCTTTCCACCCTGGAGGTGGGTACCCTGCAGGTGGAGCAATCAACAGGGCAATGATGTATTGTGCCGTCAATGCCTGTCGGTTTTTTTACAGGACAGGTCGTTTGCCGGTTTGTTTAAAAACATAGTAGTCCTGTAAGATACGGGTATGATCAAAGACCAGCGGCGGCAGGTTTTCCCGGCGAAAGACTGCAGCGTGTTGCGCGTCATCTGCGGCTTCCGGTTTGCCGCTGGCTGTGGCAATGTACACGGTTGAAGCTGTGTGTTGGCGTGGGTCACGATTCGGGGCGGAATAGGTATGGAGTTGTGTTGTCAGGGTTACAGACAATCCGGTTTCTTCGGCAGCCTCTCGGCGGGCAGCCTCTTCAAACGACTCGCCGTAATCAACGAACCCACCAGGCAGGGCCCATCCGTATGGTGGGTTTTTTCGTTCGATCAAAACAATACCATCTTCAACTTCTATAATGATATCGACGGTCGGGGCAGGATTTCTAAAGGTTTGAACCTGGGACCCGCAGGTTGGGCAGAGCATTGACGGCCTCCATTGTTTCATAGGCACAGGGTGCGGATATCTGTCCAGCTGTGGACAACGGGCAATCCCTGGCGGTTGTGATTCCAAGGCTGAGCAAAAACTATGGAATGAACACCGGTTTGACGTAACTGCAGGCAGGTTTCAACGCGATCGTCGATAAAGGCGGTAAGCCCGAGGCTTTTGATGTGCCTGGCCTTATCGTCGTGGTCACCCATGGCCACCACGTGCAGAGCCTGTGCAATCTGAGCAGGGAACATCTGCTTGAGCCAGTAATGTACCGGCTCAGCTTCGGATCGGGCTGTAATGATCGTCACCGGTGTATGGTCTGCCATCTCTGTCAGCACCTCCACTGCACCGGGCATCGGAAGAAGACCGGTGCCCACGGAATCGTGGAGGATTCGGAGAAAGATCTCTTCAGCAATACCTGCATCCATATCAAGACACTGTTCCACGCTAAACTCGGTGATGTGTTCCCGTTTTATACCGCAATAGTCGTACTGTTCGCAGGCGATACGGATAAAAGCTTCGATTGTATCTGCAATAACCCCATCGAAATCAAATCCGATTTCTGCAGGATGGATTTTACCGGTCTGCATGGGAGCGGGGGCTCTCACTGTTCGATTTTGGCATCCTCAACAATGACCTCGTATTTGTAGCCGGCTCCAAAATCCCGATTAAAGGCGAGTGTTCCGGCAATGGTGACCACCTTGCCCTCTTCCACATCTGCAGTGGTGGTGACCACCAGGTCATGATGATTCTTTTTGGCATCACCGGTTCCATCCTGCAGGTGGAGCCAGTTTTTCCCCATGATCATTCGTGAGATCTTCATGATTTTTCCGCGGACATGAACGGTCTTACCATCCAGATCTTTACCTTGTTGAAAACATTCAGCCACAGAATAACTGTCCGGACCGACTGCTTTGTCGATACTGAGATCAGCAGAGGGAACGATTGCACCGGCACTGCCGGTTGATTGCCCCATGGTGTCGATGGCGCCGGCATGTTCTTTGGTGCTGCTCATCTCTGTTCGCAGTGCCGACTCAAAACTGTTTTCCTGCTTACCGGTTTTTGATGTATCAGAGGCTACATTTTGGGCATTGCCATGTTTTTTATCTAATCCCGGGGAGAAGATAATTGTCTCAAACGTGCGGTTCAGCGTGTTCGAGGTGAAATTGTGCATAGGAATACCCGGCATACAGGCAATTGACTCGCCGGTTGTTACCGAAGTTTCAGGAACAGCAACCCATGTTTTTCCCTCTTTGGTATCCAGGTATACGTATGTGTAGCCATTGCTGTTCATGGTTTCAAGAACTGTCCCCAGAAGGACGGTCTCTCCAGATTTCACCTGCGCGGTCTCCGGATCTGGTCCAGCTGTTTTTGTCTCCTTGGCCAGGACAAGTGAGGGAAAGGCCAGCAGAAAGACAAGGGCGGCATGCAGTAAGGTTGTACGGATATTGGTCATGGGGTACTCCTCTTTGAAAAGAAAGATAGCATTGTCAGTCCTGAGCAGGCACAGTATCCTGCAGTATCTTTTCGATCAGGCTGAATCGAACCTATACATTAGAGACGTCGGAAACACTGTCAACCCCTGTCGGGAAACAGTTGATCAAGGCATAGAGCGATGGACCGGCCCCAGACCTGATAACCTCTGGTACTGAGATGGACCTGGTCGGCCAGGAATCCGGGATGAGTGATGGGCAGGCATTGTTCATGAAACGGCTGTACTAAATCGAGGAAGGTGCACTCATTTATGGAATCGGCTACTTGGTGCAGTTCCCGGTTGATCTGTTCGATTTCATGGGAAGGTACAGCCGGCATGGGCATCAGAGAACAGAGAATCAGCGGTACTTCCGGATAGAAAAGGCGCATTCGCTGCATCATAGTGGAAAAAATTGCCGGCACGAACATGTAGCCCATCAGAAGGTTGTTGGTTCCGGACTGAACCAGGACTGCATCAGGATCGGGACAGTCTTCCATCTCATCGACCAGACGTGCGGCCAGTTCTTCCGTCATTTCACCGGCAAGGCCCCGATTGATCACGAACACATCGGGCAGGTGCTTGGGCCAGTTACCCCACTCCACCAGGGAGTCTCCGAGCATGAGCAGTTTAATCATATTGTTTTCCCTCTGATTGATTGTGATTGCAGAACAATGCAACCCATGGCCGGCACTGATACGGTCTGATTGTACTCTACAGTATCGGCGAGTTGCAGGTCAACGAAGTCGTGTGGAGACGGACGACTGGTATCGATGATCTGCTTCCATATTCGATTGCGGGTGGCAGCAGGAACGATGAACCGGGCTGACTCGTTGGGGCTGCCGTTGAGCATGACAAAAAAATCGTCATCTGTTTGTTCCAGTACCGCTCCATTGAGAAGATAGGCCAGCGTTCTGCACTCATGCGACCAGTCCTGTTTGCCGGGATACAGGCTTTGCCAGCGTATCTCCAGAGAACAGCTGTCTTCTTCGATGCCGGTGTTCCCTGACTGGAAAAAGGTGTCACGTCGGAAAACATGGTGGTTTTTCCGGAGTTTGATCAGCTTTTGGAAGAATCGGAGCTGCCCTTGTCTTTTTTTCAGCAATGACCAGTCCAGCCAACTGATTTCATTGTCCTGGCACCAGGCGTTGTTGTTGCCCATTTGACTGCGTCCGAACTCATCACCGGCAACCAGCATCGGGACCCCCTGGGAAAGGAAAAGGATGGTGGTCATGGTACGAAGACGCCTGGCACGAAGGCGGAGTATATGGGGGTTTCTGGTGGAGCCTTCTATACCGCTGTTCCAGCTGAGGTTGTTGTTGTCACCGTCCCGATTGTTTTCACCATTCAGCAGGTTGTGTTTCACATTGTAACTCACCAGATCGGTCAGGGTGAAACCGTCATGACTGGTAATAAAATTGATTGAATTACACGGGCGGTGATTATGACGCTGATAGAGATCTGAACTGCCGGCAATTCGTGTGGCCAGGGCAGGGACCATCCCTAAGCGACCGCACATGAACGCACGGACATCGTCGCGGAAGCGGCCGTTCCACTCCGCCCAGCGATGGTGCGGTGAAAAATGACCCACTTGATACAGGCCCGCGGCATCCCATGCCTCGGCAATGATTTTGGTATGGGCGAGAACAGGATCTTCGGCAATTCTTTCCACCACCGGCGGGTTGGTAAGAACGTTGCCGTTGCCGTCGCGGCCGAGGATTGAGGCGAGATCGAAGCGGAAACCATCGACATGCATCTCAATAACCCACCAGCGCAGGGCGTCCATGATAAGGCTGCGAACAATCGGGTGGTTGCAGTTACAGGTATTGCCACACCCGGAATAATTCAGGTAGTTTCTTTTGTCTGCGTCGAGCAGATAATAGATGGTGTTGTCGATACCGCGGAAACTGGAAGTTGGTCCATCGGCTCCACCTTCGGCAGTATGGTTGAAGACGATGTCAAGAATAACCTCGATACCGGCACTGTGTAGAGCTTTGACCATATCACGAAATTCATTGAGCGGAGCGTGAAGGTCGCTGCTGTATGACGATTTAGGGGCAAAAAATGAGAGTGGGCTGTAACCCCAGAAATTCTTCAACCGTTTTTTGGTTTCCGGATTAATAAACGTCGTTTCATTCTCATCGAATTCCGTAACCGGCATCAGTTCAACAGCTGTGATACCCAGTTGCTGAAGATAAGGGATCTTTTCGATAATCCCCTTATAGGTACCGGGATGACGGACTTTTGCTGTGGGGTGAAAGGTAAAACCACGAACATGCAGTTCATAGATGATGGTATCTTGCAGAGGGATATTGAGTGGTTTATCACCTTCCCAGTCGTAGCTGTGTGTATCAAGAAGGCAACAGGGTTCATAACCGAGAAAATTTCTCGGCCCACCCCAGTTTGCAGAGAGAATTTCTTTGGCATACGGATCGAGTAAAATATGTTGTGAGTCATAGAGATGACCGGTGATACCAGGTTCATAGGGGCCGGATATCCGATAGCCGTAATGGAGATCCTCCGGTACTCCACTGAGCATGATGTGCCAGATATCTCCGGTTTTGTGTACTTGCGGGTCAAGGGGAATCTCTATATAGTCGTCTCGATGGTGAGGAAAGTTGAGAACTAAGCTGACAGAGTGGGCATGCCGGGAAAAAAGGGCGAAGTTTATACCCAGGGGTAAGATGGTGCTCCCCAGGGGCAAAGGAACACCCGTCTGTGTGCGAATGGAGTTTTTCATATTGCAATGAGAATGGTTATCATTATAGTAAAGGGCAACTGGAGAGATAGTACTCGGTTCTCATTATTTTTGGAACTCTTGCGATGGAGGATTCTATGGGACTGTTCAGTAAGCTGATTGATGGGAATAGACCGGAGATCGATTGGGAGATGACGCCGGACTATACGTTTGGAACCTATGAGAGCTGGGGAGGCGTGGAACGGGTTCGCAGTAAAAATGAGCGGGTGTACTATTTTTTCATTGACGATTGGGGAGATGAACCGAAGCTTTGCCTTATGGAACGGGGGATAAAACATGCCCGTATTGTGGCGGAAATACTTGCCCCAAAAGATATGTTGCAACAGTGCATCAGCGAGCAGGGTAAAGTGGCACTGTTTGAACGTACTCATCCCATTAATGAACAAATCAAACAGTGGTTGATTACCAACGTCATAGAGGGAGATGACGGTTCTACGATTGTGCCGTTGAATGTCAGTACAGATCGTGGTGTCGGTTCAACTGGATTACCCACCAGGGATGATCCGGTGGTTGTTGACAAGTACGTTGATCTCCCCGACAAAATGGAAGAGATGAGTGAAGAGGACGTAGCTGCTCTTGTCTTACAATACAATTTTGCCGATCAGGAGCGTAATCCCGGTGGTCAGTTTGTCAACACCCTGGTTGACAACGAAGACGGTTTGACTGTCACCGATAAAAGCACCGGGCTAATGTGGCAGCGAGGCGGGATTGACATAATGAGTCATCGTTCCATCCGCAAGGAGATTGAAAAACTCAATGCCTCGCAATTTGCCGGTTATTCTGATTGGCGACTACCAACCATGGCTGAAGCTCTTTCGCTACTTGAACAGGAGAAAAGCGAACAGGACCAGCATATACATCGGTGTTTTTCCATTGAACAACCCTTTATTTTTGTTGATGCAGTCAGAAAACCCGGCGGGCATTGGTTTGTTGATTTTAAACAGGGGCGAGCCTACTGGTCGTCAGGAACAATTCCCGGTGGTTTTGGCCGACTTTGCAGGTCGATAAAATAAACTTTGCAAAGAAAAAGCTGTTGATTCACAGGGAAGCAGTGAGTAGGATAAATAGACGAAAAATATTTGAACCAGCCAAGGAGTGCCTGTCTGTTGAAAAGGATATTAGTTGTTGATGACGAATCACAGATACGAACCATGCTGACCCAGATGCTCGAATTAGAGGGGTACACGGTGCATACTGCCGAAGATGGCGCAGAGGGACTTTCCCTGGTGGGACGCTATGCTTTTGATTTGGTCGTTACCGATATGATTATGCCGGTGAAAGATGGCTTGAAGTTCATTATGGAACTTGTGCGTGATTATCCTGATCTGAAAATCCTGGCTATTTCAGGAGGCGGGGCCATCAAGGCAGAACGTTATCTGACCATGGCTGGTTATCTTGGTGATATTGCAACACTGGAGAAGCCGTTCAGGCGGGATGCTTTTCTTGCATTGGTTCGAAAGCAGTTAGGGATCGAATAGGAAAGTAATTTTACAGGAACCATAAAAAAGGCCGGCATTATTGCCGGCTTTTTTTATGGTACAGCTGCTGCTCATCAGTTAACGCTTGCAGCCGTTCTTGTCGTGTTGACTGTTTCAACTTTGGCCAGCCGGCCATCTTTTGCTGTTTGGAAACCATAGTTCACCAGTTTTTCCAGGTCCGCCCACATGGATTCGCTCCCCATCAAGGCGACCACAATGGTACGGTTGTCTCGGGTAAACTGACCGACATAGGTCTGGCGGGCGGCAAGAGTGTACCCTGTCTTTCCCCCATCCGTTCCATCAAGACGCCACAGGGCTTTATTGTGGTTGCGCAGAACCTTTCCATAGGTGGTTGAGATGGATTTCTCATGCATTCTGCGAGCAAAATCCTCATCCTGCATTGCATAGCGAAACAGATTGGCAAGGTCACGAGCTGTTGACTGCTGCCCGTTGGCAGTGAGACCCGAAGCGGTCCGACAAACTGTATGGCGGGCTCCCCACATCCTTGCTGTAATCGTCATGAGATTGGCAAAGTTTTCTTCACTGCCGCTTATTTTTTCGGCAAGGGCTACGCTGGCATCGTTAGCCGAGGCAAGTAAAACTGCGTTGATCAGGTCATTGGCCTGGTAGTCCCTGTTGGGATCCAAAAAAATTTTCGAGCTGGGCATGGCAGCCGCCTTGTTGCTGACGTTGATGGTGTCATCGGGTTGCAGCGATTTAAGGGCAATCATGGCCGTTACTATTTTGATGGTGGAGGCAGGCTGCCGAGGGTTATCAGGGGCTTTTGCGAAGATCTCGCCACCGGTATCAGCGTCGAGGATAATGGCACTTTTCGAACTGATCTGTTCACCTATTTCAGTGAAGCTTTTGTGAGCAAACGTTTGCGGCTTCGAGGGAGTCGAAGAGGGAGCGGTTTTTTTATTGCGTGCAGTTTTGTTGGCGTGAGAGGTTGTGGAAGCTGATTTTGCTGACTTTTGGGTTTGTACTCGTTTTGCAGGAACACGGGACGATAATTTTTTGGCAGTGTTTTTACCTGTCCCTGCAGCGTGCTTTTTGGTTGTCTGTTGACCTGTTTTTCCAGCGGCTGTTTTTATTGCGGGTTGTTTAACCGCAATTTGCGAAACCTTGTTCGTTTTGGCCGGGAGCTTGGTTGGAGCTGGTGATTTTTTTTTGTTTGCAGTTGCGGTGGCCAGCGTGGTTGCCGGTTTCCCGTTTTTTTGCTGTGCTGTGGATAACGCAGCCAGACCATCCGGAACAAGCGGGCAGATATAGAGCAGGTTTAAAAAAAAGAGTGACAACAGAAGAGGGGACCATCGCATAGTGAACATAACCTGTGAAGAAAAATAGAAGTGAATCGAATCATATGCCTAATAATATTTCTTTTTCCATGCTGTCAAGCGAATTGACCGTTTTCTTTGAAAGTGTCTCAGGCTTATGGTAAACAGGCGCCATATTTTATGATTGGATAAAACGAAGTGAAAGAAAAGGCGGTGAACGGGATGGAAACACTACCAGATGCCAGAGAAAGCAGCAGCGATGCATGCGAGGACAGCAGTCAGGATCAGGTCAACGCCGTACATTTGCCCGTGATTCAGGAAAATGCAACTACGATCAACGATTTAATCGATATCAGCTGTCGAAAGTATCGTCAACTTCCTGCCATCGGCATGGCGTTGGAAGAGGCGTTGACCTATAAGGAGTTTCATGAGCGGATTCTTTCCATCGCAGCGTATTTACGGCATTTAGGCGTCAAGCAGGGAGACAGGGTTGCCTTGCTTGGCGAAAATTCTCATCATTGGGGAACCGTGTACCTGGCTGTTGTCCGTTTAGGGGCCTGTGCCGTCCCTATCTTTCCGGACCTGCCGGAGGGAGATGTTCATCACATTTTAGGGCAAATGGGGTGCAATATTATTTTTGTGACCCAGAGACAGATTGAGAAGATTTATGATCTGAAGCAGCAGTTACAACACGTTATAACCTTTGACGATTATCATGATAACACCGGGTTGATCACGACCCAAACCTTCAGTGATTTTCTGGCCGAGGCGCTGGCGGAATTCGGTGAGCAGGCCCGTGACGAAACTCTGGAATTTCCCGGCGTCAAAACCGATGACCTGGCCACCATACTGTACACTTCGGGTACTTCCGGCTTTTCTAAAGCAGTGATGCTCAGTCATGGCAACCTGTGTGCCAACGCTTATTCCGCTGCTGGTGTCATTCAAATCGCACCGGGCTGGGTTTTTCTCTCGGTGCTGCCCATCTCGCATATCTATGAGTTTACAGTCGGTCTCCTACTGCCGTTGTTGAAGGGGTGCCGGGTTGTTTATGCCGGCAAGCCGCCGACTCCGGCGATTTTGCAGAAAATCTGCGAGAAAGAACAACCTCATGCCATGCTGATTGTTCCATTGATCATTGAAAAGATATTTAAAAAACGAGTGGCACCAGCACTGGAAAAGAGCAAAATGCTTAGTTTTCTTTGTAAATTCAGTATGAGTCGCAAGATGGTCTACCGTAAAATCGGTGCCAGGCTCTATGCTTTTTTTGGCAATCGGCTTCAGGTGATGGGAATCGGTGGTGCTGCCCTGAATCCCGATGTGGAAACCTTTATCCGTGATGCCGAATTTCCGTTTATCGTCGGTTATGGCCTGACTGAAACATCCCCTTTGCTGGCGGGGGGGCCCCATGGTGATCAGACGATCGCACATGGTTCTGCCGGAAAGCCGGTGCCGCATGTTGAAATTCGCATTGCTGATCCCCATCCTGAAACCGGAGTCGGTGAAATTCTGGCACGCGGGCGAAACATTATGCAGGGGTATTACAACGACCCCGACGCCACCGAAGCTACCTTTACCGGGGATGGATGGCTTAGGACCGGCGATCTCGGCTTAATTGACGGTAAAGGAAATCTCCATATCAAAGGGCGGTCCAAATCAGTTATTGTTCTCTCCAACGGTGAGAATGTCTATCCTGAAGCGATCGAGCACAAGATCGATGCCTTCCCTTTTGTCCTTGAATCGCTGGTGATCGAGAGCTGCGGTAAGCTGGAAGCCTGGGTTTACCCGGATTATGAATTCATCGACAGCAGGACCATGGGACAAAATCAGACTCAACGCCAGCAGTTCATCACAGAGTTGCTTGAGGAGATGCGGACCAGCATCAACACACAGCTTTCCAACTCTTCACGGCTGTCACGGATTCTTGAGCGACGCGAACCGTTTATCAAAACAGCAACGCATAAAATTAAACGTTATCTGTATTCAACCGGCAACATGCAAGCGTAAGCGCTTTTTTTAAAACATCAGGAGAGGGGAAAATGAAAAAAGTTTTTTTGGCAATTGGAGTGGTGTTGCTGGCAGCACAGGGAGATGTCTGGGCGTCTGCATACCGTATTCCTGAACAGTCGGTAAACTCCACTGCACGTTCCGGAGCTTATACCGCATATACCCCCGGAGCTGACGCCACGTACTTCAACCCAGCGAACATGTCGTGGCTTGACAATAAGACCCAGATCGAGGTGAATGGTACCTGGATTCATCTGACGTCGATTTCGTATACAGATGCGCGCAGCGCAACTTTAAGTGGTGATTCGGAGTCGGAAAACTTTTTTATGCCCACACTGTTTGCAGTTTCTCCGGATTTCAATAATTTTAGATTCGGTTTTTCGGTCACGACGCCGGCTGGACTGTCCAAACAGTGGCAAGATCCGTATCCGCGGACCTTTGCGGAAGAGTTTACTCTTAAGGTGTTTGAGTTTAACCCCACGGTTTCGTATAAGTTGAATGATCTTTTTTCAGTGGGGGGCGGGGTTCGTGCCGTGTATGTTGACGGCAAGGTGAAGAGCCGGGGCATTGTTCAGCAACCCAATGTAACTGCTCATAGAGACATGGATGGAGATACGTGGGAGGCCGGTTATAATCTGGCACTGACCGTACGGCCAACCGAGAAAATGAATTTGAGCCTTACGTATCGTTCGAAAGTTGATTTAGGCGTTGAGGGGCATGCAGACTTGGCCACGAATTTGAACAGACTGCCGATTCCACCATTTTCACCCATCCCCTCCACCTATATCGGTGACACCGGTGTTGAGATTCCGTTGCCCGCAGTGTTATCGGCCGCTGTTGCGTACACGTTTTTTGATCAACTGACTGTGGAGTTCCAGTATGACCGGACGTACTGGTCTGACTATAAAGATCTTGATTTCACCTACCCTGTGTCACTGCTCAACCCCGTGTTGACAGGGGCTTTTGACGATCCGGTTGTCAAAAACTGGCAGGATACCGACTCCTGGCGTTTGAGCCTGGTCTATGATTTAAAAAACGATTGGGTTTTGATGGCGGGTTTTGGCATCGATAAAAACCCGATGCCAAGCAGTACAGTGGGTTTTGAATTGCCCGATTCTGATGCCCTCGTCTACTCTGCCGGTGTGCGGTACACGATTAATCAGGCTATGGAAGTCGGGGCAGCCTACCTGTATGATTACAAGAAGTCACGCAGCGTGAACAATATTGCTGAGGACGGCCGGCTGAACGGTACCTTGAAAGATGCCTCGGCCGGACTGCTGACTGTTGGATTTACGTACAAATTTTAATAAACACGTTCTTTTGCTGCTGTTTTGAAGGCCCGGAGTTTTCCGGGCCTTTTTTTATCCTAGCAGGCTGTTGAAAAACAGGAAAATACGAGACAAGGGTTGTTTGTTTGCCCTTCGATAGCTCTTTGACAGTGAGCCCTTGGCCGTTTGTTTGTCATGATGTGTTGCCGGTTTTCATCTTCCGAGGCGCTTCAAGCCGCTCTGATGAGGATTTCCCCTCTTATCCAGAGGTAACTACCCCCAGATTACGCATTCGGACCATGTTGTAGGCTGCCGCAGAGAGCGTGAACAGCCAGTCTATCTTTTCCACGCCTTTGTATCTGGCTTTGCGTAACCAGGCGACGGTCTTCATCCAGCCAAATATCTCTTCCACCCGTTTGCGTTTTTTCCGGCTCACAGCATAACCTGCATGACGGGTGGTCCGGCCATCGATGGCGGAGCCTTTGACTTTCTGCGCTACATGTGGAGTAACGGTCAGGATGCGCAGGTCATCGACGAACTCCTTGCAGTCATACCCTTTGTCCGCGCCGATGGTGACTCGATGTGTGCCCGGAATATCCGAAGCCATGGAAAGGGCGGCCTCGCGCTCCGCCGTCCCGGTTGCCTGGGTCAGGCGGGTATCGACGACCAAACCGTTCCGATTTTCCATCAGCACATGCCCCATGAAGCAGAGCCTGGCCTCCTTGCCTTTTCCTTTTCTGAACAGCCGGGATTCTGGATCGGTGACCGATGCGTGCGTGTCATTGCGACGCTTTTTCCCGTGGAAATCCACTGCCGGATTGCGGTTGCCGCCGGTAGAGACCGGAGGCTCCTCATCTTTGGGCCGAAAGCTCTTCAGCGATGCCCACGTTTCGATCAGTGTGCCGTCAACGGTGAAATGGTCGTCAGACAAGAGTCCGGCTGCCTCGGCTTGGGAACAGATGGATCGCAAGAACATCACCGCAAGATCACTGTGCAGAATGCGCTCCCTGTTTTTGGAATAGACGGAGTGATCCCAAATTGCTTCATCCATGGACAGGCCGACAAACCAGCGAAAAAGAAGATTGTAATCAAGCTGTTCCACCAACATCCGCTCGCTCCGGATCGAATAAAGGATTTGCAGCAGCAGGGAGCGAAGCAGTTGCTCGGGCGGAATCGATGGTCGTCCTGTTCGTGAGTAGAGTTCCCGAAACACAGGGGAGAGTTCTTTCAGCGCCTTGTCAGCCATGATTCGGATAGGACGTAGGGGATGCGTTTGGGGAACCCGGGATTCGGGGGAGAGATAGCTGAACAATTTCTGTTGCTGAATGTCAGGACCGCGCATATTTCCACCTGTTTGTCAGTTATTCCAATTGGTTGGATAATACACGGTATTGTTTTACATGTCCCGTTGTTTATGAGTTTTTCAACAGCCTGCTAGAAGGAGAGAGTGAGAGAAACGGATGATCGGCATGATCACCGCACTGATGATACCGGTATAAAAGAGGGCAAGCAGAATGAAAAAGCCAAAGGGTTCAAGACGTGCATAACTCCGTGCGGTTTGAGGAGGCAACAGGCCCATGAGTACTTTGGAGCCGTCAAGGGGCGGGATGGGAATACAGTTGAAGACCGCCAGCATGATATTGATCCAGACACTGGCGACCAGCATGCCAACCAGCGGTTGCAGGAAAAAAAGCGGCAGGATTTGAAACGTAACCAGAAAGTGGGCCAGAGCTGCGCTGGCAATGGCCAGAATCACGTTTGATCCCGGACCTGCCAGGGCAACGAGTAACATGTCTTTTTGGGGTTGTCTGAAATAACGTGGATCAATCGGGACGGGTTTGGCCCAGCCTATTTTCATGATGATAAAGGCCAGCACCCCCAATGGATCGAGGTGTTTGAGCGGATTCAGGCTCAGACGACCGGCATTCTTGGCAGTTGGATCACCCAGGCGCCAGGCAACGTAGCCATGCGCATACTCATGCACGGTTAAGGCGAACAGGAGTGGCGGTATTTGAATGATCAACTGTTGCATTAAGGCGTATATATCAACATTCATGAGTGATTCTGTCTCCTCGAAAAAGATGAGGTGTATCTCTGTGTTTAGGTACTCAACGCTATAAATTAAGAAAGTGTGGAGGAAAAGCGAGAAAAAAGATGGTGTTTACGATAAAGCGGCGCCGGGAGGGTAGGTGGACTGAATAAAGGACAGTGCATCTTCACGACTGCCGACCTGACCGTCGAGCTGTACTTCGATCAGATGATTGCGAATGGTCCGGAAGAGGGGCCCGGGGATATACCCCATGGCTTTCAGTTCATCGCCGCGAACCAACGGTACAACATTTCTCCAGGTGGTAACATAGTGGGAAACAGCCTGTTGAATGTAGCGCTTGCGGGCAATTGCCATGAGGTAGAGGAGACCTTCGATGTCGAGTTCATGCAGAAGCCAGTAGGTTTCACTGGGCCGGAGAAACGGTCGTTTCTGCATTTCTTGAGCAACACGTTCAGCCTCTGTTTTTTGGGCAATCAGCTTGCGTCGCTGGCGAGGAGGGAGTGAAAATCGGTTGCAGAAGGCAATGAGCTCCTTGGTTCGTGATCGACTCATGATCGCTAGTAAATAGACCATCCACGGTTCAATCTTATCAGGTAGATACAGCAGTTTGAACCAGGAAATCGCCTGGTTGGCCTGGGTGAGAAAATGAAGGAATCGTCGATCGATTTTGAGGTTGGGACGCAGGTCGGGCCAGAGAAAGGGAAAGAGCTTCAGTGCCGCCATCCGCCGTAAAGCTGGTATGGGGTTGTCTTCGGAAAGAATCAGTTTGAGTTCGTGAAAGAAGCGAGGCTCCTCAACCCGATCAAACAGATTCATCTGGACGGTGTTTTTGATGAGTTTTTCGGTGTGTTTGGTGATGGTGAAGTCTAATCGGCTTTCAAAACGGATCGCCCTGAAGATACGAGTGGGATCCTCAACAAAGCTGAGGTTGTGCAGTACCTGAATTCGTCGCTCCTTGAGGTCGTTTTGGCTGTTGAAGTAGTCAACCAGGATACCGAATCGTTTTGGATTCAGATGGATGGCCATAGCGTTGATCGTAAAGTCACGCCGGTAGAGGTCGAGCTTGGTCGAGCTGTGCTCCACGGTGGGCATGGCGGCCGGATGATCGTAGTATTCCAGGCGGGCTGTGGCTACATCAATACGGGACTGGTCAGGGAAGATGACAGTCGCTGTCCCAAATTTTTCGTGGGGATGGACTATGCCATGGCGCTGGGCGGCCAGGGCTTTGGCAAGCCTGATACCGTCCCCTTCAATGACGATGTCGATATCAGTATTTTGTACCTGCAGGATCAGGTCACGGACAAAACCTCCGGCCACGTAGGCGTTGCATCCCTGCTGCTCTGCTATTTCACCGATTTCTCGTAAAAGTACAATAACGTTTTTCGGCAGGACTTGCGTCATGACGCTGCTGAGATGACGGGTCCGCTCAATGGATGGACGTTCGTCACTGCGCAGCAGATCAAGCGAGAGATGTGCAGGGTCGTTGACAAGCAGGGCAAGCAGATCGGTACGGGTAATCACCCCGACAATGTCATCGTCACGCGTTACCGGTAAAAGACGCTGGCGGTTTTCAACGATCAGTCGCTGGATATCGAAGAGAGTGCCGCTTTCAGGTATGGTGGCGATGTCGGTGGTCATGTAGTCAGCCACCGGTATATTGCCCAGTTTATGAAAAATAGCCTTTTCAGCAACCCGGCGTGAGATCATTCCCAGAAGGCCGCAGGGGTTTTCCCCGTTCCCGTCACTGTTGGTTCGTACCACCGGCAGCACGGTGACATTGTAACGGGTCATTAACTGGTTGGCCTGATCGATACTCACTTCCGGGGTGACGGTGATGACCGGCGCACTCATAATTTCGCCGGCCATGGCTTTGGGGCGGACATGGCGGTGAAGTAAACTGATCAACTGTTCTTCAGCTTCAACAATGGTCAGGTTGCGGACCGTGGCGGAGGCTGCGGTGGCATGGCCGCCGCCCCCGAATTCTCTGGCAATTGTGCCGACATTCACTTCAGGGATGCGACTGCGTGCAATAAGGTAGGTCCGTTCACCCATGCTTAACAGGGCAAAGACCACATCAATATTGTCCAGCACCATGAGACGCTGGACAAGGACTGAGAAATCATCGATATAATCCGGCATGGTCAGTTTGCTGACCACCACTGTCACGCCGCGTATGACATAGGTGTGGGCTTCTTGACGCAGTTGACCGAGCAGACTGATCTGTTCGGAAGACAGTTCGCGGGAAATAAATTGAGTGATGATATCCAGATTGGCGCCATGGGTCAGGAGCCATGAGGCTGCCGCCAGATCTTCCGGGCAGGTGGAGGAGTGCAGAAAGCTTCCGGTATCCTCATAAATGCCGAGTGCCATCAGTGTGGCCTCATCCGGCGAGGGAACGATATTTTTTTCTTGAAAAAGACGGGTGAAAATTGTTGTGGTGGAGCCTACCGGTTCGACGATCTCTTGCGAGCCACGGAGATCTGTCTCGGTATCAGGATGATGATCGTACAGATGAACCGTAACAGCAGGGTTGGTTGCACACTCCGCTAATCTGCCTATTCGATCGGCCTGCCGGGTATCCACAACAATCAGACGTTGTACCTTGTCGATATCAATATGCTTGATCTTTTTGAATGCATAGATGTTGCGAAATTCCTGGGCCAGATAGTTGCGAACGGATTTTTCCTGTGATCCGGGGAAAACCAGGACGGCTTCCGGATACAGTCGTTTGGCTGCGATCATGGATGCCAAGGCATCAAAGTCTGCGCCGATATGCGTGGTGATAATATCCATAGCCGCGATTATACACTACTCGAAGAGTCTGTAAAGACAAGGCCGTGTTCTGTGGATTCAGTAGAGGCCTGCAAGGTGTTCTTTTCCATAATATCGGTCTGTTGCCGGTGTGTTTGTCGAAACAGAAATAGGGATTGATGATCTGCTTGTCCATCGGTATCTGTCCTTTATTCAACAAGGGAGATACCGTTTTTGCAGAGTGAGAATTACGACTCTTTTCCCTGTTGTTGCTTGACAACTATTTGTGAATGCACTATTTTAGTTTGATTCACTCGGATTAGGGCGGGTGTAGCTCAGTTGGTAGAGCACAAGCTTCCCAAGCTTGGGGTCGCGGGTTCGAGCCCCGTTGCCCGCTCCACACGGAGATCTGTCCGATAGTGTTGCCGTTTTAACTTCTGCAGATTGCACGGTGGCATGCACCGGTGTTTTTGAAAGTGGGCTTTGCCCGCTTTTTTTATTGTCTCTTCACACTTTACTTGCTGTGAGATCGGAACGTCCCTGAGGACATGACGAAAAGAATAAGGTTGAAAAGAACGGTTTTTAACAAATGGGCAATGATTCAGAACGAATAGTAACGATTGTCCAGGAATTTGCCGAGCCTCTGTTAGCACAGTCAGGTATGGAGCTCGTTGAGGTTCAATTCCGGAGAGAGGGGCATGGCTGGGTGCTTCGTCTGTTTATTGATAAGGAGGGCGGCGTTACCATCGACGACTGTGCTGAGGTGAGTCGTGAGGTCAGTGCCTATCTTGAGGTTGAAGACCCGGTTGAGCACGCCTACCATCTTGAAGTCTCCTCGCCGGGGCTGGAGCGGCCGCTTCGAGGGCGTCAGGACTTCAGTCGTTTTTCCGACCGGCTGGTCCGCCTTAAGCTGCATGATCCTGTTAAGGGGCAGCATGTTCTTGTCGGTACCCTGCTTGGCCTGGAAGGTGAAGCAGTGATATTGGCGTTGGATAATGAAACCGTTTATATCGATTTGGAAAATATAGTAAGGGCGCGTCTAACGTTGTAAAATCCTTGGGGTGAACGTGGAATTGATCGCCTAGTTGGAGTCAAGCATGGTAGGAACAGAAAATCTTAAACGAATTGTCGATCAGATCTGCCGAGATAAAGGTATTGACCGGGCCTTGCTGATCGATGCGATTGAAGAGGCTGTCCGCTCCGCTGTTCGGAAAAAATATGGGGGTCGCCGGGATATCGAAGTCCAGTTCAGTGAAGATCTGGGAGAGATCGAGGTCTTTCAGTATCGTACGGTTGTGGAAGAGGTCTTTGATGAAGAGACTGAGATCTCTTTGGAAGATGCTCGACGGCTGGATCCGGACGTTGAGGTGGATGATGATCTGGGTGAAAAGCTTGATAGCGTTGCCGATCTTGGCCGCATCGCTGCTCAGTCAGCTAAGCAGGTGATTATTCACCGAATGCGTGACGCTGAACGTGATGTGATTTACGATATGTATCGGGATCGCGAAGGCACTATCGTCAACGGTATCGTGCAGCGATTTGAGCGAGGTGACATGATCGTTAATCTTGGGAGAACCGACGCTGTTCTGCCGCGAGACAATCAGATACCCAAAAGATCTTACAAGCAGGGTGACCGTATCCGGGCCTATTTACAGGAAGTACGCCGAGATGCCCGAGAAGGTAAGCATCGTGATTCACAGTTAATCCTCAGCAGAACCTGTAACGAATTTCTGATCAAGCTTTTTGAAATGGAGGTCCCGGAAATTGCCGAAGGCATCGTCAAGATTATGGGTGCCAGCCGCGAACCCGGGTTTCGAGCCAAAATTGCCGTGTCATCCATTGAATCGGATGTGGATCCGGTGGGCGCCTGTGTCGGTCTTAAGGGATCTCGGGTTCAGAATGTTGTTCAGGAGTTGCAGGGTGAGCGGATCGATATCGTACCCTGGAGTCCGGATCCGGTGAAGTACGTGTACAATGCCCTGGCTCCGGCAGAGGTGTCGATGGTGATTGTTGATGATGAAAAAAAATGTCTGCTCGTGGTTGTACCTGATGATCAGTTGTCACTGGCTATTGGAAGGCAGGGGCAGAACGTCCGTCTCGCTTCACGGCTTTTGGGGTGGAGGATCGATGTGAAGAGTGAGTCGAGATACGCAAACGCCGAAACGACAGGCTATCGGGAACTGCTGACGGTTGAGGGGATTGATGAGGGCTTGGCGGATCGGCTGTTTGGAGCGGGGATAACTTCTGTGGAGCAGGTGGCAGAGACTGATGTTGAAAAATTGGCTGTTGCTGCCCGGATTGATGTGGATCAGGCAACGGCTTTACAGTTGATGGCTGCTCAAGTGCAGCCTGGGCAGGACCGGCAGGTTGAGCCAACAACGGATGAAGGAGCAGGAACAGAAGACACCGTGATCTGATGCAAAGAGGACATGTGCCGGTACGAACTTGTCGGGGATGTGGCCGGAAGGCCTCCCGGGCAACCTTACTACGATTTGTTCTGGTTGAGGGGTGCCTGGTTGAAGATCAACAGGCTGTGCTGACAGGGAGAGGGATTTACTGTTGCAATGATCCCGTTTGCCGGGCGCGTCTGGCAAAAAGCAAGAAAATCGGAAATCGGACTGAGCCTATGCGGTGAATGGCTGATGAAGGGAGTGTTTGATGAGTAAGGTTCGTGTTTACGATCTCGCCAAGGAATTTGGGCTGAAAAGCAAAGAATTGGTAGACAGGCTGGTGGCGATGGGCTACCCAGTAAAAAGTCATAGTTCAAGTGTCGATAGTGATATGGCCGCGGATATTCGAAATAAAATAAAAGGGTTAGTGGCTGCTGGCGTTGCAGAAGGTCGTATCGAGATGCGAAAGGAACCCGAACCGGCCGCTAAAAGCAGAGTTGTTGTCCGTCGTCGGTCCAGGGCGGAAAAAGAAGAAGCCGCGAGGAAACAGGAGGAGGCCGAGGCCCAGGCGTTTGAAGAAGAAGTCCAGGCGCTGGAAGCGCGTCTTCAGAAGGCGGGTGCAGACGAGCCATCGATTGCAGAAGATGTCACAGCACCGGAGCCGTCTGACCTTCAGGATAGTGAGCCTGGCATCGTTGAGCCTGACGATGACACTCCTGCCGGGGAGCAGGAACCCGCTATTGTGGTAGAGAAGAGTGAAGAGCCTGCTGAAGAACCCGTTGTCGCTGAAAAAACTGATGAGGCGGAAGTCGCCGGTACTGCTGATGCCGTGCCGCAGGAAACAGAAGTGGAATCTTCTCCGCCCGCCGAGGAAACAGCTGTTGCAGATGTTGTTGAACGACCGAAGCGATTGGCCAGGGTCGTTGGTCGTGTTGTCATACCTGTCCCTGAAAAACGAACGAAGCCGACAACGAAGCCGCAACCCCGTTCGGCGCAGCCTCCTGTTGCAGGCGCACCTGTTGAGGTCCCGGTGGCCGCGGATGATGCACGGGGGGACAAGGGGAAGAAAAAAGGCAAACGAATGGTGGCTATTCAGCCTGAGGATGATGAGCAGGGCAAAAAAAGCCCGGTTAAAGGTCAGAAGAAGGCAAGAGGCCGATTGGATTTCACAACGGATAGTGATGTCGAGTTCATGCGTCCTCGCAAGGGAAGAAAGAAGAGAGATGCAATAAAAAAAGACCAGCAGATGCAACAGGTGGCTGATACCAAGGCCATCAAAAAGCGAATTAAGGTGGTATCCACCATCAGTGTGGGAGACCTGGCCAGGCGTATGGGTATCAAGGCCAGTGAGGTTATCTCTGCCCTGATGCGGTTGGGTGTGCTTGCTACCCTTAATCAGGCCTTGGATGTCGATACTGCTGCCTTAATAGCCGCAGACTTCGGCTACGAGGTCGAGCAGGCCATGACTGAAGAGCTTGAGCTGGAAGCCTTGCAGGAGCAGGAAAGCGAAATGGGCGGAGAGGCCTTGCCCAGACCGCCGGTGGTCACTGTCATGGGACATGTCGACCACGGCAAAACGTCGATTCTCGATGCCATCCGTAAAACCGATGTTGTTGCAGGAGAGGCCGGTGGTATTACGCAACACATCGGTGCCTACCATGTACAGTCTCCTTCCGGTGATCTGACGTTTGTGGACACACCGGGGCATGCCGCCTTTACTGAAATGCGGTCGCGAGGCGCGAAGGTCACTGATATCGTTGTCCTGGTCGTTGCAGCGGATGACGGCGTCATGGATCAGACAAAAGAAGCTATTGCACACTCAAAGGCTGCAGATGTGCCGATTGTCGTGGCTGTCAATAAGATTGACAAGGACAGTGCGGATCCGGAGAGAGTTAAGCGGGAGCTGAGCGATTTTGGACTGATTCCAGAGGAGTGGGGCGGTACCACGATATTTTGCGAGACTTCGGCCAAGAAAGGAATCGGGATTGAAGACCTCATTGAATCCATTCAATTGCAGGCAGAGATTTTGGAGTTACGGGCAGATGCTCTCCGCCGGGCCAAAGGGACCGTGATAGAGGCTCAGCTTCACAAGGGCCGCGGGCCTGTGGCAACGGTTCTTGTACAGGAGGGGACTTTGCATCCCGGTGACAACTTTGTTGCAGGGAATTACAGCGGGAAGGTGCGTACCCTGACGAACGAGCGCGGGGAGCAGGTGCAGGCAGCAGGTCCCTCAATTCCTGTTGAGGTTCAGGGCCTCTCCGGTGTGCCTCAGGCCGGCGACGAATTCGTCGTTCTTACTGATGAGAAGATGGCTAAATCCGTTGCTTCCGCCCGTCAGCTGAAGGCAAGAGAGACTGAACTGGCATCAGCATCCAAGGTGTCGCTTGAGAATCTATTTGAGAAGATAGCCGAACAGGATGTCAAGGAGCTGAGGGTTATTCTCCGTGCCGATGTCCAGGGTACATTGCAGGCCTTTGGGCAGGCAGCGGAGAATCTGTCGACAAAGGCGATTCGCGTTCGATCGCTCCACGAGGGGACGGGGACGATTACTGAAAACGACATCCACCTTGCTGCTGCTTCAGATGCCATTATTATCGGTTTTAACGTTCGGCCTGCGGTTAAAGTGAAGGAGCTGGCGGAACGGGAAGGTGTTGATGTCCGCTCTTACGATGTCATCTATCATGCTCTTGAAGATATTGAGAAAGCGATGAAGGGCATGCTGGAGCCTGTCTATCAGGAAAGGGTGATCGGTACGGCCGATGTCAGGGAAACGTTCCAGGTGCCGAAGGTGGGCACTGTCGCCGGGTGTGCCGTCATTGCCGGGAAGATCGAACGTAATGCCCGGGTTCGGGTATTGCGGGAAGGGGTGGTTGTCTATACCGGAAAAATCGGTTCACTGCGTCGATTCAAGGATGATGTCAAGGAGGTTCTTACCGGTTTTGAGTGCGGCATAGGGGTCGAGCATTTTAACGATATAAAAGTCGGTGATAATCTGGAGGCCTATGTTATGGATGAGGTGGAGGCAACTTTATAAGCGACACGACTATGGCTGTGGATTTTGATTTTAAATTACCAGGTCTCGGACGTCCGGAAAGTTCCCGGCCTAAACGGGTGGCTGAGGCTATTAAGAATGAGCTGACGATCCTCCTCCTGCAAAAGGTGGCGGATCCGCGGTTGAACGGGGTCAGATTGTCCCGGGTGATCGTCACTCCTGATCTGAAATCAGCCAGGGTATATTTTACCACACCGAGCAACCTGGACAGCGGAGTTGCACTCAAAGGTATGAATCGGGCCAAAGGATACTTCCGCAGTCACCTCGCCAGGGTACTTAATCTGCGCTACACTCCTGAGCTGCTGTTTTACTACGACAATCTCAATGAAGAGATTGATCGCATTGATGGCCTGTTTCGGCAGATCGAGAAGGAGCGGAAGCATGAACAGTCCTGATCCGACCGTATTGGCAACGATCCGAAGCAAAGGACACATTTTGCTGGCCACCCATTTTAATCCCGATGGTGACGCCCTTGGCTCCCTGCTTGGAGCAGCTGATATTTTGCAAAGTATGGGGAAGAGAGTTTTTTGTTATCTTGAGGAGCCTATATCCCCACTGTATCGCTTTTTACCGGGTGCCGGTCAGATTCAAACCGATATGAACAGGGTTCGCGAGTTTGTTGACTACGCTCAGGATGACTTTCTTACTCTGTGTCTCGACTGTGGAGATGTTCAACGCCTGGGCCGGCATTACGAGGAGTTGAGCAGTTTCCGCCCACTGATGGTCATTGATCATCACAGAGGGAACAAGGGGTTTGGTGATGGGTTCTGGGTTGAGGCGCATCGTTCCTCCACAGCGGAGATGGTTTATGATCTGGCAAAAGCCCTTGGAATTGAAGTCTCGTCACGGGCTTCTGAATGTCTGTTTGCCGCTATCAGCACTGATACCGGTTCTTTTCGCTATGAATCGACCAGCAGTCATACCTTCAGGGTTGTCAGTGATCTTGTGAGCAGAGGGGTCAAGCCCGAGCACGTTGCCAACAATCTGTATGACAACTACACGCTGGGGCGTCTGCAGCTCATGCAGGAGGTTTTGGCGACTCTGGAAATGTATGAACGTGATCGTATCGCTATTATTCGAGTAACACAGCATATGCTTGACAGGACCTTCACCACCATGGAGGATACCGAGTACTTTATCAACCTTCCCCGGGCGGTGAGTTCTGTGCGGGTGGCTGTGTTTCTTAAGGAAGTTGAACCATTGCATGTTTCAGTCAGCCTGCGGGCTAAAGGGAAATGTGATGTTGCTTCCGTGGCCCGGCGTTTTGGTGGAGGCGGACATCGGAATGCCAGTGGCTTCCGCATGCAGGGACAGGGGGTGGAAGCGGTGCGGGATCTTTTACTTCCGGTACTTCGCGAGGAGTTGCAGGCATAGTTCTGGTGAAAGGGTGTGACGTTTCATGCAGAGATGAGCGAACCTGGACGCAAGGGGTGTTTCTGGTTGACAAGCCGGTGGGATTAACCTCCTTTGCTCTTGTCCGCCGGATTCGTTGGCTGCTTGGTATAAAAAAAGTGGGGCATGCCGGAACATTGGATCCTTTTGCCTCCGGTCTCCTCATCGTTTGTGCGGGGCGGGAAGCTACCAGGCAAATAAATCAACTTATGGCAGGACGAAAAACATACCTGGCCTGTCTTCAGTTGGGTGCAGAAACATCCACCCTGGATCCCGAGGGAACGATCAATGCCACCTGTCCGGTTCCTCACCTTGACCAGACTGCTGTTCAGGCATGTCTTAAAAGTTATATCGGTCCTCAATTCCAGGTGCCACCGCCTTTTTCTGCAGCAAAACACAAGGGCAAACCGTTATATGCCTACGCCCGTCGGGGCATACTGATTCAAAAAGAGGCCAAACCCATCGAAGTCTATCGTCTGGATTACCTGGCGTACGATGCAGTGTCCCACCAGTTGACTGTTCTTGTTGAGTGCAGCCCGGGAACCTATATCAGGGTGCTGGCAGCGGATATTGGTCGATCCCTGGGGTGTGGTGCTTATCTGGAGAGTTTACGGCGCACCCGGAGTGGGCCCTTTACAGTTGAGGAGAGTCTGTCCGGAAAGATCTTATTGGAAGAGAATGGTCTGCAACTGTTATGCAGCAACCGACGAAGTATTGATGAGGTATTGGAGACCATCGGGCAGCCGTCTCTTTGTACTTGCAACAGTTGATGCCCCTCGGGTATAGAAAGGCAAATCGTTCCTCTGGGTCGCAACCCTCTGCCCCAGAAACAGGAACAAATTATCCAGACTCCAGAAAGGCTG
Organism: Desulfobulbus oligotrophicus; assembly: GCF_016446285.1. Lineage (NCBI taxonomy): Bacteria > Pseudomonadati > Thermodesulfobacteriota > Desulfobulbia > Desulfobulbales > Desulfobulbaceae > Desulfobulbus > Desulfobulbus oligotrophicus. The sequence goes on from NZ_CP054140.1 coordinate 1,407,960, forward strand.
AGGGCGTTGCTTTTCTGGCAGCAGAAGGACAATGGAGTGTTCATGGCACAAACAACGGAGAAGAAAAAAGAACTGATTGAACAATTTAAAACCCATGAGAACGATACAGGGTCCTGTGAAGTGCAGATTGCACTTTTGACAGACCGTATCCTCTATCTCACCGAACATTTCAAAACACATACCAAAGATCACCACTCTCGACGCGGACTGTTGAAACTCGTTGGTCAGCGTCGCAATTTACTTAAATATTTGCAGAAGAAGGATGTTGACAAGTATCGAACTCTGATTCAGCAGCTCGGTATTCGCAAGTAAGTCGTTTTTTTGACGGCGAGCCGAAAGGCTCGCCGTTGATATTTTTACAGACGGCGCCATTGCAGGCTACAAATCTTCATAACGACACAAAGGGCACAGAGAGAATTGACGTGAAATGTCGATTGTCGCTGCACCCTTTGTGCCTTTGTGATGTAACTGAGCTGCACTGGTTTGGCCGTTCCCCACGTTATATTCCGAAGCATTCGGAACAGGAGAATTTATGATGCATACAGTAGCAATCGATATCGGCGGGCACAACATATCAATGGAAACCGGTAAAATGGCCAAGCAGACAAATGGCTCAGTAATGGTTTCCAATGGCGACACCAAGGTGCTGGTCACAGTTGTTGCTGAAACTGAACCCAGGGGTATGGGATTCTTACCACTGACTATTGAATATCAAGAGCGGATGTATGCGGCCGGGCGCATTCCCGGTAGTTATTTTCGCCGGGAAATCGGTCGACCGAGTGAAAAAGAGGTGTTGACCTGTCGTCTGATAGATCGGCCTTTACGACCACTTTTTCCGGAAGGGTATGACTGTGAAACCCAATTGATTGCCACGGTTTTTTCCGCAGATCAGAATTTTGATCCGGATGTGTTGGCCATGAACGGGGCTTCCGCTGCCCTGCTTATCTCCGATATCCCATTTGGAGGACCGGTTGGAGCTGCCCGGGTCGGCTATGTTGACGGCCAGTACGTGCTTAATCCGAGCAAGAAGCAATTGGAACGCTCGCAACTGAATCTGGTCGTTGCCGGTACAAAGACCAATGTGGTGATGGTTGAGGGCAAGGCGAGTGAGCTGTCCGAGGACATTGTACTTGAAGGTATCTTTTTTGCCCATGCCGGTATTCAGCCCCTTATTGAACTGCAACTCGAACTTCAACGGCGGGCGGGTAAAAGTAAACGGGTCGTTGTGGCCCCGCAGGTCAATGCAGTTCTTAAAGAGCAGGTTGAGACCCTGGCTGCTTCTGGAATGGAAGAGGTGCTGAGTATTGCAGAAAAGGTGGCTCGTTCTGATCGGTACAGCCAGCTGAAGGCAGAGGTCCTTGCTCAGCTTGATCCGGAGTTGTACGAGTCTGTTGGTCAGGTTCATGAAATTTTAGATGATTTTAGAAAAAGGATGATGCGAAGCCGTATTGTCACGAAAGGCGAGCGACTGGATAGACGTTCTTTTGAGGAAGTTCGACCGATCAGTTGTGAAGTGGGGATCCTTCCCCGGGCGCACGGCTCAGCCCTTTTTACCCGCGGTGAAACACAGGCCCTGGTTATTTGCACACTGGGCAGTGAGCGCGATGAACAGCATCTGGAGGGACTTGGAGGCGACGTGTTTCGCCGGTTTATGCTCCACTACAACTTTCCGCCCTTCTGCGTTGGAGAGGTTCGTCCTTTACGTGGTCCAAGCCGCCGGGATATTGGTCACGGTACGCTGGCTCGTCGCGGTGTTGAAGCGGTCTTGCCGGCAAACGACGCTTTTCCGTATACGTTGAGAGTGGTTTCAGAGGTGTTGGAGTCGAATGGATCCTCTTCCATGGCAACAGTGTGTGGTTCCAGTCTGGCACTGATGGATGCAGGGGTGCCGGTTCGGACACCCGTTTCAGGGGTGGCCATGGGTTTGATCAAAGAGGGCGACCAGGTGGTGGTCCTGACCGACATTATCGGCGACGAAGATCATCTCGGGGATATGGATTTTAAGGTGGTCGGCACCTCTGACGGGATTACCGGTCTGCAGATGGACATCAAAATCGATGGTGTTGACCGGCAGATCATGTCTCAGGCGCTGACTCAAGCTAAAAATGGTCGAATACACATTTTAGAGAAGATGGAAGAGGCCCTGAGCTCACCTCGTGCCACGGTTTCCGAACATGCTCCGAAGTATATCACCATGAAGATAGATCCGGACAAGATCCGGGATATCATCGGCCCCGGTGGGAAGATCATCCGCGAGATGACAGCTGAGTTCGACTCTAAGATTGATGTTGAAGACGATGGGACGGTGAAAATTTTCAGCAATAATGTTGAGACCGCCAATGCCTTGGTTAAGCGGATTCAACAGATCACTGCAGTGCCTGAGGTCGGTAAGATCTATGAGGGCGAAGTCAGAACCATTAAGGAATTTGGTGCCTTTGTCCAGATTCTTCCTGGAACCGATGGTATGGTGCATATCTCAGAGCTGGCGAACGAGCGGGTTAAAAATGTGACCGATGTTGTTAAGGAAGGCGATATTATTAAGGTCAAGGTCCTTGAGATTGATAATCGAGGCCGAATCAGGTTGAGTCGTAAGGCTGTACTTGCAGAAGATAATGAATAATTAGTCAGATTGTATCTCTGATAGGGGCCGGCAACCGCAGTATCACGGTAGCCGGCTTTTTTGTCCTTGAAAGACGGGTGAAGGAGGGGCGATGAAGGAAGTGCACGTGGCGTTTAAGTGGCTTGAACCGGAGCAAAGTACTGATCTGTCATTACCGACTTATGCCACTGAACTCGCTGCCGGAATGGATGTCTGTGCTGTTCTTTCCGAACCAGTGGTACTCAACCCGGGTGAAAGGAGATTGTTTGGTTGTGGTTTTGCGGTGGCTATTCCTTCAGGCTATGAAATGCAGGTGCGGCCCCGATCCGGCCTGGCAACCAAGCACGGAATCACGGTGATCAATGCTCCCGGTACTATTGATGCGGATTATCGGGGTGAGGTGAAGGTCGGCCTGATCAATCTTGGTCAACAGCCATATACAGTCCAACGAGGCGATCGTATTGCCCAGCTGGTCTTAGCGCCGGTGGTTCGAGCGGTTTTGCAGTCTGCAACCGAACTGCCTGCAACAGCTCGAGGAACGGGAGGATTCGGTCATACAGGTCTTGGTGCCGGAAAAGAGGTTGTCGATAGTACTGGTGGTCGTCGGTGAAATTTTCTGTTCTCGGCAGCGGCAGCAGAGGAAACTGCACTGTGGTGGAGGCCGGTTCCACCCGATTGCTTATTGATGCCGGTTTCAGCGGCAAGGAGATAGATCGCCGGTTGAACATGGTGGGCATTGATGCGAGATCTTTGACGGCCATTATAGTGACGCATGAACATGATGACCATATCAGGGGGATTGGTGTCTTGGCACGAAGATTCAATATACCGATCTATGCCAATGCGGCAACCCACCGGGCTGCGGCACCTAAAATCAATCATCTTCCGATAGCCCGGGAGTTCGGAGTCGGTGAATCTTTTACCATCAACGAATTTTCTGTTCATCCCTTTGCCGTTTCCCACGATGCAGTTGATCCGGTGGGGTTTATCATCAGCGATGGTCGCCGGCAACTTGGATACTGTACAGATACCGGCATGGTCACCCGTTTGATTCAGCACCATCTTCAGCAGTGCCAGGCGGTTATTCTGGAGGCAAATCATGATGTTGAGATGCTGAGAAACGGGCCGTATCCCCTGTTGCTGCAGCAGCGTGTTCTTTCCAACCAGGGGCATTTAGCCAACGAAACCTCGTTAGCCCTGGCTTCATTGCTGGCAAAGGAGCAATTGCAACTTCTGGTACTGGCTCATTTAAGTGAAATAAACAATCACCCTGATGTGGTGCGTCGGGTTGCGCACCACTACCTGTCGGCTGACCCTACCATATCGGTCACGCTTTCAAGGCAGGAGCAGCCGCTGCCGCTTGTATCTTTAGGTTCTTGAAAACACGTACAGGTGTCTGGCAGTGGTCTTTAGCCGCGCGGATGGTATCGCCGGTGGATTTCCTTGAGACGGTCACTGTCGACATGGGTGTAGATCTGTGTGGTGGCAATGTCGGTGTGCCCGAGCATCATCTGCAGGGACCGCAGGTCTGCGCCACCGGCCAGAAGGTGCGTGGCAAAGGAGTGGCGGAGCATATGCGGACTGATTGCTTTGCTGATGCCTGCTTGTATGGCGGTCTCCCGAATGATCTGCCAGAAACGGTTTCTGCTCATTGCCGTACCACGATTAGAACAAAACAGTATGGCGTTGGGTTTCCCCTTCAGGAGCACTGGTCGTCCATACTCAAGGTAGTCGCTGATCATTTTTCCGGCTGTGGCGGAAAACGGGACGATTCGTTCCTTGTTCCCTTTGCCGAGGATACGTACATGGCCACTGCTCAGGTTGCAGCTGTTGAGCGAGAGGTTAACCAGTTCGGATACCCGTAACCCTGAAGCATACAACAGGTGCAGCATGGCATAGTTCCGAAGGACCATGGGGGGGTGCTTCTCAGGTAGGCGCAGCAGGGCGTCAACCTCGGTTATACTGAGCATTTTCGGCAGACTGTGCCCAATTTTCGGGGAGTCGATTGCAGTGGTAGGATCAATTGTGATCACTGCCTGATCCTTCAGAAAGCGGAAAAAGGTACGCAGCGTTGCAAGCCTTCGGGCATTTGATCGTGTACTGGTGCGCTGTTGATGGCAGTGTTGAAAATACCGGATAATCTGATCAGTCTGTATATCGCTCAGATACAGCGGGGAAGGAGTCGTATCAAGAAGGAAGTTGAAGAAAGATTGAATATCGGCGCTGTAAGCAGCCACCGTATTTTTGGACAATCGACGCTGTATGGTCAGATATTGTACAAAAAGCGACAGGTACTGACTGAACTGAGAGGCGGCCTTCAAGAGAGGAAAATGATGAAAAGAAATAACCCCAGTGTATGTACTGGGGTTATTAGCTTAAGATCGATTTCTCAAGCGGTTGAACTTTCGAAGTTTTCGCAGGGCTTCCGCTGCTTTACGGCGTTTCTTTACGCTGGGTTTTTCGTAGTATTCACGCCTTTTCAGCTCACGTTTAATACCGTCGATCTGCAGTTTTTTCTTTAACTGCCTGATCGCGTATTCAAGGTCACCTCTGACTTCTACTTCGATCATCGTGCATCACTTCCTTTGGTATGTGGCCATGGCCATTAATAAGAATATTGCATTAAAAGACATAATTTTATCTGGGTATTTACGATTTGTCAATCTAAACAATTGATACGGCAACTGTTTTCAGTGTTCCTTGTGTCATCAAGGACAAATTGTCATGAAACTGAGGAGCTGCAGGTGGCAGAATGTCCAGGTTCACGGTCAGTGCAGCGCCGGCTGTCCTTTTGATTGTTTTTCTTGATCACGATGGTACCATGGTGCATCTTTTGTGAAACCAAGAGTGAATGTTCATTAAGCAATGGGAGTAAAGCATGGCACAGATTCGATTGGCGTTGATCGCTGGAGGAACATCTGCTGAACGTGACGTTTCGCTTCGTGGAGCTGCTGGTGTGGAAAAGGCCCTGGATCCTCAGAAATATAAGGTTGTCCGTTACGATCCGGCCACTGACCTTGCTCGCATAGCTCAGGATGCCGCTTCCATCGACGTTGCCTTTTTGCTTCTGCATGGTATCAACGGAGAAGATGGTACGATTCAGGGATTTCTTGATCTGCTGGGTGTCCCCTATCAGGGGGCAGGCGTACTGGGGAGTGCCCTGGCCATGGATAAGAATTTGGCCAAAGTCCTGTATCAGCTCAACGGGTTGCCGGTGGCGCCTTGGATCATGCTGGAGTCCGGTGACCTGGATGATCCCGGCCGGATTATAGCTGAGGTTGGGCTTCCCTGCGTGGTAAAGCCAGTGCGACAGGGATCTTCCGTGGGGATGTCGATTGTCAGGGATGTGGAGAATCTTTCGGCAGCGTTGCGCTTAGCCCTGGAGCATGACAATGAAGTCATGGTTGAGAAATATGTGCAAGGTCGCGAGTTAACGGTGGGAGTGCTTGGTACAACCGATGTGCAGGCCCTGCCGCTGGTTGAAATTATTCCCTCGGCTCAGTATGAGTTTTTTAACTATGAGGCCAAATATAAACCAGGAGCCAGCACAGAGATCTGTCCGGCCGAGGTGAGTGACAAGATACGGCAAAAAGCTCAGGACTATGCGGTACGCGCCCACCGTGCTCTGCACCTGCGCTGTTACAGTCGCACCGACATGATTCTTGCTGGTGATGAACTCTACCTGTTGGAGACAAATACAATTCCGGGTATGACGCCCACCAGTCTTCTGCCTCAGGCTGCCGCGGCTGCCGGTTATTCTTTCAGTGATCTGCTGGATCGTTTAATCGAGCTTGCCCTGGAACCTCCGGCTAAACCGGTGTGATCAACTGCATGCGGGTTGTTCTGAGTGTATCTGCATCTGGCATCAGAAACGTTGCGTAAAGTAAGGTTCCAGCGCCGGGGGGAGGCGGACCGTGCCGTCCGGATTCTGGTAGTTCTCCAGGATAGCCAGCAGAGTACGGCCCACCGCCAAGCCGGAACCATTCAACGTATGAACCAGCCGGCTTTTCTTTTCTCCTTTGGGCCGATATCGGATGCCTGCCCGACGGGCTTGAAAATCGAGAAAATTAGAGCAGGAAGATATTTCACGATAGCAGTTTTGTCCGGGTAACCAGACTTCAATGTCATAGGTTTTAGCTGCAGAGAATCCCAGATCACCTGTACAGAGAGTGACAACACGGTACGGTAGTTCCAACAGCTGCAGGACAGCTTCAGCGTCGGCAAGTAACTGCTCCAGTTCATGCCAGGATTGCTCGGGTGTGGTGAACTTGACCAGTTCCACCTTTTCAAACTGATGCTGACGAATCAGGCCGCGGGTGTCTTTGCCGTACGAGCCGGCTTCTGAACGAAAACAGGGCGTATAGGCAGTGTATTTGAGTGGCAGGTCGGCTTCGTCAAGCGTTGTATCGGCATGGATGTTGGTGACCGGTACCTCGGCCGTCGGGATCAGCCAGAGATCCCAACCGTCCAGTTTGAACAGATCTTCCTGGAATTTCGGCAGCTGACCTGTGCCGGTCATGGTTTTGGTGTTCACCATGAACGGAGGGAGAACTTCGGTGTATCCATGACGTTGGGTGTGGAGATCGAGGAAGAGGTTGATCAGAGCCCGTGACAGTCTGGAACCGAAGCCCCTGAGCAGTGCAAAACGGGCACCGGCAAGTTTGGCGGCAGTTTCAAAATCAAGAATACCAAGCAGTTCACCGATTTCCCAGTGTGGCCGTGGTGGGAAAGAAAAGGTTGGTATGGTTCCCCATCGTTTGATTTCGAGATTATCCTGCTCACTCTTCCCCGGAGGCACGGTGTCATCGCAGAGGTTGGGGATGGACAGAACAAGAGCCTGGAGCTCCTCTTCGATCTGCACAAGGCTGGTGTCCAGTTCTTTGATGTGGTCGGACACTGCACGCATCTCAACGATCATGGCTTCAGCCTGAAGGTGATCACCCGACTGCTTCAGAGAGGCGATGGTTTTTGAAACCGTGTTGCGGCGGTTTTTGAGCGCTTCTACTTCGGCAAGGGCGGCGAGTCGACGTTGATCTGTGAGCATAAACTGGTCGATGAGCTGGGGATCAACGCCTCTCAACATACTTTTTTGACGGACCAGATCCAGATGTTCTCTAACAAAACGTAATTCTAACATGATGTGTTGCAGGTATGGGGAATATGAGGAAGTAAAACACCGACCTGTTTCAGAACACGCCGATGTGAACGGTTTTTATCATGGCGTCAAGGGAAACGCAACGGGTATTCATTTGCGTTTATTCTTCTGTTTTGCTACGTATTTGCGGGTTTTGTGCTTATGAACAGTCAGGATACATTTTCAGACCATGACAGGATCACTTAAATCATTTGCCCTTGTTCTGCTCGAGTTGCGTCGTTTTGTCAAGCTGCTGGCCGGAACGATTGCCATGACGACCCTGGTTTTTTTCTTTGTTTCCAGTCGTCTGTTAACAGGGGCTCAAGACTTTCTCGGTCAGAAATTATATTTTTTCTCCGTTGCCGGACCCTTTCTTGCGCATGTTAACGTTGCCTTTTTTGGGGCGCTCTATGTGCTTATGCCGTTGTGTATGTATGTGTTGTGGAAAGCCGTCAGCAGACCATTTAAAATTTCAAAAAAACAGCTGTTCTGGTTTGTGGCTACCACCTGTGTTCTCTTTTATGGGGGGACGATATTCTGTACAGCTGTGACCCTACCCTTTGGCATTCAGTTTCTCCTCAGCTATCAATCAGAAGAGCTGCTCGCCTATATTTCAGTCGGTCATTTTGTCAAGTTTGTTATCCTGTTTATTTTTGCATTCGGCCTCATCTTCGAATTACCGGTATTCATGCTTTTTACCGCCCAGGTCGGTATGATCGGCCGTGCTACATATGAAAAATACAGGCGGTATGCCGTGCTGGTGATTGCGATCCTTGCAGCAGTGCTCACCCCGACTCCGGATGTTGTCAATATGGCTCTCATGGGTGTACCGCTTTATTTTCTTTATGAATCCGGTATTCTTTTGATCCGCCTGGCCGGGGCTGAGAAAAAAGAAACGAACGTTAGGCCGAAGCAGTGAGAATGTTTATGTATTTTGGTGTACTGTGTCTAAAAAGGGATAATCTGTATACCGCGGCTTTGAAGCAAGGCAGCGGTTACACCGATGACAGGCGCGTATCCGCACGATGGGCTGCCTGATTTAAAGAAACAAAGACGGATACCCTGTGCCTGAGCAATGGCCAGGGTCATAAAGGCGCCACGCAGAAAGGCGTCTGTGCGGTCGACGCGGTGCTGATCAACGACACGGCAGATTCCGGCAAGAACGTCATGGCCGTCACCGTTTATCAGGTTTGCGGGAGGACGAGGGGTGGAAAGACCACCTAACTGTTCCGGGCAGACCGGAACCCAGTGATATTTGGCCAGAAGCTGTAAACAACCTGTATGGGTTTTACTCTGACCGTCATATCGGGTACAGAGTCCGGTGAGACAGGCGCTAACCAGACATTTTTCCATCTGTTTCATAATCTTTTTTCACATTTGCGGGTTCGAACGAAAAGTTCCATGGCGTTGCGTAAACAAAAAATCAACAGGCAGCAAAACAAGAAGGTGATCTGGATTCTTGGCGGCATTCTGCTCTTTTTTCTTCTGCTCTGGGTTGTGTTTGCTCCGGGGCGCGGCTTGTTTGCTTACCTGAAGCTGCGTCAGGAGATTGTCAGGTTGACTGAAGAGAACAGGCGACTTGAGATACGTAATGTCGAGTTGTCTGAGGATATCAACCGGTTGCGTACGGATGAGCAGTATCTGGAAGGGGTGGCTCGTCAGAAGTACGGTCTTTTGAAAAAGGATGAAACCGTGTTTGACTTTGCACCGCCAAAGAAAAAAAAATAGGCGTATATCGTCTGATGACATCACTATGAAAGAAAAGCCGCAGGAATATGCCGACACCGAAGACCGGTCAGGAAAAGGCCCGGTACAGACAGTGACAGCAGCTGATGTTGATGTCAACATGCTTGCTGTTGTCGCAAAGGGGCTTCGCGACACACTGCGCTATCACCAGCTCATGGGGATCGAAACCTACCCCCTTTCCCCTGCTCTCAGACAACTGCACGACCCCGGCAAACAGTCGAGGAGGGGGACTGACAAGGGGATCGGTACCCCTGATCGGGTAAAGATCCCACCAGTGGTTGCCTCAGGTCCGGAGAAAAGCGAAGTTGATACCCGGTTGCATCTTTTGCAAAAGGAGCTGGAAGCATGCCGGCTCTGTTCGCTGTCGGGTTCGCGTCAGGGTATCGTCCCCGGCAGAGGACAGGCAGGGGCGTCTTTGTGTGTAGTCGGCGATTACTCATTGCAGGAAGGTTCCTTTTCCGAGGCGACTCTCTTTAGTGCTGATGAAGATATCATGCTGTGGAACATGATGAAGGCCATTGGACTGACTCCGGGTGCAGTGTATGTGACCAATGTGCTGAAATGCTGTCCCAACACGTCTGTACAACCATCCGAGCAGAATCTGTTGCTCTGCCGTCAGCATCTGTTCCAGGAGATCGCAATGGTTCAGCCGAAGGTCCTGTGTGCCATGGGAGAACAGGCGGCTCATGCCCTGATTGACACCAAAGCATCACTTTTTGGTTTGCGTGGACGATTGCATTCCTATCGGAACGATCGATCGATACAGGTCATGGTCACATTGCATCCACGATTGCTTCTGAAAAATGCTTCCCTGAAAAAAGCGGCCTGGCAGGATCTGCAGATGGTGAGTCGTCTGCTGCAGACGATGTGAGAGCTGTATCGATCTCGTTGGGGTTGTGAAAAATCAGGATCTGGTTTTACCGGTAACAAACAGCTCAAAAAGTTTCTCAAAGACAAACGGGATTGCCGATGCCTGAGCATTTGCAGAGCCGGCGTAGGCCTTGGTAAGATCAAAGGCGCGTTCAAAGGCATCTTCATAGGCGGATTGTTTTTCGCGTTTTATAATCGTCACAAGTTCCTGGGCGATGTATTCATCCATAAAGATTGCCTGTTTTTTGTAATGGTTCACTCAAGCGCTGTTTCACTTGACTGTCAGCATGTCTGAGAAGAGTCGCCAGGCGGCCGATAGTTCCAGTAGCTATGTATATAGGCGGAAACACTCCCGGCGCCAAGCTCTTTTTTTAGGTTGTGTCTCCTGTCAGGGATGCTGTTGTTTGGGGCAGCGTTGCACCGGCACGCTCAAAAAGGTGTTCTTGTCATCAACCGAAAAATGTGCGTTTTCTTGCGCTGTAGCAGCTCTTGATGTGATGTCATTTTCTTTGGTGTTGCTTGCCAGGAAAAACAGATGGGCCGTGGCCCTGACTCACCGTACATCTCTCTTATCCCTGACCGGCAACAGTACCGCATCTTAAACCCAGAGTGAGGATGGACAGGCTCACGGGTACTTTGCTTGCAAACGGTGACAATTCACGATATGTAAAGATGCATTGTACGTCACAGCAAGCCAATAACGGTCGTTTTCAGATGCCCCTTTCTACTCTTCAACATCACTCTTCGTTTGTTCGCCGTTGTGTGAGCGATATCCTCAATGGGCTCAGTGACGGCCTGACACACTTCTCCGGAGTGAGCCGGGCAGCGTTGATCTTTGCCCTCAGCCCTGAAAGCCCGATGATGATCTGTGATCCGCAGAATCTGCTCAAGGGGCATGAGCCTATTTTTAAAAGTCTGTATATTGACAACCAGCGATGGAGGATCAACGAAAAGCTCCAGTACTGTCGCAGTCGTTTTGCCGAGATATTACCGGTCAAGGATCCTGGTTTGGCGGGTTTGCTGAGTAATGGAGGACACTCGCGAGCTGTTTTTTTTCAGCAATGGTTTACTGAACATCATCCTGACATGTGCTCCATCGGACCGACCGAGTGCTGGCTTGAACATGCGGTATGGCGCTTATCCCACGATCTCGCCAACGATGCGGAGTTGTATACTGGGATTTCCGGTTATTTCCTCAAGGAATATGCGACGCACGCCGTGCGTGACTACATCATAGACCAGATGAACATGCAGCTCGGCTGGGACAGTTTAATGCGGGTTTATCCGATTCTGGATGCAGTGCTGATGATTTCAGGCACTCAGGAGGAGGGATCGTGGCCTGAAGGCAAGCTGTTGTTTGTTGATTCGAGTATGCACGACCAACTGCATTTTCTGGTGCGGTTCCAAAAGCAGTCACAGCCGCGGTTGGTTAATTTTAAACATGTGCGCAAGCTTCTTCTTACCGTGGAACGATCGACACGGCACCTGGTGAGTGATGGCCGGGCGATTTTGGGTATCTGTGACAGCACGTTACCGGCTTTTTCTCTGTGCGCGGATTTTCAGGGTCGACGGGGTTTTTTCAGGGTGAACAGGGCAAAGGTGTGCAGTTTTGCCGATGGACGATTTACGTCAACGACCTATCAGGGCAAACTGGTCCAGCTGGAAGAGGTGCTGCTGGAGACGAATTTAGAACGTGCCGACAGCTTTTTCATGTTTAAAATTGTGGCCAGTCTGGTGCACCATGCACAGAGACAGAAGCATGGCTGCACCATTGTCATTGATCTCAATGAACAGCCGATCGAAATTTCCGGGCAAAATCTTGTGCCTCCGCTTGATCTGCGCAAACCGCTCATCTTAAAGCTGGCCAGATCTTTAGTGAAGGTGGACGGCGCTCTTCACATCGGAGCAGACATGCATCTTCATGGCTTTGCCTGTCTTCTGGATGGCCGCTCTTTTGCCGGTGAAGATCTGGCCAGGGGGGCGCGTTATAATTCAGCCTTACGTTTTACAGCAGAGCACCCGAACATTATTATTGTTGTGGTGTCCTCGGATCGGCCGGTCTCGATTATACACCAGGGCATGGATGTTCAAGGTGTTTGCACCTGGCACCAGCAGGGAGGATGCTTTTACCGGATTGATCATCTTGATACGTGGGTCGGTATCTAGTTTGGGGCTGCTCCTCAAGAGTGTGCCTATGTACTGTAGCTGCTCACTTCCGGTTTTCCCTGGGTATTGTATGCCGTATCAACCAACTCCTGCAGCTGTTTTCGGACCGTCTTCGTTGCCGGGAGAGCGGGGAGATCAGGAAGGAGATTGTCCGCTGGTATCGGAGCGCGGATGCGCATTTTTTCTGCAAAGTGATCATCTCGTAAAGGGGAGATATCCCCGGCCATTCCCCCTGCCCCCTGCACAGAACCACTGTCCAGTCTACGCAGAAAACCCATCATGGTGCCGAGATCATTGTGCCGATGGAAATCTTCGATTTCTTTGTTTATTGCTTTGCCCTCCTCGATAAGCTGCTTCAGCCGGCTGTTATATGAGGTCACCCCGGCACTTAATCGTGTGTAAATATCAAAAAAAAGGTTGTGGAACCGGGAACGGCGGGTGAACCCGTGGATGGTCAACCCCTTGAACAGACGCTGGCGAATGGTCGGTGAGTGGAGTAAATAGGGATCAAGAAAGACCTGATCGCGCAACCCGGTTAACTGAAAAAAGGCATGAATAAGTGACTCACTGCCAAGAAGGATGTACAGGCGGATCAGGTCGAACCCGACATCGTTTTCCAGTTGCCGATAAGCGTTCTGTACATGCTGATTATACTGTTTGCTGTCATCTTCGATCATCTTCCGGAAGCCGAAGTATCGGTCCGCAATCTCCTTTTTGATCTCCAGGGAGAGCATGTCCTCCATGTCACGAATCATAAGAGACCTCTTGCTGCAGGCTGAATGGATGAGGGCGTGTTGTCATTATTGACGTTGCTGTATACCGTGGGGAGAGCTACGGTTACTCCAGAAGTTCGTAATTGTACATGATAACGGGAAAGAATGCATATATGAATAAAGCGGTCGCCGGCATTGAAGAGTCATGCGCATCTGCCTGTTGAGGCAGGTGTACTGTAGAGGTGAGAAAGGTTTATGAGCGAGTCGCCCTTTGGGGATCAGATAAAAAACTCTGTGAAAGAGGCTGCCGATATTGTCGAGGTTGTCGGCGAAGTTGTGGCGCTGAGGCGTTCTGCCAGCCGGTGGGTAGGGTTGTGTCCTTTTCACAGTGAAAAAACGCCGTCGTTTTCAGTTAACCCCCAGGGACAATTTTTTCATTGTTTTGGCTGTGGTGAGCACGGGGATGTCTTTTCCTTTGTGATGAAATATCATCATATGGAATTTCCGGAGGCCTTAAAGGTTCTGGCGCAGAAATACGGTATACCTGTGCCTGAGCGTCAGCTGTCTGCTGCTCAGCGAAAACAACTGCAGAAACGCGAGCAGCTGTACGAGGCCAATGAGGCTGCCGCCCTGTTGTATCAGCATTGTCTGCAGCACTCAAAGTTCGGTGCCGTAGCCCGGAGCTACCTTGAACAGCGGGGCGTGCCGGCAAAGATTATTGAACACTATCGATTGGGCTGTGCGCCGGATCCTGACCAGGTGGGCTGGAGTTATGCAACTGATCAGTTACGCAACCAGGGCATATCACAGGACAGTCTGAGCAAGGCAGGGCTGTCGGCCGTCAGCAACCGGGGCGGATATTATGACCGGTTCCGATCACGGATCATGTTTCCAATTATAGATATGACCGGTCGGGTTGCAGCTTTTGGCGGCCGTATCCTTGGCGATGGTGCCCCTAAGTACATGAACTCTCCGGAAAGTCCTGTTTTTGATAAAGGACGTTTACTTTTCGGCTTGCATCAGCACCGGGAAACCATACGTCGCCAGCGTCGTGCTTTAATCGTTGAAGGCAACTTTGATTTACTCCTGCTGGCGGCCCACGGCGTTGATTGTGCAGTTGCTCCTTTAGGGACGGCGTTAACCCGTGATCACATCCGTTCTTTGCGTCCATACAGCCTGGAAACTATTCTTCTTTTTGATGCAGACGCTGCCGGTTTGAAAGCAGTCATGCGTTGTATCCCTTATTTTTTGGCGGAACAGGTTGAGGCGCGCGTTGCCCTGTTACCTGCAGGGCATGATCCGGATTCATTTATCCGGGCTGAAGGGTCGGCTGCTGTTATCGACCTGATGGAGAATGCCCGTCCGTTGGCTGAGTTTGCCTTTGACAGGCTGGCAGATGAACATGGGTTGACGCTGGCCGGTAAAAATAAAATCATTGCCGAGTTAAAGCAGCTGCTCAAAGAGGCAACAGATGCTGAACAGCGTGGCTTGATGGCCTCTCATTTCAGTGCAAAGCTGGGGGTCTCGCCGGAGTACTTTATAACGGAAAAGGTGATGGCCAAACGTCCGGCCATGTCCACAGCTGCTGCACAACCGCAGGGGTTGGCAGCCTTGTCGAGAAAGGAAAAACAGTTTGTCGATTTTCTTATTTTGCATCCCCACTCTATCGAAGAATTAGAAAAAGCCGGGCTGGATGTGGTTTTTAAGGATTCAGCGCTCCTTCACTTTGTGCAACTTGTTAAAGATGTCGCCAGGGGGGCGAGTTGCCGGCCTGAAGACGTGCTCGAACAGGTTGTTGAAGAACATGACCGCACTTACATCGTCCGGGTGTTGACTCGGATAGCGCCGTCGGAAAGTGAACAGCCGGACCACGCACGACGAGAGTGTGAAGAGCTGGTCCAATGGCTTCAAAAAAATGCCCGCAAACAAACTGCGGCCTCTCTACAGGAAAAGATCAATCAGGCTGAACGCCTGGGCGATACACATCTGCTGATGGAATTACTTCACCAAAAACAGATTCTGCAGCAAAAATGAAAGTTGAAGATTTAACATGTTGAAAAATGATGGAAATTGAGTAAGTTTAAAAAATTGTATTTTGGATGGAGCTCGCCTCTTCCCGGGGGGATGACAAGTGGGGCTGGTTTCTTGATTTCCATGTGAAGCTGATCGATATGATGTTTTGACTTTCCCTGATCTGGAAAGAATGCGCCGGTAATGCACTGAAACAGTAGAACGTTTTAAGGGAGGGGATAATGAAGGCGGACGACTATCTTTTGGACGATGATCATGATCCTGCCGAAGTCGATGGGGAAGGCCGGGAAAGTTGGCTGCATCCTCAGGAAGAGAGTGACTGGGCTATCCGCCATGGTATTGAACGCCGCTCAGCCTTTGATCGCCGTTTAGGTGATGATCGGCGAGAAAGAGATCGCCGGGGCACAGGGAGCAGCATCGATCCGATGAATATCTACCTGCGCGAGATGGGTAGTCAACGCCTGCTCAGCCACGAAGAAGAGATGGAGCTGGCTCGGATGATCGAAGACGGAGAAACACACATCCAGCGAGCCATACTGCGTCTTACCCTAGGTATCACCGCGCTCAATGATCTGGCTGAAAATCTCCTGCGCGGTAAAGTCCGTATTAACTCTGTGGTCAGGGGACTTTCTGATAATGATGAGAAGGAACTGACCAGAGTGCAGGATGCCCTGCTTGATCAGATAGAAAAGGCCAACGATCTTGATGCCAGACGTCGCGAGCTGTTCCTTGAGTTGAAGCATCACGTGGGTGATACAACGAAAGAGGCTGCCATTGTCGAGGCAATACTTGCTGTGGGCATGGATATTGCCAATTTGTTTCAAGATTACCGGCTTTGCTCCAAGGGATTACTTTCAGTTGCAGATGCGGTTAAAGAGCTGGCCCAGAAGTTCAACAAAGTCAGGATAGTTGCCCGTCAACAGGAGCTTCTGCTGGCTGCGCGCCAGCACCAGATGCAACCCGAGGTTGTCAACGTTGATCCTGCGGAAGTCGAGAGGCGGGTTACCCTTGAGCTTGCCGAAACCATTGGCATCTCCTGGCCGGCGTTTATTGAAACCCAGCAGGAGATTGAAGTGGGGCGGGAAACCGCTAAACAGGCCAAAGATACACTGGTTCGGGCAAATCTTCGGCTTGTCATCTCTGTTTCAAAGAAATTTTTGAACCGTGGCATGCAGTTACCTGACCTTATTCAGGAAGGCAACATCGGGTTGATGAAAGCCGTTGAAAAGTACGATTATCAGCGAGGGTACAAGTTCTCCACCTATGCTACCTGGTGGATCCGCCAGGCAGTGGCCCGTGGTATTGCTGATCAGGGTCGGACTATTCGTCTTCCGGTGCACATGATAGAAACCATCAACAGGCTGCTCCGCTTTTCCAAAGACTTCCAACGGCTCGAAAACAGGGAGCCGACTCCAGAGGAAATGGCCGCCCAATTAGGAACGGATGTGGAGAAGGTACATATAGCTCTCAAAACAGCTAAAGACGCCATCTCTCTCGATGCACCGGTCAGCGACGAGGAGACACCCTGCTCAGTGATTTTGTGGAAAACCATGCGTATCCTGACCCCCAGGAGCATTCGATGTCTGAAAGTCTCAAGCGCTGTCTGTGTAAGGTGATGGGATCGCTGTCCCCGCGTGAAGAAAAGGTGTTGCGCATGCGCTACGGGATTGAACTCGGGTGTGATCACACGTTGGAAGAGGTGGGGCAATGCTTTTCCGTCACCAGAGAACGTATCCGTCAAATTGAAGCCCAGGCGCTGAAAAAATTGCGACATCCGACGAGAAGCGAGGAATTGCAAACGTTCATGATAGATTGAGTTTTTGTCCATGCACCAGGATGTTGAAGACTGGCTGACCTTATCGTTTCTTCCCGGTTTGGGATGCACCCTGATTAACTATCTGGTTGAGCAGTTGGGGACGCCCGGTGATGTTTTTTCCAGGCCGGATCAGGTTGCCTCGTTACCCCGGTACGGGACACGTTTGTCAACGCTGTTGAACAGTAAAAAGCAGCTGCGTGCGGCAAGAACCCGTGCTCAGGAAGAGTTGGAGTTGATCGCGAAAGCTGATGTGCAGCTCCTGGTGCCGCCTTCTCCGCAATATCCTGCTGCCCTGTATGCATTTCCTGATCGCCCGGTGCTGCTGTACTGTCGTGGTAACATCGACGTCTTGCAGCAACGTTCAGTTGCTGTTGTCGGCTCTAGAAATGCCACCGATTATGGAAGACGCGTGGCGATGAAGCTGGCCGGTGATTTGGCCTCTGCAGGGCTTACCGTTGTATCGGGTGCGGCGTATGGAATTGATGCGGCCGCTCATCATAGTGCCCTGGCAGCGACCGGCGCAACCGTTGCTGTTCTGGGCTGTGGACTCGATGTGGTGTATCCCCGGGCCCATGCAGACCTGTTTGGTAAAATTAGTGCACAAGGCCTGTTGCTCAGCGAGTACCCTTTAGGGACACAACCTGAAGGGTTTCGCTTCCCGGCGCGCAATCGGATCATCAGCGGGCTGGTTGAAGGAGTCGTTGTGGTTGAGGCCACTGAAAAGTCGGGATCTTTGATCACTGCCAGGTTGGCCCTGGATCAGGGAAAGGAGGTCTTTGCCGTTCCCGGCCGGATTGATTCACCAAGGAGCGCTGGAACCCACCGCCTGATTCAGCAGGGTGCGCATCTTGTTCACACTGTTGATGATATTTTGCTCGGCCTTTCCTGGAATCAACACAGCGGCACTCCCCGTTCCAACGAACCAGCGGAGGAGGATGACCACGCCGGCAACGCCCTGACTGCTCAAGAGCAGGCTGTCCTTGCCCAGATCGACACCTATCCTCGTGATATCGAGACCATAGCAGACCTCACCGGTCTTTCTTTTGCAGAGTTGCATGGCCTCTTGTTGCAGCTTGAGCTCAAAGGACTGGTCCGCCAGCTCGCAGGACAGCAGTATGAGAGCCTGGAATATACAAACGACTGATCCGCTCACCAAGGTATTGCTCATTTTCCGCAGAGCGCTCCGACAGCCTGTTCTGATACCTGCCGGCTGTATAAAATTTTGATAAACAAGGGAAACCATGCGATCGTTGATGATAGCCCCCTCTATTCTCTCAGCCGACTTTGCCCGGTTGGGTGAAGAGATCAAGGCCGTGGAAATGGCAGGAGCAGATGTTATCCATGTGGATGTCATGGACGGACATTTTGTTCCGAACATCACGATTGGACCACTGGTGGTCCGGGCTGTACGTTCTGTGACCGACCTGCCGATTGACGTTCATTTGATGATAACGGATGCTGATCAGTATATTCATGACTTTATTGATGCCGGAGCCGATTGGGTGACTGTGCACGTTGAAGCCTGTATTCACCTGCACCGTACCCTCACCGCAATTCGAGAACGGGGAAAAAAGGCAGGTGTGGTCCTTAACCCGGCAACCTCTCTCATGACCCTGGAATACGTGTTGACGGAAGTTGATCTCGTTATGCTGATGAGTGTCAATCCAGGATTTGGCGGGCAATCATTTATTGAGACATCACTGGAGAAAACCAGGCGTCTTCGTCAGATGCTTGATGCCGTAAACCCAGCGATCGGTATTGAAGTCGATGGTGGTATCGGTCCTGCAACCATAGCAAAGATGGCGGCTGCAGGTGCTAATATTTTTGTTGCCGGTTCGGCAATTTACGGACAGCCGGATTATCAGGCTGTTATTTCCCAGATGAAACAACTCGCAAGAGATGCCGCAGAAGAGGGGATATGAAAGACTTCACTGCTTTGAGAGCGGTCCATCAGTTACAGGACCTGGCGAAAAGACCATATGACCTGACATCTGATAATGCGTTAACCGTTCAACGTCTTGAAACCTTTAAGACATCGATGTGTGGGTTTGATCTGCTGTATGCAACGCAGCGAGTCGATGAGAACATTCTGAAGGCTTTGCAGGAACTTGCCGATGAGGCAGGGCTGGTTGAAGCGTTGGCGGCAATGCAGACCGGTGCTGTGCTGAACCGGATTGAAGGCTATGCCAGTGAGGATCGTCAGGTGTTACATACGGCGTGTCGGGATATCTTTACCGAGTC
The DNA here is from genome assembly GCF_016446285.1 of Desulfobulbus oligotrophicus. Classification (NCBI taxonomy): domain Bacteria; kingdom Pseudomonadati; phylum Thermodesulfobacteriota; class Desulfobulbia; order Desulfobulbales; family Desulfobulbaceae; genus Desulfobulbus; species Desulfobulbus oligotrophicus. The sequence continues at coordinate 1,427,276 of NZ_CP054140.1, forward strand.
ACCAATGGCCGGGGACGCGTCTGCCAAGGCGCAGCGTGAACTGGCAAAGCTGCAGTCTTTTCTTGATGAGCTGGCGGATGGAACTGTGGTTAATCAGGCGGGACAGCCCTTTTCAACCATGGTGCAGGTTGGTATCGGTGGTTCAGATCTTGGGCCCAGGGCGATCTGCCTGGCGCTGAAGGCATACAGTCTGCCGGGCCGTTCTGCACAGTTTATTGCCAATGTTGATCCTGATGACGCGGCCGAGGTGTTGCAGGAGTTGGACCTGTCGACAACTTTGTTCAATATTGTGTCAAAAAGCGGAACCACCTTGGAGACCTTGACCAATGAACAGCTGATTCGCGATTCCCTGATAAAGGCCGGTCTTGACCCGGCACATCATGTGTTGGCAGTAACCGGTGAGGGAAGCCCCATGGATGATCCCAGCCGTTATTTACGATCCTTTTACATGGAAGACTATATTGGCGGCCGTTACTCTGCCACTTCAATGGTTGGTGTTGTCACATTAGGGTTTGTACTGGGTTTTGCAGCAGTTATGGAGTTCCTGAAAGGAGCGCACGAAGTGGACCGCGCTGCCCTGCAACCTGCTGTTCGCTCGAACATTCCACTGCTGCTCGCTCTGTTGGGGATCTGGAATCATAATTTTCTTGGGTATCCCACGGTGGCAATCTTGCCGTACAGCCAGGCACTGTCACGTTTCCCGGCACATCTGCAACAGTGCGACATGGAGAGTAATGGTAAATCTGTCACCCGGCAAGGGAGAGAGGTCGCTTGGAAAACCGGTCCCGTGGTCTGGGGAGAACCCGGGACCAACGGGCAACATGCCTTTTACCAGTTGATCCATCAGGGAACAGAGGTGGTACCGGTTGAATTTATCGGCTTTCGTCAGAGCCGATACGGTGTGGATGTCATGATCGAAGGCACCTCTTCACAACAGAAGCTGGTGGCAAATATGCTTGCCCAGTCTTTGGCTCTGGCAATGGGTAAGGACGACGAAAATCCAGCCCGGCGTTTTCAGGGAAATCGACCGAATTCAGTGTTGCTGGCGGATCGGTTAACGCCGAGATCGATGGGGAGTCTGCTTGCAATGTATGAACATAAAATTGCGTTTCAAGGATTTTGCTGGCACATCAACTCATTTGATCAGGAGGGGGTGCAGTTAGGCAAAGTTCTTGCTCAACAGCTTTTATCGATTCTTACCCAACCAGACAACCAGTATGGAGAAGAGGTGTTGGGGAAACAGATGCTCCGCATAGCCGGTTTGTACTGAATCGCAGTCAGGTATTGCGGGGTTTTATGGCAGAGCAGAAGCCGGTTAATTTTGTTGACAAAGATGTGGCGGACGTTTATGCTCTGTGTTCTGAATGACCATTCAATATGGTGTTGTGCGTTCCTGCCTTTAATGACGTGCTTTTTTGACGTGTAGTTACTGTTCAGGCCGCTTGAGTGGGCAGGTACTTTTAATCACATACTCTCTAGGAGGAACCCTGATGGCAAAGCATGAAACGCCTCTATTGGATCAATTGGAATCTGGTCCGTGGCCGAGTTTCGTCACCGATCTTAAAGAGCAGGCTGCCACAAAGCCTGAATGTTGGGACATTCTTGGTCAGCTTGAACTGTCCTACAAGGATCGGATCACCCATTGGAAGCATGGTGGTATTGTAGGTGTTTTCGGGTACGGTGGCGGGATCGTCGGCCGATATTCAGATGTCCCGGAAAAATTTCCTGGTGTAGAGCACTTTCATACTGTTCGTGTTGCTCAACCGTCAGGCATGTACTACACAACCAAAAACCTTCGTGACTTGATGGATCTGTGGGAGAAGTATGGCTCCGGCGTGACCAATATTCACGGCTCCACCGGTGACCTCATTTTCCTTGGAACGCGCACCGAGAATCTCGAGCCGTTGTTCTGGGATCTGACACATGATTTGGGACAGGACCTCGGCGGCTCGGGCTCCAACCTGCGTACCCCCTCTGCTTGTCTTGGTGAGTCTCGTTGCGAATGGTCTCTGTACGATGCTCAGGAGGCCTGTCACCAGCTGACAATGATGTATCAGGATGAAATTCACCGTCCGGCCTTCCCCTATAAGTTTAAATTTAAGTTTTCCGGCTGCCCGAACGACTGTGTTGCCGCGGTTGCTCGTTCCGATTTCTCCGTAATCGGCACCTGGAAGGACAATATCCGGATAGATCAGGCTGCAGTTAAAAAATATATCAACAATGAAGCAGGATATCCGGCCAATGGCGGTGCCCATAAGGGCGGACCGTGGGATGGTAAGTTCGATATCCAGGCGGAAGTTCTTGATCTTTGCCCAACCCGCTGTATGTGGATGGAAGGCGATGAGCTGAAGATTAACGATGCGGAATGTACCCGTTGCATGCACTGTATTAACGTCATGCCACGAGCTCTTCGCCCCGGTGTACAGAAAGGTGCCTCCATTCTTATCGGCGCTAAAGCACCGATTCTAGACGGTGCCCAGTTCTCCACCTTGATTATTCCATTTGTTGAGGTGAGTGCAGAAGACGATTTCCAGGGCCTTGTTGATGTTATTGAAAAGGTATGGGACTGGTGGATGGAAGTTGGTAAAAACCGTGAGCGGGTCGGTGAGACCATGCAGCGCGTCGGATTGCCGACCTTCCTGAGAGTTATGGAGATAGATCCTTTGCCGCAGCATGTGCGAGAGCCGCGTTCAAACCCGTATATCTTCTGGAGAGAAGAAGAGGTGCCCGGTGGTTGGGAACGTGACATTGTAGAATTTAGAAAGCGTCATGCTGCCTAAGCTCCGTAAAGAATATCCTTAACGCAATCACTTTATGAGGAGATAAGATAATGGGTTACGATCCGAAAAATCCTATGGAAGGCCGGATTACCGACTTAGGGCCGCGCTATTACGGTGATTTTTTGCCACCGGTTATTAAAGAGAACAAAGGTAAATGGCTCTATCATGAGATCTTGGAGCCGGGCGTACTTGTGCATGTTTCTGAGACCGGAGCAAAGGTGTTCACCGTTCGTTGTGGCTCAGCCCGTCTTTTGACTGTGAACCGTGTCCGTCTGTACTGCGACATCGCTGATCAACATTGTGACGGCTACGTCCGTTTCACGACTCGCAACAACGTTGAGTTCATGGTTGCCAGTGAAGAGAAGCTGGAAGCACTGAAGGCCACCCTGCTCAAACATAAAAATGTTCTGCCGATCGGCGGCACAGGCGCCTGTGTGACCAACATCGTTCATACTCAGGGCTGGGTCCACTGTCATACCCCGGCAACCGATGCATCCGGACCGGTTAAAGCAGTTATGGACGACCTGTTCGAGTACTTTGGATCCATGGTTTTGCCGGCACAGGTCCGTATCGCGTTGGCCTGCTGCCTCAACATGTGTGGTGCTGTCCATGCTTCTGACATCGCGATTCTTGGTATTCACCGCAAGCCACCGATGATTGACCACGATCGTATTACCGGTGTTTGTGAGATTCCACTTGCTGTTGCCTCCTGTCCTCTGGGCGCAATAAAGCCTGCAAAGGCGACCAACTCGGCAGGCGAGGAAGTGAAGTCAGTTGCAGTCAATAACGAGCGCTGTATGTTCTGCGGTAACTGTTATACAATGTGTCCGGCTATGCCACTGGCAGACCCGGATGGTGACGGCATCGCCATTCTGGTGGGTGGTAAAGTTTCCAATACCAGATCAGCACCTAAGTTCTCCAAGCTGGTGGTCCCGTTCTTGCCGAACACAACTCCACGATGGCCGGAGGTTGTCGCCTGTGTACGACAGATCCTTGTGGCCTATGCTAAGGATGCGAAGAAGTATGAGCGACTTGGTGAGTGGGCGGAACGAATCGGCTGGGAGAAGTTTTTTGAGAAGGCAGGAATCCCCTTTACTGATAAATCGGTCGATGACTATCGACTGGCGTACGACACGTGGCGTACAACTTCACAGTTTAAGTACACCAGCCATACTGCAGCCTACACCGAGTAACGAGGTTAATGTGATGATCGGCCCTGGGATGAACAGGGCCGATCATTTTTGATTTTTTACTATGACGAGGAGCATGTTATGGCACTAAGCATAGAAGAGCTGAAAAAAGCCATCATTGAAAAGGCGAAGAAATCTCCCAAAGCGCAGCTGTACATTAAGGATTTCTACGCATGTGATCCTGATACCAAACCCAGAGACATCAAAAAAGTCGCCAATGCACTGGTCACCGAAGGTGAACTGATGTTCTGGTCATCCGGTTCGACGACCATGTATGCACGTCCAGACCGCATTCAGAACGAAGAAAAATAGATCTTTTCAACTGAAAGGTTGAAAGCAGAGACCATTTGTTGGATCTCTGCTTTTTTTTTTCTGCAGAGTAAGACAGCAGTTAACTTGCATGATCCATTTTCAGACGCACACTGACTCAACAAATCGAATAGCCAGAGAGATGGTCGCTGCTGGTGCTCCGGCCAGGACGGTGGTTGTCGCCGGCAGTCAGTCAGCTGGACGCGGTCAGTATGGCAGGGCCTTCAACTCACCTCCTGGGGGATTGTACTTCTCAAGTATAGTCGAGCCGCCCCTTCCTGTCATAAAGATACCCTTGGTTACACTTGCTACAGGAGTGGCTTGCCGTCGCGTCCTTCATGACAGTTTTGATATTCAGCCAATGCTTAAATGGCCGAACGATTTGTTTCTTTCTACAAAGAAGGTGGCAGGTATTCTATGTGAAAGTATCAGTAGGCAGCACCGCGATCCTGCAAGAGTTAAAGTCATTGTTGGTGTTGGCCTGAATGTAAACAGTACAATCGAACAATTTGATCCTGAGATCAGACCTTTAGTTACAACACTGCAAGAGGAGCTGGGCTATCCTGTTGATTTGAAGAATTTACTTCACCAAATCCTCTCTGCCATTGACAAAAGTGTGAAAGATCTTTCGGTAAATCATAGAACTGTTCTTGATGAGTGGCAGAGATATGATATGCTTCTGCATAAACCGGTGAAGTACCTCATAGAAAATGAGCAAATCAAAGGGGTCGGTCACGGGTTAACACCTGAGGGCTATTATCGGATCTGCGACTATGCCGGACAGGAACACACTGTTATCGGCGGTCAACTTCGGCTGGTCAGTCCCCAGTAGTCTTTTTAAGAACCGGATTGGTTTTTTTTCCTGTAAAGACGTCATCCGTATAATCTGATCGAAATACTGCCAAGCAATACGCCATGAATGATAAAAGGTATCGTGCACTTGTTGCCTATGAAGCTGCTGACAACACAATACAACGTCGGATCGAACAGAAAGATATAGACTCTCTGCCTGCAGGTGATGTTCTTATCCGGGTACACTACTCATCATTGAACTACAAGGATGCCCTCTCAGCCAGCGGTAATCGTGGTGTCACAAAACAATATCCACACACACCGGGTATTGATGCTGCAGGAATCGTCGTAACCTCAACTGATCCGGCATGGCAAAAGGGCGATCCGGTTATCTGTACGGGCTATGATTTGGGAATGAACATTGCCGGTGGTTTCGGCCAATACATACGGGTACCCGGCAGTTGGCTGGTTCGCCTCCCGCCCGGTCTCACACTACTGGAGAGTATGCGATTAGGAACAGCCGGATTCACCGCAGCGCAGTGTGTCTGGCATCTTGAACGAAACAACATCACTCCTGATAAAGGTCCAGTCCTGGTCACTGGTGCAAGCGGAGGCGTTGGAACTGTCGCTATTGTATTATTACGGGCCATTGGTTACAAAATTATCGCTGTAACTGGAAAACCCTCCGAGCACGCCTTTCTTACAGGCATTGGTGCCCATACTGTCATGAGTCGTAAAGAATTATTAAAAGATGCTGATAAGCTGCTGTTGCCGACACGCTGGCATGGGGTGGTTGATACTGTTGGCGGTGCTTTTCTTGCTGCAGCCATTAAGGGCACAGCCTTTGATGGCGTCGTAACCTGTTGTGGTAATGCGTCCTCCAGTGAGTTGGCGCTTTCAGTGTACCCGTTTATACTGCGGGGTGTTCATTTGATCGGTGTCTATTCAGCTAACTGCCCAATGGAAAGGCGAGTACGCATCTGGGAGAAATTAGCGGGAGAATGGAAAATTGACCGACTGGACACCATCAGTCGTCTGGTCAGTCTTGATCATCTTGAGGTTGAAATGAAGGCCATGCTTGCTGGAAAAGGGAAAGGACGCTGTGTCGTCGATTTAGGAGGAGCTGAGGATGTCTCTTGAGTTGGCAAAAGAAGTGATTGCAATAGAAGCTGAGGGGCTTCTTACTGTTCGTGATCGACTTGGTCATGAATTTGAAGTGGCAGTTGATATTATGATGAACTGTCCAAGTAGAGTCGTGGTCACTGGAATTGGAAAATCGGGCATTATCGGTCAAAAGGTGGCGGCAACCCTTAACTCTACAGGAACGTCTGCGATATTCCTGCATCCGGTTGAGGCTCTGCATGGGGATTTAGGCATGGTGACGTCTACGGATGTTGTCCTTGCTCTTTCGTACTCAGGGGAAACAGCCGAACTTAATCGTTTGTTGGGTAGTCTGAAGGAGCGTCGGATTAAAATTATCGCTCTCTGCGGTAACATTCAGTCAACTCTTGCTCAGCATGCAGAGGTGACCTTGAATGTTGCTGTACCCCGTGAGGCCTGTTCCCTTGGTTTAGCACCAACAACTTCAACAACAGCAACCCTGGCTCTGGGTGATGCCCTGGCAGTTGCCCTGTTGAATCGGAAACAGTTTCGAGCCGAGGACTTTCGACGGAATCACCCTGGAGGCAGTTTGGGGGAACGGTTGAAAGTTGCAGTTCGGGAGGTGATGCTGACTGGAGTGCAGGTGCCGGTCATCACAGATGACCAATCAGTATCAGATGCGGTGTTTGAATTAAACAGAAAGAACCTGGGGGCGGTAATGATTCAGGATGCAGCAAACAAGCTGGTGGGAATCATTACGGATGGAGATATCCGGCGGACGCTCTCCGTTCACAAAAATCTGCAGGAAGTTCATCTGACAGAGGTGATGACAAAAAATCCGGTGGCCATCGGTGGCTCACTTATGGCTGCTGATGCATTGAGCATCATGCAGCAACGCGAAATCACCGTCTTGGCAGTCACATCTGAACAGGGCTGTCTGGAAGGTATTTTGCACCTGCATAACCTGCTGGGTAAAGGAGAATTTAGATTTTTGATTTAATCAAAGTCTGTATCTTCGATGTTCAGAGGCATGCCTTCAATCATGGTAAATTGACCAACGACCTGAGCTCGTGTCGAATTGATAGTGCAACTCCAGTTTAGAGGTACTCCCCTGACTGCGTTCCAGACAGGTAAGGTTGAAAATAAGACTGTTCCCGATTTTTTTTGAAAACGTTGCCTTCGGCTGTGAGAGCTTTGACCCTTTAAATGTGGGATAGTTAGCGCGGAAAATAGTCTCAAAATGTTCTTCCAGCCAGGCTATTTTTTCATTTTGTAAGGCAATTTGTTGAGATTTTGCGATTTTTTCGTTTATTTTTTGGCCCACAATTTTCACGGTGGGATCTGACTGGTAGTTACTCGTCCGTATCAGCCTGAGAATTTCTCTGCTGTGTGTTAAAGCCGTATGCATATCACCCTTGTTTTCAGCAACAACAACTGCTTCCTGTAACTGTGCTATTTTAACGAGAAGCAGGGTCTTCTCAATTTTTCCTAAGGACTCCTCCTCCATATTTGTTGCAGAGTCCGGCTCAGTCGCCAGAAGATTGAGAGCATTTTGATATTCCTCTATGGCGGCCGGCCAGTTTTTCTGTTGATAGGCTTCTCTTGCGGTGGACAAGGTGAGATAAAGACGGGAGTTGATGAGGAGCCTGTGTAAATCCTGCCGTTCTTTTTCAGTCACTACAGTCGGGTTAACTGTTATAACCTGTTGAGCCTGCTCGAGGTATCGAATAGTTTCTTTCCATTGAGATTGGGTAAATGCCTTTTTTGATTGATCCAGCTCATGCCGAAAGGTGGCTGCTGTCATTCTGTTGGTTATGTCGCTGGTACTGCCCAGTGTTTGAATGTTACCGGATATGGTCAACGCGTTTCGATACGCTGCCGCTGCTTCATCCCAGTTTTTTTCCCGTTCTGCACGCTCAGCAACTGCCAATGCATACCGCAACTCTAAAGATTGGATAGTTTCATTAAGCATCGACTGCTGTTTCACAAGATTATGCTCAGCAGCAAATTTCATGGCTTGACGGTATAGTGTCAGCGACTCCAACAGCTTGTTCTGCCCGACAAATATCTGGGCTTGATCGGTCATGATGTTGAGTTCTTCCTGTGCCGATGCCAGTCCTGCCGGGATATACTCGCCTTGATAAAAGACTCGTCCCCGCAAACCCTCTTGAAGATGCTGGGATGCAATGAGCTCTGAGATGACTTTTTCCTGAGCACTTTTCTTAAAACGAAGAATGGTCAAGTTCGACAAAACACTTCGGGCGGTTTCCAGATTTTCTAAGGCTGCATCAAACTGTTTCTTATCTATAAGCAGTTGTCCTTTAAGCAGTTGGGCTTGAGATTCGCTCAACAGATCCTGATCGTTAAAGTAGAGAGAGATAGCCCCTATGAGCAGCCCCAGAAATCCGATACTGATGAGAATCGGTTTTATCGGGAGAGAAGATATCTTTGCAAAAGGCTTCCCGGTCGACAGCGGGCGGCGCTGCAGAGGAGTCGAAGCTGCTGGGTCTCTCGCTGTCTGCAACCGTTCAGTTTTTTTTGCGCTGATTCCATCGATTTCGGCCACTTGAAACGATTGCTGAATCCGTGTTCGCAAGGTGTCAACTTCAGGGGCATCAGGTGCAATGGTCAGTAAGTTGTCAATGACTTCAAGTGCCTCTTCGTATTTTCCTACATCTTCAAGCTGCTCAGCCAGTTTAAAGAGTTGATCAGTTTTTCTAAGAGTTCTGCTGATCTCCTGTTGTAACTCTTCGCGGTCAGGGAAATCGATGTTGTCAGGTATTTCGGCCAGGAGTTTGTTGGCCGTAAAAATTTTGTGACTATCAATAAGGTCCCGAATCTGTTGGAGGTCATCCGGCGTAACAGGCTTGACCGGTTCGAGGAAATCATCACTTTCAAGGCCAAGTGCAGCAAAGGTGTCTTCAGTCAGGGAGTCGAGGGGAGCCCCTGTCTCTTCAATATCAGCAATGCTGATGGTGTCAAGGGGGAGCTGGTCACTGTGACGTGTATACCATTCTGCCGCTTCCTGGTTAAAAGGGTCGTTAAGGTTATAGACATTGCCGCAGATCATTTCTCCTATATGGAGAATAAGATCCGGAAGTGACGGATTTTGCTGCCAGTAGTCTGCCAGGCGAATGGCTGCGGGATCAAAATCAGGATGGAAGATCGGGGTCAGTGGCTTGGCAATGGGTGCAAAATGAGGGTAACCAAAGGGCAGGCTAAGACGTATCCTGTGTTTTTCACCAATACTGATCGAATGCTCATTTTCTCTGATATACCCGCGCAGAGTATACTCAATCTCATAATTGTCAGGAGGCTGGCCTGTCGTTCCTACCAGGACTATATGAGGGTACAGTTCCAGTAGTTCTCTGAGTTGCGTATATTCGTCGGCAAGTTGTTGTGAACCCATCACCATAAAAGTAACCTACCTGGTAGAAGCTGTTGTGCGGGTTTCCGATCTTAAACGAGGCAGAATGATCAGGAGCGACCTTTTTTTGTGTGGTACTGCAACAGTCATAGTTTTTTAATAATTGTAAAGTATTTCGGCGTTTGAAACAAGTCAGCGTTGCCTCCAATGCATGAAAAAGTCTTTGGATGGCGGAATGCAAAAGATTGTTTGAGTGCAGGAAAAGAGATGTGTACACTAATTACAGGATTAAGAAAATTGAGACTGTACACACTCCATGAAAACATTCAACACCGCATTTGAAATCACCCACGTTCAGAACTGTCCATTATACATGCAGGATGACTGTTTTGTCCTGACTGACAAGGCAGTGGAATTACCATTGGGACGAGCCTCCTGCCTGATCCTGGTACGAGAACTGACAGGGGTACTCTTCACCTTGATTCCGGATGCGGACCAGTGTTTTGCTAAACATCACAGGACGATTTTTACGTGCGGCGGATGCACCGGGTTGATCAAGTTCAGACTGACCGAGAAACCTGTCATCAGAAATAACAATAAAGATGTGCCGGCTTTTTCAGAAAATCCCCAGTCAGTTATCAGCGGCCGGATTGAGGCGATCCACCCGGCTGAGCTGCTGCAGGTCTTTCATATGCATCAGAAAACCGGTCGTCTTGTCCTCGAATTTGCAAACGGCTCTGCACGGGTAACCTTCAGAGAAGGCGGCTTATTGGCGGCACGTTTTGAAGATTTTGATAATCAGGAGGCGATTTATGCAATGCTGGCTGAAAAGAAGGGAACGTTTCATTTTATTCCCGGTCTGCCGGATGCACTGATGCAGACACGGGAAATCGGTGATTTTATGATGATCCTCATGGAAGGTTTACGGCGTCTTGATGAGGAAGCGTAAAGATATGCCTAATCCTTTGTACAACAGGACGTATTATTTTGAAAAGGCGGCAGCTTCAGGATACTTAAGAAATCATCCACATGATACTGGGCAGTCAACCGCTTGTTTTTGAAGGCAATCAGTTCAACACCACTACCGGCACAGTGCTCCTGGTCAACTTCCGAATCTCCAATGTAGATAGCATGTTTTGGTTCCACTTGAAAATGGTCCAGTATCATGTACAGACCGTCGGGAGCGGGTTTTGGACGTGGCGCTGTCAGTGCGGTGACCACCATGTCAAACCATGGGCGGAGAGCGAAGGTGTCAAGAATCGTATCCATGGTATCGGTGCGATTTGTTGAAATAGCTGTCTTATACCGCACCTTGACCTGTTGAAGAAAGGGCAGCAGATCCGGTTCCATGGTCATATGGCGAAGAAACTGCCTGTAGTCGAGATTTTGACGATACGACTCAATGGTGGCGGGAGGGATATGTGTATGCTTCCGGAATATATGCGCTACGGAATGACGGACATTGTGAATATGAACGTACTGTAGTTCTTCTTCATCCATCTGTGGACAGTCAAAAGCATGCAGAAGGTGGTTGTAGTAGTGGCGGTTTGCCTCAAGAGAGTTAAACATAACGCCGTCACAGTCAAAGATAACAAGTTGTAGCATCGTCTTTAGGAGCGAAGAGGAGAAGGGTTACAGGTTAGTGACTTCCCGGGTAAGTTGTTCGAAAAAGGTGTGCATGAACGCATGCCGCTGCTCAGCCATCTTACGTCCTGCTGAGGTGAGCATCTGTTTGCGGATAGCGGACATTTTGACCACAAATTCACGGTAGGCCGTGTCATCAAGTGAATACGGCAAGGTTGCAAAAGGATCAACTTCAGGGTTATGAAGACGGGCACCGATCTGGCCGGCAAAGAGAAACGCTCTGCCGATCCCGATGGCGCCAATGGAATCCAGTTTATCAGCATCAAAGAGAATTTTTGCTTCCAAGCTCTGCGGTTGCTTGTTGTCACGGTATCTGTGCGTTCGGATACAGTGACAGATCGCTTCGATTGCCACTGGAGTATACCCAAGCTTGTCAAGCAGTGGTGCTGCAAGTTCAGCACCGCGCTGAGCATGGCATATCTGTCCGAAACTCTGACTTTCGTCCTTACGGCCGATATCATGAAGCAGGGCCGCCGGAACGAGAACGTCCAGCCGTCCTCCCATCAGCCGGCCGATGGTGGTAGCGTTGTGCAGGACGCGCAGGCTGTGATCAGGACCATGTGCTCCACCCTCCGCCTCACAGTAAACACGACTGATCGATTTGAGTTGCTCAAGGAGAGCTGGATTGTCGGCGATACTGCTCATCATGCGAAAAGATGATGCTTCATCACTGCTGCTGTCAGGAAAACCATTCGCAAACCAGCCATTCAATACCAAGAAGCAGCAGATCCTCATCACTGCCGGCTACTCCTCTGAGCTGTCGCGTATGCAGTGGTGATGGTAAATGAATGTGCCCACTGACCAACTCTTGGCGGAACCGGTCTATATCATACAGGACAAGTATGTACTGATCCAGTTGTTGAGGTGTTGGGTGGAAGGTCTTGTTGCGGATGCTTTGATGCTGATACAGGGGAAGTAAGGCGTCATTGAACCGATTGTACAGTGTCAGACCTTGCTCCTGGAGATAGGTCTGAGCAGTCTGGGCAACCGGTTCTGTAAACCCTTTACAGTGGGGTTCCCGCAGAAGTACCAGAGATTCGATGACCTCACCACCATCACTACACGCTCCGCCTCTGCCTAAGGGATAGGCCCGACAACTCCCCGGCCGGTCGGGGTAAACGGAACAGCCCTGTTGGTTCACGAAGACGCAGGATGCCCGGCCATCGTCTATCATTGTCAGATAGCAGATAGGTAAAATCTGATCCTGCTGTTGTTCAATAATGACGTATCTCTCAAGAAATTGGCCGGAGGTGACAGCCAAGGCACTTTTCAGTCGGAGAACATCATAGGGACTTAAGGCGAGATCAAGCTCGCGACAGCATTCGGTAAAACAAGAGATCCCGGGATGACAGGCAAAGGCGAATGGCTGTTTTGCCGAAATAGTCTCAAATTGTTCCGTTAATTCGGTCGCTGTCATCGAGAACCTCTCCATTTAAGAGTCAGCATGGGAACGGCAACAAAAATAGATGAGTATGCGGCAATAGCCAGACCAATAAGCAGGGCAAACGAAAAATCATGGATTGTTGAACCACCCAGCAAAAAGAGGGAGAGTACCGTGAAAAGCACGGTGAGGGTCGTAATGATGGAGCGTGCTAAAACCTGGTTGATTGAGTTGTTGATGATCTCGTGAAAAGGAAGCTCCGGATTGTTCCGCATATTTTCACGGATTCGATCAAAGATAACCACCGTATCATTTAACGAATATCCTGCCAGGGTAAGAAGAGCTGTGATAATGAGGAGGGTCAACTCCTTGTCAAAGAGCCAACATATACCAAGAACGGCTAAGACATCATGAAATGTGGAAGCAGCGGCAGCCAGACCGAAGCGCAGGTCGAACCGGAATGCCAGATAGATCCAGACTCCGACCATGGAGAGGATGATGGAGATAACAGCCTTGCTGCGCAGGTCAGCAGAGGTTGAAGCACCGATTTCAGACTTGCTTTCCATGGAGAAATTTTTGTCTGCCTGTTCTTTATTGAGGAGGTCTGTTATTTCGTCACTGATATTACCAAGCTGTTCTTCCGATTGTTTTAACTTTACAATGAGTTCATTTTTGCCGGTTACTTCCTGCAGTTCCACCCCGTGGTAGCCGTGATTTTGCAGGGCATGCCGTATTTCATCCAGAGCAAATGGTTTTTCCGCCCTGTACTGCAATAAGACGCCTCCAGAGAAATCAACCCCCATGTTTGCCTGACCGCGAACTATCTGAATAAAGGCGATTAAGCCCAAGACAGCGAGGGCGGTAGATATACTGTAAGCGACTTTCCTGACTCGCATAAAATCAAAGTTCGATTTTTTTATGAAGCTGAAGAAGTTGAGCTTGTTGAGTTTTTTGTACGTAAACAGGACATCATAAACTGTTCTGCAGAAGAACAGGACAGCAAAGAGGTTGAGTATGAGCCCTATGGACAGCGTAATGGCAAATCCTTTGATCGGGCCGGTACCAAAGAGAAACAGGGCTAAAGCCGTGATCAGTGTGGTGATGTGGCCGTCAATGATACTTGAAAAGGCACGGCTAAACCCCGCATCCACACCGGCGCGAAGTGATTTTCCAAGGGCGAATTCGTCACGCATTCGTTCGTAGATAAGGACGTTAGCATCAACTGCCATACCGATGGTGAGAATAATACCGGCAATACCGGGTAGAGTCAGGGTTGCGCCAAAAAGTGCCAGGCCTACAAAGAGCAGGAGGATGTTCAGCACCATCGCAATGTCGGCGATTATCCCGGAGGTTCGATAGTAAAAGACCATAAAGATGACAACAAACAGTGTCCCGACCAGTCCGGAAAATATGCCCTTGTCAATGGAGTCCTGCCCCAGACTGGCACCGACAGTCAGGTTTTGCACCACATCAACCGGAGCGGGTAACGCGCCGACCCGAAGGACAATTGCCAGATCAGTGGCCTCGTTGTGGGTGAAGTTGCCCGAAATCTGTGCGCTGCCCCCCAGTATTTTTTCACGAATGACCGGGGCGGAACGGACGATTTCGTCCAAAACAATGGCCAGCCGTCTACCCACACTTTTTTCAGTTATGGTTGCAAAGACCTGCCCGCCACGGGAAGTAAGGTCCAGGCTGACGTAAGGCTCATTAAACTGCCCCCCGATCCGGACCTGCGCATTTTTCACCATCTCACCGGTCATCAGGACCGGGGTTTCAAGAAGAATGGGTACCCGGGATTCTCTTTTGGTTTTCTGGTCAATTGTTTTTTCAAAATATATTTCTGTACCCTGGGGTAATCGGTGCTGGAGAGCCAGGTTGAGCTGCTTTCTGCTTTCACCTTCCTGCCATTGGCCAGTTTTTACTGCCTCCTCGACCAGCTCCATCAGGTGTGTTCCCGGGTCTTCAGCCACCATTTTGAATTCCAGCTGTGCAGTTTGCCCAATGAGATCCATTGCCCGCTGCGGGTCCTTGACACCAGGGAGTTGCACAACAATCTGGTTGTCCCCCTGCCGAAGAACAATCGGCTCGGCAACACCGAATTGATCAATACGGTTCCGGATGATTTCAAGGGACTGGTTGACCGAATTCTTTTTAATAAAATCGATCTCATCTCGTTTTAACTGCAGGGTAACCCGCGGGAAAGAGCCGGTCTCGGCGAGAACCTGGGTGTCGAGATTGGGAAACCGTTCTGAAAGAATTTGTTTGACAGTCTCCACCGCGCCAATGTTGGGGAGGGTGAACAGTACACTTTTGGGGTTCGCCGACTCCATCCGCACAGCGTTGATGTTCTGTTCAGCCAGAGCTGATTTGAAGTCTGAAGCGGCAAGGTCAAGGGAGTTCTCGGCAGCTTTTTCCAGATCGACCTGCAGAACTAAATGCATACCACCTTGTAAGTCCAGGCCAAGTTTGAGGCCGGCAGGAGCAAGATATTTTTTCCACCAGTCCGGCAGGTCATGATACAGTGAAGGGGTGAGGGCCAATCCTGCAAAGACGAGTAAGAATACTACCAGCCCGATTTTGAGCTTTAAGATGGAGTTCATGACGACAGTACCTTCAGTGTAAAAGGGGAAAACGGCGCATCATTTATAAAAAGAGTAACATATACGGCGTTTCACTGCTTTGCGCAATGGCGTGTTGTTACTTTTCATAAAAGAAAGATGTTGGGTTGTAAAGAAGATCAGACAATATGTTTAATCTGAAGCAAGAGGTCAAGGCGTACGGTTGATCGCCGCCGCCATGCAGGCTGCGCCAAATCCGTTGTCAATATTAACCACAGCGAGTCCTGGTGAGCAGCTGGTCAACATCCCGAACAGAGCGCTGTAGCCACCGGCGCCAACCCCGTAGCCCACACTGGAGGGGACACCAATGACCGGCGCACCGGTTAATCCGGCAACCACAGAGGGTAATGCGCCTTCCATGCCGGCAACAACAATGATCACCCTGCCTTGCTGCAGTAATGGGGACTGGGTCAGAATCCGGTGAATACCGGCTACTCCGGCATCATAGATAGTTGCGACCGTGTGGCCGAACCACTCTAAAGTGATGCGTGCTTCTTCAGCGACACGGAGGTCTGATGTGCCGGCGGTGACAACAACCACGGTACCCGAACCACTGCCTGTGGGAATATACTGTTTGTTGCCGGTCAACAGGCGAGCTGTTGCATGGTACGTGAGTTCAGGAAGTTGAGCGCAGACGGCTTCAGCCTTTTTACTGTCTACCCGTGTTGCCAGCACCACCGATGGTGTCTTCAGCATGGCTGAGAGAATCTCTACAAGCTGTGGGATGGTTTTGGTTTCCCCGAAAACAGCTTCCGGCAGCCCTGTGCGGAGGTCTCGATGGTGATCAATGCGAACCTCTCCCAATGTCTCCACAGGCCAGTGGCGTAGGCGGTCCATGGCCTGGCTGATTTCGATGGAACCGTCTTGAATCTGTTTCAGCAGTTCTTGTAGCGACCGTTTGTTCATAGATCTGTCTGCAAAGGAAGAGCGGGAACTGTTTATGAGCGTCCGGGCAGCAAACTGTTTACGCAAAACGCTCGTTTTGTTAGATTACAACGATTTATTACCCTTTCTAGATACCTGAATATCGAGCCTGGGTCAACTAACTGGAGAAAACTGATGACCGACAACCTCTTGCCCGACTTTTTGCGTGCGTTGCTGCAGCCCGGAATCTACGACCACCCCGTTCATGAAGTTGAATTGATACAGACGCACATTTCGTGGGTTATTCTTGCCGGTGATTATGTGTATAAATTTAAAAAACCAGTAGATTTTGGTTTCCTTGATTTTTCCGATCTGGCGAAACGACATCGGTGTTGTGAACAAGAGTTGTTGCTGAATCGGCGCTTATGCCCGGACATCTATCTTGCACTCATCCGGGTGACCATTGATGCGGCCGCACACTTTTCCCTCAATGGCAAGGGGGAAGTCGTTGAGTACGGTGTTCAGATGAAGAGAATGCCTGAAGATCGTATGATGGTACATCTTATCAGAGACGGTCAGCTGACAGCAGACCATATTGAGGCCCTGGCCACTGTTCTGGCTGATTTTTACCAGCGTGCTGAGCATGGTGAAGACATTGCCGGATTTGGTACTGCTTCTGCGGTGGGGGTCAATGTTGCAGAGAATTTCGAACAAACAGCCTCTTTTATCGGGAAAGGTGCCTTGAGTCAGGAGCAATACGACAGTATTGTTCGGTATTCACATTCTTTTCTTGCGAATGAAGCCTTATTTCAACGTCGTATTGATGACGGATATATCCGTGATTGCCATGGCGATCTCTATTCAGCCAATATCTGTTTGGCGGATAAAGTCTATATCTACGATTGTATAGAGTTTAATCAACGCTTCCGCTACAGTGATATTGCAAGTGATGTCGCTTTTCTGGTTATGGATCTGGAGTTTTATGGACTGGATGAGCTGGCTCGTCTTTTTGTGGATCGATTTGTACAGAAAACAGGAGATAAAGGACTCATCGGAATGCTGAACTTCTACAAGTGTTATCGTGCCTATGTGCGTGGCAAAATAAATGTATTTACAGCAGCAGACCCTGCAGTCGATCCTGCAACCAGAAGTCTGTGCAACAGGAATGCCGCCACCTATTTTAGGCTTGCCCAGCGCTATGCAGAGGGCTGAAGGAGTGCGTGTGCAGCGAGCTGAGTATATGATCGTCGTCTTCTTTGGTATGACAGCGACCGGGAAGTCTACACTTGGCCGGGCCTTGGCAGCCTATTGCAGTGCACCGTATTTTAATACCGATATGGTGCGTAAAGAACTGACAGGGCTGCAGGCAAGCCACCGGCAGCGCGAAGAAATAGGGCAAGGGATTTATAGTTGTATTTTTAGTGAAAAAACCTATCAGGCTCTTCTTGATCGGACGAACGCGGAGTTTATTAAGGGAAAACGTCTTGTGATTTTAGATGGTTCGTACAGTAAACGTACGGATCGCGACCAGGTTCGGGAATTGGCAGCAAGATGGGGTGGGGGAAGCATGTTTATTTTTTGTACCTGTTCTGAAGAGGAGGTGCGCCACCGACTTGCTAAACGTGCTGCTGACCCATCAGCTGTTTCAGATGGAAGGTGGGAAGTTTATCTGCATCAGCAGAAAACTTTTGAAAAGCCCGACCTCCTTGACGAGTCCGACTGCCTGCAGTTGAATACAGAACAGTCAACAACGGATATGGTGCATTGGTTGACTGCTCAACTCTGTCTGAGCAGGTAGGTCGCTGGTTCGGTTGTTACAGGTTGTCCAGTTCAGGTGCATTTTCCGGGGCAAGTGGTTCTGAAACTTCAGGTGGTATTTCCGGCAGGTTTTCTGCTTCTTTTTCTTCCTTTCTCTCAGATGGCGCCTTGGTCATAAATTCCGGCATCCATCGATTCATCCCCCATTCCGGTTTGTTGCCCGCTTCCAGATGCGTGAGAAGCTCTTCTGCTTTAGGAGCGAGACTTGAATCGGGATACCGAGTCAAAAGATATTTTAACCTGTGCCTGGCCTCGTCGTACCGGGCTGTGCGTACATAAAAAACAGCGACCATGTACTCATGGTTGACGAGAAACTCCGTGGCATCTTTGATGCGTGATTTTGCCTCCTTGGCATAGGGAGACTGGGGATAGGCGTTGATCAGGCGGTTAAATGATTTGATGGCCTCTTTGGGCCCGGAAATGTCTCTGTCAATACGATCGGTCCTGTTATAATCACACATACCGGTTTGAAACAAGACATAGGGTATAGCCTCATTGGTGGGATGCCGTTCCTCGAAGGATTTGTAGAACACCTTGGCTTCAGCATACTGTTTGTCATAATAATGGGCGTCAGCAGATTTTAGTTGTGCCAACATGGCCTGAGTGCTGAACGGGTGCTCGTCAAGGATAATTTTGAACTGCTTTATGGCCTCGCTGTAGTTACCGGTATTGTAGGCATCCATACCAAGAACAATCAGTTCTTCGGGCGGCAAAGATTTTGGTTCTTCCTCCTCTCCGAAGGTGAGTTTGCTGAACATTCCACTGAACGTGGAGCATCCTGAACAGACGCTCATGGTTATGAGTAAAAACATCACTGCAAACCGTGAGATGGCCGTATGATATGTGTTTTGAGATGGAGGCATGAGCGAGAACCTTATTCACTGCAGTTGAGCGGTTGTTCCAGAGTTTGGTTACCGAGGTAGTGTTCTATTGCTAACTCAGCAACCGCACCTTCACCGGCAGCGTTTATAATCTGACGAAAATTTTTGCTGCAGATATCGCCCGCAGCGTAGACACCCGGAATAGACGTTGCCATATCAGCATCGGTTATAATAAATCCACCAGCATCTGTTCGGAGGTGTCCGGCAGGGAAGAGTTCGTTGTTGGGTGTGGTGCCGATGAAAATGAAGATCCCGGTCACCTGAAGGGTCGACTCCTCATCATTTCGGTGTTTGAGGCTGAGACTCTGGACACCGTTTTTATCTCCCTTGATTGCCGTGACCTGTGTGTTCCAGATGAAATCGATTTTCGAATTGCAGAACGCTTTTTCCTGCAGAACTTTGGTCGCCCGCAACGTATCACGTCGGTGAATGACCGTTACCCTGTCAGCGAATTTGGTTAAGTGCAGGGCATCTTGAATAGCGGTGTTTCCACCACCAACGACAGCGATTTTTTGATGACGGTAAAATGGCCCGTCACAGGTTGCACAGTACGAAACCCCACGACCGGCAAAGGTATATTCCCCTGGAATTTCGAGTTTTTTTGGTTTGGCACCTGTGCAGAGAAGAATGGTTCTTGCGGTAAGAGCTTCTCCGTTTTCAAGGACAACGGTTTTGATGTTATCGGTGAGCTCAAGGGATGTAATGGTTGCAAACCGTTTCTCAAGGCCGAAACGATCAGCATGTGCTGTCATCTTATCCATGAGATCAAACCCTGATATCCCTTCGACGAAACCGGGATAGTTGTCGACCCAGTCGGTAACAAGAACCTGACCGCCGGTTGCCCCCCTTTCAAGGAGCAAAACTTTGAGGCGACCGCGAGCCGCGTATAATCCGGCGGTTAAGCCTGCGGGCCCACCTCCAACTATGATCAGCTGATACTGAGCGTGTTGCATGTTCACCTATAACAAAAACGGCACGGTGCTTTCAATGCAGAGTCGAAAAGAACCGTGCCGGAGAAAAGGCGTCAGATAGCTTTTTTAATAAGTTCCTGTAACTGTGTCTTGCCTACAGCGCCGGTGATCTGATCGACAACTTCTCCCCCCTTGAACAGAATGAGGGTGGGAATGGCACGAATACCAAACTTGCCCGGGGTGGCGGGATTATCGTCAACATTCATCTTGGCGATGACAACCTTTCCTTCAAATTCACCGGCCAGCTCATCAATGGCCGGACCGATTGCCTTACAGGGGCCACACCATGGAGCCCAGAAATCAACCAGACAGGGGAGTGCATTGCCGATGACGGTGCTATCGAACTCGCTGTCAGAGACGTGGATTACTTTGTCACTTGCCATTTTGTCCTTCTCCTTTTAGCTTGCCATAAAAAATGAGCAAATTCATAATTTTCGCTTTTCGTTCCTTGCGATCATATGATGATATTTTCCAAATTTGCCATTCTACTCTGCCGACCCCATAGTGACAAGGAGAAATTGATTAACCGCGTGAACACTGGCGATGACGCTGGTCTTCATTTTTTAATTTTGACAGGAAAACATAATTTATTATATAACTTATGCTTTTCTTGTGATGCAATGTTTCTTGCATATTTCTATAGGAGGTCCGATGAAGACAGAACATTCTATGCAGTTGTTTACAGATGCCAGGACACTGATTCCCGGCGGCGTCAATTCGCCGGTTCGGGCCTGTCGAGCCGTTGGGACAGACCCCTTATTTGTTGCTGAAGCATCAGGATGCACGATCACTGATGTTGACGGGAACCGTTTTGTCGACTTCGTTGGCTCCTGGGGGCCGATGATTGTCGGCCATGCTCATCCCGAAGTTGTAGAAGCTATCAGGAGTACGGCCGGTCGAGGGACGAGTTTCGGAGCTCCTTCTCCCCTGGAGATTGACCTGGCCGCTGAGGTGTGTGCAGCTGTTCCTTCACTTGAAAAGGTTCGTTTTGTCAACTCCGGCACCGAAGCAACCATGAGTGCCGTCCGGCTCGCCCGAGGATACACCGGGCGCAAGATGGTTGTGAAGTTTGACGGTTGTTACCATGGCCACGCGGATTCTTTTTTAGTCAAGGCAGGTTCAGGTCTGATAACGCTTGGTATACCTGGAAGCCCTGGTGTTCCTGATGATATTGTCAAAAATACCATTTCGATTCCATACAACGATGAGGCTGTGCTGGATGCGACTTTACGCAACCCGGAGCTTGATATCGCCTGTGTCATTGTTGAGCCGGTAGCCGGGAACATGGGAGTGGTGCCGCCGTCAGAAACCTTTTTGCAAAAACTTCGTCAACTGACCAGTGAACTTGGTATTGTCCTTATTTTTGATGAGGTCATTACCGGATTTCGTCTGGCACTGGGGGGTGCCCAGGAGTATTTTGATGTCACCCCTGATCTGACCTGCCTTGGGAAAATCATAGGAGGCGGTCTGCCGGTGGGGGCATATGGGGGGAGGAGTGATATTATGGACTTAATTGCCCCGGAGGGACCGGTCTATCAGGCCGGCACTTTATCGGGAAATCCACTTGCCATGGCAGCCGGGCTGGCTACGCTTGGCATTGTCAAGCAGCCTGGATTTTATAAGGAGCTGGAAGAGAAAAGCGAGTGGTTCGGTAATGCATTGAATGCGGTGGCTGCCTCCTTGTCGGTTCCGGTTGTTTTGAACAGGGTGGGTTCAATGATGACCTGTTTTTTTACCCCTGATCCGGTGACGGATTTCCAGAGTGCCTCGCATGCAGAGACCGATCTGTATGGAGAGTACTATCGTCAGATGCGATCCCAGGGGATCTGGTTGGCGCCATCGCAGTTCGAAGCACTTTTTGTTTCAGCAGCACATGAACGCAAGCACTTGGAAAAGGCACTGGTCGCGGCTGAATCCTCATTCAAAAAATTGATGAAATAGATTAAAATTTGTTGCCTTTGCCGGTTGAGCATGCTACCACTAGCCCTGATTGTTGCACCTGGATAGATAGACAGTGGGAGCGGAGATATTGAATGACCGCAAGGAGACATTCCGGCAATTGGCGCTGTACAGCCAGGCTGGAATGTCATTTGTGTTTTCCATTCTGATCGGTTTTGGGATGGGATGGATACTTGACCACAAAGTTTTTGCAGGAAAAACCGCCCCGTGGCTTACGTTTATTTTTTTCGGGTTTGGAGTTGCCGCTGGCTTTAAGGGGCTTTGGGATATGGCCAGGAAAATAGAAGATGAATGATCAGGCTTGTTCTGGAGAACCAAAGGACATCACTTGCATACTTACCCGGATAGTTGTCTGCAGCGCGATCCTGACGCTGATACTTGTGCTGGGAAGTTGGTTTGTGGCAGGCTGGCCGTTCGCACAGTCGCTCTTAATTGGTGCGGTGCTGGTCAATGGCAGTTTTCTGTTGTTGAAACGCGATGCCCAGCGATTGATACACAAAGTGAGCTTGAGTCAGACTGTGGAAACAGTGGTCATCGGCAGTGAAAAAACCAGGTTTTTTTTGAGAACCTTTGCCCGATTGACTGTTATCGGGCTCTTTTTGTTTGTGATAGCCAATCATATTCCCATTAATGTGGTTGGATTGATTTTTGGTTGTGTCACAGTTGTGGTGAGCATCGTCATTATTGGCTTAAGCGCTGGCAGGCGCTGGACGCTGAACAAAGTTTGAGGAGTGAGCAGGCTATGGAACATCCGATATTATTCATCTCTCTGATCCTTCAGGCGTTGGGGTTACCGGTGCCGCACACTCCGGTCGGAGCAACGCTTCTTGAGAAAATTTGTGAGCCGTATATGACCTATACCTGGATGGTCATGATCCTGCTGATCATAGTGCCGAGATTAACGATCGGGAAGCTGGAGATGGTGCCCGGCAGTGGACAGAATTTCTGGGAGGTGATGGTTGGCGGTTTGATGGATTTCTTTACCGAAAACCTTGGAGAGAAAGGGGCGAAGATGCTGTTCCCGATGATGGCCACCTTCTTTTTCTATATCATAATCTCCAATATGATCGGTCTTATTCCCGGGTTCATGTCGCCGACGTCCAGTATCAATATCACATTGGCCATGACCCTCATTGTCTGGGTGACTCATCACTTTCTTGGTTTTAAGTATCATGGTTTACGGTACTACAAGCACTTCATGGGGCCGAGCAAGGTAATGGCACCCTTCATGTTCTTGTTGGAGCTTATCAGTAACTTTGCACGACTGATCTCACTCTCCATGCGACTTTTTGGTAACATCCTCGCCAAAGAGGTTTTGCTCGGTGTTCTCTTTATGCTTGCCGGTGCATTTTTTGCCCCGCTGCCTATCCTCTGTCTTGGAGTTCTGGTCTCGGTGATCCAGGCAGTGGTGTTTGTTCTTCTTTCCCTGTTGTACTGTGCCGGAGCAATGGGGGAGGCGCATTAAATCGATTTTAATTTCCGTGTAACGGAGAAGAAGGCCAACATATTTCACTTATTTTGGAGGAACACAACAATGGATAAACTTAGTCTTGCCCTGATTTGCATCGGTGCCGCCCTTAGTATTGGTCTTGCCGGTTTTGGTGCTGGTATAGGTATGGGGCACGGTTTGCGCGGTGCTTGTGACGGGGTTGCTCGTAATCCTGAAGCTAGAGGTGCAATAACCACCACCATGATTCTTGGTATGGCTCTCTGTGAATCTATCGCTATTTACGGGTTGGTTATTGCCTTTATTCTTCTCTATGCCAACCCCTTCAAAGCAGCACTTGGTATGTAAACAGGACGTCGAGATAAAAGAGTCTTTACAGATTAAAAAGGCTGCGATGCTGTTGTCGCAGCCTTTTTTTATGCAGTGTGCCATGGATACTTGTTGTATTGATCCGTCTAAAAAAAAAATGAGCCGGGTTTACCTGCTCTTGGTATTTTAGCTGCCAACCCCACTGATACCTCATCTTTTTTCAAACTTGCCCAACTGTATGGTTTACAGGAGCACAGACTTTTTCATGCAAAGCTGTACTCCGGGGCTACCTTTTTTTTGGCCGGACCGACAGTCGGCGCACCGATGGCGGCCCTCACCCTGGAAAAATTGATTGCCCTTGGAGCACGTAAAGTTGTTGTGTACGGCTGGTGTGGCTCATTACATGCGTCCCTACAACCCGGCGCTCTTTTTTCTCCCACAGGGGTGGGGATGTGTGAGGAAGGAACAAGTGCTCATTATCCCCTGAATGATCCTTATTATGATGAAGAGTGGCACTCTTTACTTGTGCGTGTCTTGACAAATGCCGGTCACCAGGTAAGCCAGGGATTGATCTGGACGACAGATGCGTTGTACAGAGAAACCCGTCAAAAAGTAGTCCAATACAGCGCACGCGGTATTTTGGCTGTTGATATGGAGTATACGGCTTTGCGTACTGTTGCCGCCTACCGCCGGATCAGTCTTGCGGCGGTTATGAAGGTGTCTGATGCCTTGTTTCTTGAAAACTGGGTTCCCCGGTTTCAGCTGAAACGGTTTCAAGCGGATTCTCGGCGGCAGCTTGGTCAGCTTTGCGTGTTTTTGCAGGAAGGTGAGTTAGCTTGAAAACGTTATACATGGTGAGCTTAGGCTGTCCCAAGAATTTGATTGACTCAGAGGTCATGCTGGCCGCTCTGGAACGTGCTGGTTATCGCCTGGTCGCGTCAGCTGATCTTGCAACGTTGGTGTTGATCAACACCTGCGGCTTTATTCGCCCCGCAGTTGAAGAGGCCATCGACACAGTTTTAACCCTGGCCGAGAATAAAGAAAAATGTCCTGGACAGTTGCTGGTTGTTGCCGGCTGTATGGTGCAACGATACGGCGAGGCGTTGGTCGAGGAGTTGCCTGAGGTGGATTTATTTGTTGGCCTTGATGATTTTCATCGTCTGGATGAGCTGGTAGCGGACATTGAATCCGGCACACGATGTATCGTTACCTCCGGAGCGGCCGATTTTTTAATGGATAGCCGTATTTCCCGTCGGATCGCAACCCCACCGTACCGCTCTTATTTAAAGATTACTGAGGGATGCAACAATCGTTGTACCTATTGTCTGATCCCTTCGATCAGAGGTGTGTTACGTAGCCGGACCATCTCGGATTTAACCAGTGAAGCTGTCCAGCTGGAGCAGCTTGGGGTACGTGAGCTGTCCCTTGTTGCACAAGATCTGACCGGTTATGGGCGTGATTTGCAAGAGCCTGCTGATTTGGTTTTGTTATTAGAGTCGCTTCTGGAACACACTTCAATCCCATGGTTTCGTCTGCTGTATGCCTATCCAAGCGGTATCAGTGATGCCCTTTTGCAGCTCATGGTTCAGCAACCGCGAATATTGCCGTATATTGACGTACCATTCCAACACGCCAGTGATACGGTCTTAACCGCGATGAATCGGCATTACCGTCAAGCCGATCTTGACGATGTGGTGCGACGTATCCGATCGCAACTGCCTGAGTGCGCCATTCGCACAACCCTTATTGTTGGCTTTCCAGGTGAAACCGAAAAAGATGTTGAAATTTTGCGTGCGGCCCTTGAACGTTGGCAACTCGATCATGTCGGTGTTTTTCAATACCACGACGAAGAGGGGAGCCTTGCCTCTGCATTGTCTGCAAAGGTGTCGGCGCAGGAAAAAAAGAGACGTTATCAGCTGATTATGGAGGTTCAGGCCAAGATCAGCACCCAGCGCCAGCATCGATTTGTAGGACGGGTAGAACCGGTTTTAATTGAAGGTGTGAGTCAGGAGACCGACCTTCTGCTGGAGGGGAGAAGCAGGTTTCAGGCACCGGAAATTGACGGATGTGTGTACATCACCTCAGGGAATGTAAGCCCCGGTGATATTGTTCCGGTACGTATCACCGAGGCGCATACATATGATTTAGTGGGTGAAGTTATCGCAAAGAGTACCAATGCGTAAAGAGAAGAAGGGCAGGTAGGGTTTTATCAGCTCATCTTGTTGACCCGCTCTCGCAGATCCTTGCCAACCTTGAAAAAAGGTAATTTTTTGGGTTTTACCTTGATCTTTTCGCCGGTTTTCGGATTCCGGCCGGTATAGGAGTCATATTCTTTGACAACGAAGCTCCCAAAGCCCCTGATCTCGATGGATTCACCGCGGGCGAGAGCGTCGCTCATGGTTTCAATAATGGTATTGGTTATTGAAGCTGCCTCCTGGACTGGAATGTTTGTCGCTTCGGCTAAGGCTTCTATTAGTTCTGACTTGTTCATTCGCGTCCTCCTTCAGGGACCCCTTCATCACGGATACCTGTTAGCTCCTCGCTAGTTTACTGTCAGTGATACATCTCTTGTTGGAAAATTATATTCACATTGTTGTGAAATTTAATCAGGTATGTTTTTGATTGTAAAGGATTTTTTACGAAAAGATTTTTTTTATGTCTGTTTCTGTAAGAATTCTATATTTCCCTGAAGCCAACGTACCCAGAGTGAGTTTACCATAGGCAACTCTTTTCAAGTGCAGAACCTTGTGATGGACGGCTTGAAACATTTTTCGTACCTGTCGTTTTTTTCCTTCATGAATGACAATTTCGATCAATGTCTGAGTGTGGGTTTTATTGAGTACACGAATTTTTGCGGGCCTGGTCCGGATGCCGTCGATTTCTATTCCCTGGCTGAGATGCCTGAGGGCACTGGAAGAGGGAGAACCGCTGACCAGGGCCTCATAGGTTTTTTTTACTTCAAATCGGGGATGAAGGATGCTGTTGGTCAAGGCGCCATCGTTGGTCATCAGCAATGCTCCTTCGGTCTCAATGTCCAGTCGCCCAACCGGAAAAAGACGAAGCGGGATGTCGGCCACGAGATCAGTGACAACAGGTCGCCCCTGCGGATCCGAGAGCGTAGTGACATAGCCGGCAGGTTTATTGAGCAGGATGTACACTCTGTGCTCAAAAGAGATCTGTTTACCATCAAAGGTGATGATGTCCCGTAATGGATGGGCTTTGCAGCCCATATTTGTGACGACTTGTCCGTTCACCTGAATCCGGCCTTCACGAATGAGCTGCTCTGCACCACGGCGAGAGGCAAGTCCCGCCTTGGCCAGGATCTTTTGCAGTCGTTCCTCCACCAGGCTATGCATCTGAGGACAGTGATCCGGATGATTTACAAGACGGATTCAATGGAATTGTCTGGGAAGAAGTGCGGCGATCCGGTCATCGACCTGTTGTTTGGTGGCAGGGTCAACTTCTAGGACCTCAGTGTACCAGGGTTTCATTCGACAATCAAAGACGATCGGCGGTTCAAGACCGACATGAAAACGATGGACGGTTTGTTCTCGTCCATGGATATCAGCAGCCGGTTCAAAACGGGTGAAGAACGTCCAGAGAAATTCCTGTAACGAGCAGGTCGCCTCTTTTGTCGAGTCAACGAGCAGAATGACTGGCCATGGAGCTACTCCGGCATGACGGGCCAAATGCAAGGCGAGCTGAGGTGCGTTTTCATACGACTCACCTTGAACGACCAGGGTGCCGGGAAGGAAAGTCAAAGGATGACTGCAGTGCTCCGGCAGGGATCCGGAAAATGCAGTGGGCAGATCACGGAGTTTTTCCCGGCCGAGACCAAGCATCATGGCTTTGGAACCTTTGTTAACCGATGGTCCTGTATAATCCAGGGTGTCCTGGGATACGTTGGCAAAGATAAATAAATCACGCTGCCAGTGAATACGTTCCAGAATGTGCTGCCAGAGTTTTGGAAAGTCTGCAACATCAATGCTGCCATCGGTCAGAAGGAGAAACTTGGTTAAAGAAAGTTGTCCCTCGCCAAGAATCCGCAAACCCGCAGCAAAGGCTTCGCGAGGATACCGGTCGGTAACTCTTGCTGCTGCCAGGCAGTGAAAACCGGTCTCTCCAAAAGTTTTCAACTGCACAACCCCTTTCATAACAAGCGGGAACAGTGGAGAAAGCAGCTCCTGAAGGAAATCGCCGATAAAAAAATCTTCCTGCCTGGGGCGACCGACAACAGTGGCCGGGTAGATGGCATCGCGTCGATGGTACAGGTGTGTTGTCTGAAAGACCGGGTAGTCATGCTGCAATGAGTTGTAGCCGTAATGATCTCCAAATGGTCCTTCCGGTCGGCGGAGATGGGGGGGAACCGAACCTTTGATGGCAAATTCAGCTTCAGCAATAAGCGGATGTCCACCAAGGGGATCAGTGACCATATGCAACTTGCTTCCCTGCAGCAAAGAGGCAAGGAGTAACTCTGGTATATTTTCAGGTAAAGGGGCTATGGCGGCAAGTATGAGAGCCGGAGGCCCGCCAATGTAGAGGGTCAGGGGAAGGGGTTGGTTTTTTTGTTCAGCAGCGAGATAGTGATATCCTCCCCCTTTGTGGATTTGCCAGTGGATGCCGGTGGTGGTGTCATCAAATCTTTGGGTCCGATACATCCCCAGGTTATGTCCTAAACCATCCGGATGCTCAGTGTACACCAAAGGCAGGGTCACAAAGGCTCCTCCATCAGAATGCCAGGATGTGAGCATAGGCAATTCCGTAAGCCGCGCCGGTTGTTGTCGACATTCAAGTATCGGGCCTTTTTTAACCGTTTTCAGGCCGACACGAGCGCCCTGTAGAAGCAGGTCGCGAGCCTGCCAGAGTGTTTGCAGGGACGGTGGCATGGAATGGTTCACCAGATCAACCAGCCGCTGCACAAAATCAAGTGGTCGACGGCCGAAAGCCAGTTCCAGCCGTTGATTGGTCCCGAAAAGATTTGTTACCACTGGGAAGGTAGAGTGCTTTACTCGTGTAAAAAGAAGGGCCGGTCCTCCTTGGGCGATGACTCTTCGATGAATTTCAGCTATTTCCAGGTACGGATCAACCGGTGCGTCAATGGTGAGCAGTTGATTATTTTTTTTAAGTAAATCAATATATTGGCGTAGATCGGTCGGATAGTGCATGCGGTATGATTGAGTGCTGTTTGTTCTGGGCAATCAGTGGTGCTGATGCTCTTCGTTGAGAAAGAGCCGGTGATACTCATCACTGCTCAGGTGGTTGCGCATGATCACTGTCAGGAGATCAACCACCTGGTGGATCTCTTCCTCGCTCATGCGGGGTACCAAAGAGGAGAGAAGGTTCGTATCACTGAACTGACGCAGAAAGGTGATAAGCGATTTTTCGTCGGTAGTGCGGTCAAGTCCAAAAAACATCTTCTTACCCTGCCAGAAATTTCCACCAGACTTTCCGGCTGCGCGGACCATCAAACTCACAGAAGAAAAGACGTTGCCAGGTACCGAGTTGTAACCGCCTGTTCTGCAGTATCAGGGTTACAGAGGAGGCGGTAACAGCGGTCATAAGATGAGCCGGTGAATTACCTTCACCATGAAGGTATGGGTAGTCCGAAGGGATGATCCGAGACAGTGCGCCAAGAATATCTTTTTGCACATCCGGATCAGCTCCCTCGTTAATCAACAGGCCAGCCGTTGTATGTGGGTTGTAGAGAATAACGATGCCGTCCTTACAGTCGAAAGAGGACACCTCGTGTTGCAAGCGGTTGGTTATGTCTATCATCTCCAACCGCTTGCCGGTGATAACAGCTATCTCGCCCCGAACCATGGTCGGCTCACTGCACTGCGTACGATCTTACCGGAGTTGCCATGTACCGTACTGGTCACGACAGGCAGTGCTGTATGTCTTCTGACGTTTACCGTCGATAATCGCTTCAATCTCAGCGCGTCGACACACCTGGCTGGAGCTCGCATCCTGATAGGCCGGCTGCGGTGTTACCGCATATTGGTTACCGCTGTCCGGATTTACCCAGGAAGAGCGCTGGTTGGACATACCTCGTTCATACGCATGGTTCAGCTGTTCACGGTCATATTTATCCATTTCGTTGCCAACAATATAACCGAGCATGCCGCCTACAGCTGCCCCGATGAGGGTTGCGCCTGTATTATGGCCAATTGCCTGGCCGATGAGAGCACCTGCTGCTGCACCACCGGCCGCACCTGTTTGCCCCCTTGTGGCACAGGAAGAGAGGAGTAAAAGGGCCAGTAATGCAAAAATACTCAAGTGTTTCATAATCATTCTCCAATCGTGCAAGACGTTTTTGTTAAAGAGTCAGGGAGTTTTCTACTTGTCTGCACTCCCAGATGCTTTAGGGCCTCAGTTCGGGCAATCAGATTGCCCCGGCCGGTGCTTAAACGGTTTCGGGCCGTGTGCCATGCCTGCTGCGTTTGATTGAGGCGAAGACCAATTTCTTCAAAGGCCTCGGTAAAGCCAACGAACTTATCATAAAGATTACCTGCCTGTTTGGCAATAAGTAAACTGTTTCTGTTTTGTTCGTCCATCCGCCACAGATGATGAATGGTGCGCAAGATGGCAAGCAGGGTTGATGGACTGGTAAGGATGATTTTCTGCTCCATGGCGGAAAGAAGTATCTCGGGATCATGTTCCAAGGCGAGCTGGAACGCCCCCTCAATCGGCATGAACAGCAAGATGAAGTCAAGGGCACCGGGGCCTGGTAACTGTTGATACTGTTTGGCTGCCAGGAGTTTAATATGGCGTTTGATCGAGTCAAGATGCGACTTGATCTGTTGCGTTCGGGCTGCCTCATCAGAGGCGCTGTGCACTTCGGCAAAGGCTTTGAGCGAGACTTTGGCATCAATAATGATCGTCCGATCCTCTGGCAGATAAACCAGGGCATCCGGTTGAAGGATTGATCCGTCATCGGACTTGTAACTGACCTGTAACGCGAATTCAGTACCGTTACGAAGACCGGAGGCCTCAAGAAGTTTGGTGAGAATCATCTCACCCCATTGCCCCTGTACCTTACTGCTCCCCTGAAGAGCCTCGGTCAGGTTGGTCGCATCAATGCTTATTTGCCGGTTCAGCTGTTTGAGGTGTTCAATTTCTTTCAGTATTGATACACGATCGCGGAGATCCTGGTCGTATATTTCTTCCACCTTTCGTTTGAACTCCAGTAACTGTCCGTGAAAGGGACGAAGGAGCATGGTGAGAGCAGAGGTGTGTTGAGCAGTAAGGGCCTGACCTTTCTCAGTTATGATCTTTCCTGCCAACAGCTGGAAATCCTGTTCAATCTGCCGGCGGACTTCGGTGAACAGCTGATTTCGTTCCTGGGTTTGCTGTTGCAGGGCAGTACAGGTTGTCTGTAAGGAGATGTTTTCTAAATCAAGCCGGCGTACTTCTTTGGTGAGCAGTGTGTGTTCTGCCTGCAGACGTTCAAGTTCAGATGCACTGTTTTGAGAGGTTTTCTGTGCATGTTCCAGTCGATGTGACAACGTCCAGTGCCGTCGGTGACTGCGACTGAGGTTCCAGAACAAAATCGGGGCAATCAGTACAGCTGTTACAATTCCACCCAGTAAGAATGAGTCAATGTCGACCTGATGGAATAAAGCAGCCAGTGGATACACGGTGAAGAAAAGAAAACACTGGAAGTTCTGGTTTACCGGCGCCGCGAAAGGCAGCGTAATTCCTGTAACTCATCAAGCAGGTCAAGGATCAGGGCACAGCCGGGCAGATTGACCTCAAGATCACGGTGCAACCGCATTGTTGTTTGTGCTCTTTTGATGGCAAGAGATGTGAAACGCCACTCCATTTCTGATTGTCCTTCCGGGCTGATGATGCCTTCAGCGATCATTTGGTGAATCATCTCGGTATTGACATTGCAAAGTCTGCAGAGGTCGGACAAGGTGCAGCGGGTTGTTTCATTAAACACGACACCTTGAATGTAAATCGTTTGTTCAGTCATTGTTTAGCTCTCCAGTCCGGCACGTGGGTTGAACGCCATCTTTTCCGCCATGGTACGGTAGAGGGCTCGTTGCTCTTCATTCTGTGCCTCTGGTACCACAATCTGTAATGTGACGATTTGGTCGCCAAGGAGGCTGGCTGTGCAGAGACCTCTGCCCTTGAGTCGAAGTTTTTTACCGGCCTGTGATCCCGGTGGAATTTTTAATTGGACATTACCGCCAAGAGTCGGCACAGTAACCTTGGCGCCTAAGGCTGCTTCCCATGGACTGATGGGGAGAGTAAGATGAATATCTCTTTTTTCGGCATGAAAGAGCCGGTCTTCCTGAAAAGAGATTTCCAGATAAAGATCTCCGCCCATGTTCTCTCCATACCCGGGTGAACCCTGCCCTTCAAGGCGAATACGCTGCCCCGCGACAATGCCTTTAGGTATGGTTACATGTAGTATGTGGGGGCGGGTGGTCACCCGTCCGGTAGTATCTACCACAGGTCTGCTTAAGGTAATGGTTTGACGGGAGCCGTGATACGCATCAGCAATGGGAATAACAATTTTTGCATGCTGGTCACTGCCTCGCATGCGCACGTTACGGTCCTGACGGCTCTCCGTGCGGGCATGCCCGAACAGTGCTTCAAAAAAATCACTGAAATCGCCGGCATCACCTGCAGAGTACCCGGTTCCGCTAAATTCAAAGCCTGCGTCCCAGTTGGGAGGTGTTTCAAAGTCCTGTCCATGCTGCCAGTTCGTTCCGAATTTATCATAAGCAGCTCGTTTTTCAGGATCTTTCAGCACCTCATAGGCTTCACCAATCTCCTTGAATTTAGTTTCAGCATTGGTTTCCTTGCTGACATCGGGGTGATATTTACGGGCTACCTTTCGATAGGCCTGTTTTATCTGGTCTTGGGTAGCATCACGTGAAACGTCTAATATTTTATAGTAATCTTTATATTCCATGATTGCAGTAAGAAGATGTTAGAGGGTTTGTCACCAGATAGTAAGGATATCTTCTCAAAAAGAAAAGAAAAAAAGAAAAGAGCCCTTTCCTCTTGAAGGGCTGGTGCTCTTTCCTTTATGCTGACGCCATGTGTAAACAACAAACATGCAACAATATCATAATGACGGGTTTTCGCGGAACCGGTAAGACCACGGTGGGAAGAATCCTGGCCGCCCGTTTACAATGGAATTTTCTTGATATGGACGAATTGCTGACGCAACGGTTCGGTGCTTCAATTTCGGAAGTTGTGGCCCGTCATGGCTGGCACTGTTTTCGGCAATCCGAATCGAAACTGCTCCGGGAGTTGCAGACCATCCGGCATACGGTTTTAGCGACCGGTGGTGGTGCAATCGAGCATCAGCAGGAGTGGCTGCAACTTCGTCAACATGGATTTGTGGTCTGGCTGGACGCTGCTATGCAAACCATTGAGCAAAGATTGCAGGATGACCCTCACTCCATGCAGCTGCGCCCCTCTTTAACAGACCAGACTGTTGCAGATGAAATTCGCACAGTACTGGAACGGCGCACCCCTCTTTACCGAACAGGTTCAGATCTGCGTTTGCTCACAGACAACAGTACACCGGAACAACTGGCCGACC
Organism: Desulfobulbus oligotrophicus; assembly: GCF_016446285.1. NCBI lineage: Bacteria > Pseudomonadati > Thermodesulfobacteriota > Desulfobulbia > Desulfobulbales > Desulfobulbaceae > Desulfobulbus > Desulfobulbus oligotrophicus. Next base: position 1,460,269 of record NZ_CP054140.1, read on the forward strand.
AGATCTTACAGGTGGTTGGTACGGACAGCTGATGACCTGTGAATCCATGAGAAGAGTTATCCTGTAAGATAAAAATACATAGAAGCAGAAGGGATAAAGTGTATGAAAGTGTCAGGGCTATCAGGGGAGCAAGACAACCGTATCCGTTGTGTTTGGATGGTAACCCGTGAATATGATCAGCTGGCCGGAGCCGGTGGTGTTAAGGATGTCTGCCGCCAGTTGGCTGAGACATTGGTTACCCATGCTGATTGCATGGTACGCGTGGTGCTGCCCCGCTACGGGTTCATGAATACCGAACGTCTCGGTTGTCGGCTCCTTCCCGTTACGCAGACAAGTGGTCGCATCGGTGCACGGCGGTATGACCATATCTTTCACGTTGATATGGATTATGCGGATGAAGAGCGACGAGAACCCGTCGCCGTCTGGCAAACCGAACGTAATGGAGTAACACTCTTCCTGGTGGAAGCTGATCGTTATGCGACAAAGCGAGACGTCTATACCTATACTGAGGAGGATGAAGGCGAAGTTGTCTGGCAGCAAAAGGGCCGGGGCCACTATGATTTCTTTGCGATGAATACCCTTCTGCAGAAAGCGGCCCTTGATCTGATGATTCTTCTTGATGAGCATCCCGATATTATTCACTGTCACGATGGGCATTCGGCGACCTTACCCGCCATCATGCGTGAAGCTGCTGGTTATCGTCATTACTTCCGTCGAACAGGTGCAGTGGTCACCATTCATAATGCAGGGAAGGGGTATCATCAGGAGATTGGCGATTTAAAGTTTGCGCAAGCCATCACAGGCCTTCCTGAAAGAGTGGTGCAGGGGGGGATATTAGACGATAGTTTTGATCCATTCATGGCTGCTGCGGATTATGCTGTCATAAATACGGTCAGTCAGCAGTATGCCCTGGAATTACAGCAGACGTCTGAAGATGCCCGGACAGGCTGGCTTGGCCATGCCCTCTTGGAAAGAGGTGTCACCCTTGCCGGTATTACCAATGGCATTGATCCTGGTTCATTTGATCCTCGTTTTGCCGAGCAATTAGGGATAGCGGCACGTTACGATGTGTTTAACGGTGATTTTGAAGGGAAGAGAGTATGCAAGGCTGATCTGCTTACAGCAATAGCCGCCCACGGCTCCTGGGAGCAGGTCAGACAGTACGGTGAGCTGATCAATGATGTTGAAAGGCCTCTTTGCACCTTTGTCGGCAGACTGACTTTGCAAAAGGGGGTTGATATCTTTATCCGCGCTTTACATGAGGTGTTGGGGCAGGATCCAGCTGTTCAGGTGCTCTTTCTTGGTTCAGGGATGCGGGAGTTCGAAGTGGATATCGAGCGATTGGCAACATCAGGGTCGTTTCAAAGAAGGGTTTGTTTTCTGAAGGGCTATGATCCACTATTGGCAAACAAAGTCTATGCAGCCGGTGATTTTTTTATTATTCCATCTCGTTATGAGCCATGTGGTCTGACCGATTACATTGCCCAGCTTTTCGGCAATATACCCATAGTCCACCATGTTGGGGGATTGGTTAAGGTTGTGCACGAAGAGACAGGTTTTTCATACCAGCACAATACGCCGACAGTGCTTGCTGATGCACTTCTGGAAGCCGTACGCGTGTATCAGCAACGACCCCATGTTTTACGATCAATGCAGATGACCGCTGTGCAGCGAATTATGCAACTTCATACCTGGCAAAAAGTGATGGTTGCCTACCTGGAACTCTATCAACGGGCAAAAAAGATGGCAGCCGGAGAGTTTTAAAGGTTTTTTGCTGTGTGCCACGGAATTGTATCGCATCCAGCTGGATTGTGCTGGAATGGCTGCTTGACAGAATGTTGACGAGCTTGTTTTATTGTTTCACTTGGCGGGCAGTTATCGTCCGTGCTTAATTTTGGGTGTGCTTAATATATGCAAAAAGCAGTTGAGCCTTCGGACCAGAGAGGAGCTAAAAAACTGTCACTGTGCTGAGGAAAACAGACTAACCAGTGGAGCAAAGGCTGTGATTACCAGTGACTAAATACAACAGTTCGTCGGAACAAATTTATACAAGGAGTATGTTATGGCTATAAAGGTAGGTATCAATGGTTTTGGTAGGATCGGCAGGAATATTTTTCGTGCCTTGAGTGAAGACACTGCTTTTGCAGACATTGAGATAGTCGGTATCAACGATTTAACTGATGTCAAAACCATAGCCCATCTGTTGAAGTATGATTCAGTGATGGGTCGATTTTTGCACGATGTGTCTGTTGCTGAAAACAGTATTGTTGTAAACGGGAAGAACATCCCGATCACCAGTTTCCGTAAACCCGGCGAGATCCCATGGGCGACTCTGGGGGCTGAGTACGTACTTGAGTGCACCGGCTTGTTTCGTGATCTGGAATCTGCGAAGGCACATATTGACGGCGGGGCCGGCAAGGTCATTATTTCGGCACCGGCCAAGGGAGAGGTTAAAACCATTGTCATGGGGGTGAATGAGGATGAATATGATCCCACCCGGCATCATGTGGTCTCCAATGCCTCTTGTACCACGAACTGCCTTGCACCGGTTGCTCAGGTTATTCTTGCTAATTTTGGGATTAAACGCGGGCTGATGACCACGATACACTCTTATACCGGTGATCAAAGGATCCTTGACTTTCCGCATTCTGATCTGCGTCGGGCCAGGGCAGCTGCTCTGTCTATGATACCAACGAAAACCGGTGCCGCTGCCGCCGTATCTTTGGTCATTCCGGAGCTGAAGAATAAATTTGATGGGTTGGCGGTCCGGGTTCCTACCCCGAATGTTTCGCTTGTTGACGTTGTGATCGAGGTGGAACGTGAGACCACAGTTTCAGAGGTCAACAAAGCCCTGTCTGATGCTGCCAACCGATACCTGGGGTACACGGAAGAACCGTTGGTTTCCATTGATTTTCAGGGAGATCCCCGCTCCTCCATTGTTGATGGACTATGCACCAAAGTATTGGGTACAACCGTGAAAGTTATGAGTTGGTACGACAACGAGTGGGGGTATTCCAATAGGATGCTGGATTTGGTGCTACATATGGAGGCTAATAAATTTTTATAATTCTGATGCAGAGTAAGCAGATGTCTATACAGCAGTAACGTTTTTTAATCTCACCCCAGAAGGTTGGTTCCAGAGACCGATAGAAGACATCGTCTCCCCTGCGCTTTCAGAGCAAGAAGTACAGGGGGATATACTGATCTTCAAACACTTTTCCTGATAAGAAAACCTGTAAGAATCAACCCTCTCATCCTCTGCCGGCCGACACGAAAATCCGTGCCGGTCGGCCCTCATCCAGACTTTTCAAAAGAGGAACCAACACCTTGTTCTTGGAGTATCGGTGTGTGTATATCGGTAAATTCATACCCATTATTACTCTATCCCTTCAGCAGCATGATCTGCTGTTGAGCCGGCTGTGGTGAGCTGTGCTGCCGGAGCAGAGCTGGCGGGGTAGTTCTAGGGACAGGCAGGAAATCCAATTTCAGGGATGGTCAGTTCCCCTGTATCTGATGTTTCTCGTCTTCAGTTTTTTGGGCTTGGATTGAAAGGAACGTGGATTATGGGAGAGTTGAGCGAAATCCGATTGTTCAGAAAAGAGAGATAAGCCATCCGGCAAATTGTTACGACATGCCGGACGGCTTCTGTGTTCTGTGGGCTAGGTGTAGCGGCTGGTGCGTCAAGCCCTTGGGCAAGATAGTGTGGGGCTACCGCGTGTTGATTTTAGACATGGTAAAGCCTGCAGAGGTTTTTCAGCCGGCGACTTTTCCTGTCCCCTTGCATGTCGGACACTTTTGGTCAGGGGTACAAACTTGACCGTCATCTGTTTTTCCTTGCCACTCACTGCTTGTCTCGCAAACACCCTCGATGACTCCCTTACCGTTGCAGGTGGGACAAACATTGGTTTTTTTATCGTCAGCCATTGTAACCTCCGTTAGATGATGTAAAAACAGTTCAATTTGTGGCAGCACTATATATCAAAATAGGAAAAAATCAATGACTTCCTTGGAAAGGCGGTATGCGTAAGGCTGTTGATAACAGGTGCTAAGGCAAATACTATTCGATATGTTCATAGAAATTAGGGGCATAAAAACAGCTGCTTGTTTTCAGTGCGGCCAGGAAATTCGTACAGATGAGGAATACGAAAGAGACAGATGCAATTAATGGATGCTCGTATCTTTCCCTAGAGAAAAATCGACTGACCGGGCAGCAGCATGTACAGCCTGTTGAGCAAGAGAACCGCCGGTCGAATCACAAGGTGTTTCGTTGCCAAAGATAAGTTTTACGACTTCACTGACCGTGAATGCATCTATCGAGGTTGCCGGCATAAAGGATTCATTATCTTCTTTGTTTTGAATGCGTACAAGCAGGCCCCCATGTAACAGGCGGGTGACTGTCTGCCGAACATCGCTTCGTCGAATCTGTGGCAATCGGCTGTTTAAAAATGCAAGGGAAGTGGCGGCACGTCGAGAAAATTGATCATGAACAATTTCCAGGACATCAACGGCTACCTGTAATTGCCTTTGCGGTGAAAGAACTGTTTCGGAAAAATGATAATACCTGTGATGCTGTAACGCATAGGCAAGGGACGCTCCGAGAAGAATAAAGGTCCAGCCGATATACAGCCAGATCAGAAAGAGGGGAATGGAGGCAAAGGACCCGTAGATAGCGTTGTAGTTTGCCAGCCCAATTTGCAGGAAAACATAGAGTTTTTGAAAAGCAAACCAAAAGACTGATGCAAAACAGGCACCGGCAAAAGCGACGGAAGCTTTGACTTTTGTATGGGGGAAAAAAAGGTACATTGTCATCAGGGTCAGAATGATAAAGACAAAGGGTGCCATTTTGATGCTGATGATGAGCATCAGCGCGGAAGGCAGAAGAGCATTCAATTTGTCCATGATGCTCTGATGGGCGAGAATGGTTTCAGCTGCTAAGGCTATGTTAAGTGACAGGGGCAACAGGATGAGCAGTGCCAGATAGTCCATGATTTTACGGAAAAGAGGACGGCCTTCAGATGTGTGCCAGATAACATTCATGGCTTCCTCAATGGAAGCTAATACAAAGAGAATTCCAATAATGAGCCCAAGTACACCAAAGGCACCCAAAGCGGCAAAGTTGGTTCGATCAACGTATTGAAAGACAATGTCGACAGCCTTGTGAAGATGTGCCGTTACCGGTGCTGCATCAGTCTTTGTTGCAGGAGGAGCTGGAGCCGTTGCATCGTTTTCGCTGTGTGCTGCTGATTTTTGTATGTGCAGGGATGGTTGCTCCAGCTGATCAATCAGACGGATTGCCGCTTGTTTGAGCTGTTCGTCGCTGCCCAGGCCCTTTAAGACCGAGGTGCTGAGAGCCAGGATGGGGACAAGAGAAAGAAGTATTAAATAGGTGAGCGAGGACGCTCTGATGGCCAGGTTGGTTTTCCTGAACTCATCGCTCATGATCAGTAGAATGCGTATGCTGATCCGGATGAATTCAGTCACCCTGTTGCTTGCTGGTGAAGATCTGAAAGCCCAACGGTGTAATCGGGCTGTTCTGCTGGACACTGCCGGAGTGTTTGTCTGAGAGGAGGAGATATGCACCGTCTCGTTCATGATCTTACCCGTGTTCATCCCAACCTGTGCTGCAGCCATTTTTCAAGAGTTTCGTCGACAAGTTCCCGTTTAACCGGTTTGGCAATGTAGTCGTTCATCCCTGCTTCAAGGCAGATTTCCCGGTCACCTTTCACCGCATTGGCGGTCATCGCAATGATAGGAACAGCCTCAAACCCTCTGCTGCGCAGTTCTCTGGTGGCGGCAAGACCATCCATTTCCGGCATTTGAACATCCATAAGAATAAGATCAAAATCATCGGGACTGGCTGTGTAAGTATTCACAGCTTTGCGACCATCGGCAGCGACTTCGACCTCATAGCCCAGTTTGTTGAGAATCAGTACGGTCAACTTTTGATTAACCGGATTGTCCTCGGCTAATAGTATCCGTGCCGTTGATGAAGGTTTTTTTAGGGCACTGATTCCGTTCGTTGAAGTTTTTCCGGCAGAGGTGGTTCCTGCAGCTCTTTCATCAGTGCTAAGCAGCTTTTCTATAGTTTTGAAAAGCGTCTCCCGTCTAATGGGTTTGCTTAGAATGGCGTCGAAGCCGATTGTTTCCCAATGTCGAACATTTTTCTCCTGAAAAGAGGTGTGAGCTATCAGGGGAATATCGGCTGTTTCGGGAATGTGATGCCGTATGAGATGAGCTAACGTGCTGCCATCCGGATCCGGCATGTGCATATCCAGGATGATGAGATCAAACGAGACGCCCTGCCTGTACGATTGACGCAAAAGTGCAGGAACCGTACTGCTGTCGCTGACCGTAGTTACCTTAAATGCTGCGGAGCGAAGAGTATGGCTGAGAATGTCCAGATTGTTGGGGTTGTCGTCAACAAGGAGAATCCTTTTGCCGGTTAATGCAACTGTTTTGAAATCTTTCGCCTGTTGATGTGCAACTTTTTTAAATTGTGCAGTGAAGTGAAAGGTACTGCCTTGACCAACCGTACTTTCTGCCCACACATGACCATCCATAAGGCTTGCAATCTTGCGGCAAATGGCAAGGCCTAATCCTGTACCGCCGTACTTCCTTGTTGTGGAGCCGTCAGCCTGTTGGAACGTCTCGAAAATCGATTCGAGCTTGTCTGCGGGAATCCCTATGCCGGTGTCGCGAACTTTTGTATGCAGGGTAATGGTATCCTCTGTCTCTTTAGCGGTCATAAGTGACAGTTCAAGTTCACCCTGTTTAGTGAATTTGACCGAGTTCCCCATGAGGTTCAGCAACACCTGGCGGAATCGACCGGGATCTCCTGTCACAGCGGCAGGAACGGTATCGTCAACCCGGCAGAGAACTTCCACGGACTGAGAAGCAACTTTGGGATGTATGAGATCACACACATCCTGGGCAATGCTCTCCGGATCGAAGCTGACACTTTCAAGCGTGAGCTTTCCAGCCTCTACTTTTGAAAAATCGAGGATGTCGTTGATCAAGAAGAGGAGGGCGTCGGCACTGTGTTTGATTGTCTGAGCAAACTCTTCCTGCTCCGTATCAAGTGCAGTATCCAGTAACATATCTGTAAAACCGATAATGCCATTCATCGGGGTGCGGATTTCATGGCTCATGGCGGCAAGAAACTCGCTTTTGGCGATATTTGCAGCTTCCGCAGCTTTTTTGGCGAGAAGCAATTCTTCTGTTTGTTTGTGAATTTCTGCCTGTAATGTCTCGGAATAGTTGAGCTGTTGTTCCTGTATCTTTCTGTAGTTTTGTTCGTTTTCCGCCATTATTTCCTGAAATTTTCTTTCCAGGACTTCAGATTTACGGTCAAATTGTTTTTTTTGAATTCGAAGCCGATTAGTTGTTTCATTTGCTTCACGCTGGACCAGAAACAGGCGAATCGCCAGACGGATGGCGGACGCAGCCCAGGGAGTGGAGCAGTTGCTCATTTTTTTTGTGTCCGAAGTTGCAAGAACATACCCCGGCAGGTCCGGAACAAGGTACAGGATGTAGTTTCGGTCTTTGAGCTGAAAGGTACCTGAAGATAATTTTTGTTTATTGTCTTGAATGCAAGAGATTGCCAGTGGGGTGGGCAAAGGGAAATCGGCGGAGGCTATATGGTGGCCGAAATGATTAAGACAGAAAAAAGAATGGTCATCAACTTCTTGCACCAGATGTGCGTGGATTAGCGTCAGGTCACCAAGTGGGTCGGCAAAATCAGCAAACAGCGGCGCAGTCAGCATAAGGAAACCTCACACGCCATAGACATCTTTTATTTTTTCTAACTCTTCGGGGAGATCTGCGGCAAGCACCTTATATTCTTCAATGTTATCTTGAATATGGTCTGCCAGTGATGTGTTCAACTGGCCTGGTATCCTGTCGTTAATGGCTGAAAAGTTCAGTTGGTCAATGATGTATTCACTTATTTGCAGGATACCGGTGGGTGATTGCGGTGAAATTAGCGATACGGAATCCAGGTGATGATCACGAATAGCTTCAGCAATCGGAGTGGACATCTGCCAGTTTTTGGCAAGTGTGTACCCAATCTCGCAGTGATCGGTCTGTAGAAGTTGCTGTTCAAGCACGGTGATCAGAGGAGGGAAATCCGGCTCAAGTTGCTCTATGAGTTGTAAAAAGGCAACTGGCTCTGCATCTAAAATAACAATCAAACCGATGTCGTGTAAGATACCGCACAGATAGGCGTCGTCGCCATTGATCGAAAAAATACGCTCAGCAATCATTTTACAGCATGTGCCGGTGGCTGCACTGTGCAACCACAGGCGTTCCGGAGAAAATCCATTCATTTCGGAATGGCCACGAAAAATCTTCCAGATAGCGTCACTGATCACGAAGTTGTGGAGGTTTTTCATGCCCATAAGGGCAACTGCCCGCGAAATTGAGTCAACCTTTCTACTCAGACTGTAGAATGAACTGTTGACCAGGGTCAGCAAGCGGGCGACAAGTGTTGGGTCGAGTCGAATAACCTGTTCAAAGTCCTGGAGGGTGGATTCCTCGTCGTTCATCAATTGGACCAGCTTTGTGGCTATATGGGGGAGTGTTCTAACGGTTTTCGATTTTTCAATCAGTAATTGAGCCGAAGACATAGAATAGCTCCCTCAAAAAGACTGAACGTCGACAACAGGGCCGGGAAGAAATTATCTGGTGAGCTCTTTTTTGCTGATGGCTTCTGACTTAACCCTGTCGAGTAACTCGGCCAACACCGGTTTTACATTTTCCCGGATATCACCGGCCACCACAATGAACAGAAGATCGTCCCCAGGGGTAAACGTCCCGGATTGGGTTTCGATTATTATCTCATAAATTCCCGGCCGCTCAAGGTACTCCTGTCTTAGCTGGGTAATCTTTTCTTCATTAACAACGGTTTCCAGTGCGATTACATCTTGACGGCTGTTGCGAGACCAGTTGCGGGCGATCCCGTTGTGAACGAGGATCATGCCAACGTTGTCTGCAAAGTCAGGCCTCTTTTTGAGATCTTGAATAGTTTTTGAAATATCCATGGTGTGTATAAGGGGAGCTGTTGTGAGAAGTGGTACAGAAGATTCTGTTTTGGTCGCTTGGTTTTATAGTCGTGACTGCTCTACAGTAGATCGTTGGCGTGCAAGACGCAACGAGTTTTGCTTGTCGGCGGGGAGACGAACGAGGTAGTTACCGGGAACCGCGTGTTCGCCATTAAGGACAGGACGAAGTAAAGCAGGGTTGAGTCTGGAGAACTGCTCGGCCGACAGTCGATAATAAGATTGTATCTGTTTGACCGGTGTATCGTTTTTCAGCCGTAAAGTGATGATGGGTTCTGGACGTTCGAGCGAAAATTTGTGAGTTTTCTCGATTTGTTGTGCTACACGCAAGGCGGCTATAAATTCAGAATAAAAATTACGGGATGCAAATTTAAATGCCCCCTGATTGTAAGAAGTAAAGATCCTTTCATAAGTGCCCATTTCTTTTTTTGCCCGCATTGTCCCATTTCGGCCATAGTTATACGCGGTCAGTGCCAGTGGCCAGCAGTGCAACTTGTTGAAGTTGTCTTTAAGCAGTTGTGCAGCAGCTTCGGTGGCGGTATAGGGATCATAACGTTCGTCAACGAGTTCATTAACCGTCAGGTATTCTTTGCCGGTTGAACGGGTAAACTGCCAGAGACCGGCAGCACCAGCCTTACTGTAGGCTTTGGGGTTGAATGAGGATTCAACATGGGGCAGGTAGATAAGCTCGGATGGCATGCCTTTGGAAATGAAAATTCTTCTGAATGTTGGTAGATATTTACCCGAACGGATAACGCCTTCGTAAAAACGATCACTTTGTCCCAGCTGGAAGCGGATCGTCTCTTGAGCAGCATGATACGCTGCAGGTCGATTGGAAGGAAACAGTGATGCTATGCGGCGTTCTTCCGGTGTTCTCGGTGGCAAACCATTACCAAGTCTCAAGAGAATGGCCCTGATCTGCTCTTTGGCAAGTTCAACGCGTTGTCTGTTTATTTGTTCGGCATTTTTTGTTTTTGCTTCGACAAGATGAATAACAGTGTACACCTTTCCAAGGTTGTCTCTGTCATGAATGATTCCCTGGCGAGTGGAGTACCGACCGTAGACATTCTCCCAGAATTTAACATGGGATTTTATACAGGGATAAACAGGAAACCTCTCTGTTGCGTAGACTGGCAGGTGAACGATAAGAACGAGGAAGACTGTAACGGTAAAAACTGAAAACCAGGTGTTACTTTCTTTTTTCGATACAATGGAATTCATGGTACATGTATTTCCGCGTTGGTAAAAGACAGGCCGTACTTGTTCACTTGTAAACAGGATATCGTATTCTGTGTCTTTAAGCCATAGATACTGTCGAATCGATAACTTCTATTGTAGGAAAAAGACTTCAATTGCGTCAAGTTATGTACATGCCGATTATTGGTACCCTTGGCTATATAGTTTCTCCTGATGGGCGGCAAACCCTGCTTGTTCATCGAAATGCCCGCACTGCAGACCAACATTACGGCAAGTATAATGGGCTGGGCGGAAAAATGGAAGCTGATGAAGATGTCGTTGCCTGTATGCGCCGGGAGATCTGGGAAGAGGCCGGTCTTACTTGTGTCGAGCTGCAGCTGCGCGGGACAATTAATTGGACCGGATTCGGCCCGAACGGGGAGAACTGGCTTGGATTTATTTTTTTGATTACGGTCTTTTCCGGTATCCCCAGGTTAATCAATGAGGAAGGGGAGCTTGGTTGGCATGCTGTTGATACGCTTGCCACGCTCCCGATGTGGGAAGGAGACCGTTTGTTTTTACCGTTGGTGTTTGATGGAGATCCACGTCCATTCCATGGGTACATGCCTTATGCCGGCGGTCAGCCGTTGTCATGGAGTTATTCGCGTCTGTGACGACTCTGTTTTCCAAGACAGGTGCCTTTTTTCGGCTGTAAACAGGAAGGATGGTCATGAATCGAGAAAGCCCGGGGATCCATGCGGTTTCCCGTTGGCCAATGGTTCATCGATTTTAAATGGCAACTCGTGTAACCATTCTGATTTATTCAGTATAATGAATGCCTCTCTGTTTTTGGAGGGGATATTTTCAGGTAGCCTGTAAAGTTGTTGCGTACAGACCGCTTGATTTGTATAGTTACACATACGTTGGAAATTTGTAGTTATTGCCATAATTTCATAAGGTTAGAAGATTTACTTTTTGAATAACTAAAAATGTAAAGGATGTAACATGGATAATAATGCAGAACTTATTCGCCTTGAGAATTTTGTTGACAATTTGCTGACCAAATTTAACCAACTTAAAGCGGACTATCACGCCCTGCAGGAAACCTTGCGAGAACGGGATGCGGAATGTGCAGATCTCAAAAACAACGTGTTTAACTTGAGCACTGAACGCACAGAGGTCGGGAACAGGGTTTCAGACCTGCTGACACGCATTCAGGAGTGGGAGACAGAGCAAGGGGGAGCTCATGATAGAGATGACTTTTCCGGTGACAGTATACAAGGCTCGTTGTTCAGAGGTGAAAATGAAGGTGAAGAAAGTTTTGATTAACTTAATTTATTGACACTGATGCAAGATCGTCTTGTACGCTTTCAGTTATTTGGGCAAGAGTTTACTTTCTACAGTAACTCCACGGAAGAAGAGGTTGAGTCGGTTATACAGCTGCTTCGACAGGAGCTGGAAAGTGATGGCAACCTGAATCGTGGCTCAGTTCCCTCCAGTAAGATGCTGGTTCTGGGCTGTTTACGGATGGCTGCAAAGTATGTGCAGTTGCATCGTGAGTTCGAGGAATATCGATCGGCTCAGGAATCGGTGGTCAGCCGTTTACTTCAGAAAATCTCTACAGCAGGAGGATTAAAGGAAAAAGAGATTTTCTGAATAGTAATTTTTTGTTTCAACTTTATAGTTAGTAGAGAACGAACCTGTCATGCCCCTACTCTGTTGGTGATCTGCGGAGTATTGAGCCAACTCTCGTAAAAAGGGCAGTCTTCAGGTTGATCTATGGAAATCTGTTTAGATTTCCAGCAGTCAACCAAGACCTTGCCCACCTAATTTAATTAGGTTTAATCATTTCGCAGACACGGCAGCGTGGGGGCTTTTTGTTTACCCGATAAAGATCGTTTTGCAGTATGTGATTTTTTTTGTAAAAAAGAATGTCTTTCTGTGTGGATAGACGGATGAAACAGGCCCAGTGCCTGGATGATACCCTGAGGCGATCAGGT